>DATHMN010000107.1:0-31431 GCA_035487135.1 Steroidobacteraceae bacterium | reverse complement strand
CTGGTGCTCGGCAACGAGGTGACCGGTCAGCGGCAGTGGCAGGGCGTCATCAAGATGGTCGCCATCCACAACCGCGCGCTCACCGCCACGCAGGTCATGCAGAACTTCAACGCCGGCGTCGGGCAGAAGTACTACCTGCTGTTTGGCGTCAGCTCGCTCACCGGCGTCTCGCAGTCGTACATCATGTTCACCGCCAGCCAGTACGATAACTACAGCTACCTGTTCTACCAGCCGACGTTCATCAGCCTCGACCCGACGGTGACGGTGCCGTCGAACCTGCAGATCAGCGGCATCCGCCTGGGTGTCAACGGTCAGCTCGCGCCCGCCGGCCAGGCGTACGCGGAGATGAACTCGACGGTCGGCACGAGCTTCTCGGCCGCCAACGGCCAGCTGCTCTCGGGGCTGGGCACGGTGGTGCCGGTCACCCTGGGGCCGACCGGCGACCTGTTCTTCCTGTCGTTCGATCAGATCGGCTCGCACGTGCACGCGTACGTCGATCCGCCGGTCGCGTTCTCGCCGCCGGCACCGGTCAACACGCCGGTACCGGACTTCGGCATCGCGACGTTCGAGCGCGTCAACAGCACGCTGTCGCGCGTCACCGGCATACCGATCACCAACAGCACGCTGTGGGCGCAGTACCAGAGTCAGCAGCAGTCCATGGCCGCGACTCCCACGATGTCGGCGCTCGTGCCCTCCAACCAGAACGCCATGGGGCAGCTGGCGAACGGCTACTGCAACGTGCTGGTTTCGACCCCGAGCTACCGCCAGGCGTTCTTTGGCATGGGGCTGGAATCGAGCATCAACAGCACGGCCGCCTCGTTCTTCAACACGAGCGGCAACCGTCAGATCGTCGAGAACGCCCTGGTGACGAATGCCGTGGGCAGCAACGTCAGTCCGCAGACCGCTACCGCGGTCACTAACGAGGTGGACGCGCTGTTGCAGCTGATTCCGACACTGAAGGGCACCGGCTACGACTACAGCCAGGCCACGGTGTTGACGGCGACCGAGGCGGCCTGCACGGCCACGCTGGGCAGTGCCGCGGTGATGTTGCAGTAACGGTCAGGACTTCGGAGACACGCACATGTTCTTCATCTCAAAGAAGCCCCCGCGCGCGCACAAGCCCGGAGAGCCGCTGCTGCATGAGAATCACAAGCGGCCGGTGAGCCGCCGCGACTTCCTCGCTGCCGGGATGCTCTCGAGCAGCGGCATGGTGCTCGCGCCCGCCTGGCTCGGGGCGCTCCTCAAGAGCCCGCAGGCCAACGCTCAGGCGTTCCAGCTGTCCTCGGATATCACCGGCATGCTGGGCGCCACCCAGTGCAACGTGCCCACCGCCTCGGCGGGCATTCCGTTCATCTGCTTCGATCTCGCGGGCGGGGCCAACCTCGTCGGCTCGGAAGTGCTGGTCGGCCAGCAGGGCGGCCAGTCGGCGTTCCTGTCGGTCGCAGGCTACGAGCTGCTCGGCGTGCCGGGCAGCATGGTGCCGAGCTCGACCGCCAACATCGACTCCTCGCTCGGCCTGCTGTGGCAGGCCGATGGCGCGATCAAGCGCGGCATCCTCAGCAAGGCCACCACGCCTGCCACCGCCGCCGGCACCAGCGGCGCGGTGTTCTGCGCCGAATCGCAGAACGACACGCAGTCCAATCCACACAACCCGATGTACGGCATCGCCATGGCAGGCGCCAACGGCCTGCTGCTGGATCTGGTCGGCACCGAGTCGTCGGTCTCCGGCGGCAATTCCATGGCATTGATGCAGACCATCAATCCGGCGCTGCAGCCGACCGTGATCAGCCAGCCCTCCGATGCCACCGGCCTGGTGAGCACCGGTGGGGCGAGCGCAGATCCGCTCTCGGTGTCGGTGCTCGAGTCGCAGGTGCGCATCAGCACTGGCAGCACGCCCTACCAGGCGGGCAACGAAAGCAGCATCGGCGGCGCGCTCAGCGCCCCGAGCGGCAGCACTCCGGGCGTGCAGATGTACCCGTCCAGCGACCCGACGCAGGCGGCCGACGACACGCTGCTCAAGAACCAGGTGCGCTGCAACTACGTGAAATCGGCCAACACCGCCTTCACCTTCGGCAACCCCGCCGCGCTCGATCCGACCCAGGACCCGCTCATCATCGGCGGTGCCACACCGATCTTCACCGCTGCCGACTTCAGCAACTCGGATGTCGCCGCGACCGCGACGGTCATGAAGCTGGTCATCGACGGCTACGCCGGTGCCGGCACCATCGCGATGGGCGGCTTCGACTACCACGACGGCACGCGTGCCACGGGCGAGACGCGCAACTTCACTGCCGGGCAGATGATCGGCGCGGTGCTTGAGTACGCGCAGCGCAAGGGCAAGCCGGTCATGATCTACGTGATCAGTGACGGCTCGCTGAGCTCGAACCTGATGCCCGACAACAGCACCGCCGGCCGCGGCAAGCTCGGCTGGCAGGGCGACAACTCGGCGGTGGCCTCGACCTTCTTCCTGGTTTACAACCCCTCGGGACGGGCGCAGCTGATGAATGGCGCAGCCGGCCAGCAGATCGGCTACTTCAGCGCTGCGGGTAACGTCGTGACCAGCTCCAGCCCGGCGGCCAACTCGGTGCCGCAGCTGGCGGAGCTCGCCATCCTCAACTACATGGCGCTGATGGGGACCACCAACCAGTTCCAGACGCTGTTCCCCTTCCAGAGTCTGGGCTCGGGCAGCCAGCTGGACACGCTCACGGCGTTCGCGCCCATCGTGTGATGCAGGACACATACCGCACCGCCCACGGACTCTCCCGGGGCGGTGTGGCGCGTGTCGCCCGCTGACGACGCCGTCGTCCGAGCCGCAGCAACGGCGGCTGCAGCCCTCATTTCGCCGGCCACTTCGTTGACAGTGTTCCGCACGCTGTGCAATTTTGCGCGCTTGGTGCGGGCCTTGCCCGCAGTCGCTGCGAAGGATCCTTATTGAGCTGGCAACGGCCGAACGGCGCGGCGTGGCGTGTGCGGAGTGCGCGCGGGTGCACGGCTTTGTGGATATCGTGGGTCGCGCTGGCGTTGCTCGGCACGCAATTGCAGGCACAGCAGGGTTACGCGCTCATCGGCCAGGCGGCCCCCGATTTCGCGCTGCACGCCACGGCGGGTGACAATGTGCGCCTGTCCGAACACCGCGGCGAGGTGGTGGTCTTAAGCTTCTGGAGCAGTCGTTGCAGCTCGTGCCGCACCCAGCTCGATGTGCTCAGCCGCAGCCTCGCGACTTACCGCTCGGCGGGGCTGGCGATCTACGGAATCGGAGTCGACGACGATGCGCAGCAATCACGCGATTTCGCGCACTCGGCGCGGGTCAGTTTCACGATGCTGCTGGATCCGGAAAAGTCGGTCAGTCGCAACTATCAGGTGGACAACCTGCCGATGACCGTACTGATCGATCGCAACGGCACCGTACGCTACGCGCTGCGCGATTACAGCAGCGCGAGTGAGCGGCTGTATGTGCAAGAACTGCGGGCTTTGCTGAACGAATGATCGGAACCCACATGCCTGACACGGCCTCAAACCCGCTGCGCCCCGGGCGCAGACTGCGGCGCGCGTGGTGCGCCGCCTGCGCCGCCGGACTGCTGCTCGCTGGCGGCCAGTTGCTGGCCGCGCCGCCGCCAACCCCGCCGGCGCCGGCCACGAACCCGGCCGCGCCCACGCCCGCACCGGCCCCCGCCGCACCGGCAAACGCTGCTGCCACGCCCGCCGCGGATGCGGCGCCGCCGCCGGCCGCGGCCGCCGAGCCGGGCGGCGACACCCGCGGGCTGGATCAGGACATTCAGGGACTGAAGAAGGACGTGGTCGATCTCAACCGCGATCTGTTCATTCTGGAAGAAGAGCTGCTGTTCCCGGCCAACACCCAGGTGGCGGTATTCCTGTCGATGGACGTCGGTGACTTCTTCGCGCTCGACTCGGTGCAGCTCAAGGTCGACCAGAAGGAGGTCATCAACTACCTGTACACGCCGCGCGAGGTAGAGGCGCTGCTCAAGGGTGGCGTGCAGCGGCTGTATGTCGGCAATCTCAAGGTTGGCTCACACGAGCTGGTGGCGTTTTTCAACGGCAAGGGACCCAACGACCGGCCGTACAAGCGCGGCGCTTCGATTCATTTTGAAAAGGGCGTGGGCGCGAAGTACCTCGAGCTGAAGATCGATGACCGGCAACGCAAACTGGAGCCGGAGTTCGAGATCAAGGACTGGGAATAGCCCTTGCCACCGCGGCCTTCCATGCGCGTCCTGTTTGTCGCTGCGCTCGCCGCACTGTCCATGAGCGCCGGCGTGCAGGCGCGGCGCCACGACCCGGAGAAGCTGCCGATCACGCGCATCCGCGACCTGCACTACGGCGATGTGCTGTTCTACGACTTCCAGGGCGATGACTTCGAGGCGCTGACGCGCCTGCTGGCCTACGAGCACTGGAACCTGATGCCGCACCACGACGGCGAGGCGCAGCTGCTGGCCGGCGGACTGTATCTGCAGCTGGGGATGCACAACGAGGCCGGCGAGATCTTCGCGCGGCTGCTGACCGACGATGTGCCGACCGGCGTGCGCAACCGCGCCTGGTACTACCTGGCACAGGTGTGGTACGCACGCGGCTACCTCGACAAAGCCGAAGCAGCGCTGCAGAAGATCAACGGCCGCATGTCGCCCGATCTCGAGGCGCAGAAAGAGCTGCTGGCCGCCAACGTGCTGATGCACCAGGACCGCTACGATGAAGCGATCCGCCTGCTCACCGGCTGGCGCGGCGGCCCGGTGTGGTCGGCCTACGCACGCTTCAACCTCGGGGTGGCGCTGGTACGCACCAAGCGCCTGTCCGATGCCGACCCCTTCCTGGCGGGCGTCGGCGGCATGCCGGCCAACACTCCCGAGCTGCTGGCGCTGCGTGACCGCGCCAACCTCGCTCTCGGCTTCGCCTACCTGCAGGCGGAGCAGCCGGCCAAGGCGCGACCGGCGCTGGCGCGGGTGCGCCTGAACGGCCCCTATTCCAACAAGGCGCTGCTCGGCATCGGCTGGGCGGATGCTGCGCTCGGCGACTACCAGGGGGCGCTCACGCCCTGGATGGAGCTGCGCGGCCGCGATCTGCTCGATGCGGCAGTGCAGGAGTCCTACCTGGCAGTGCCCTATGCGTTCAGCAAGCTCAGCGCCAATTCGCAGTCGGCCGAGTACTACGAGAGCGCACTGAAGTCGTTCGAGAGCGAGAACGCGCACCTCGACCAGGCCATCGAAGGCATCGAGAAAGGCGGCCTGCTGCAGCAGATCCTCGCCGAGGATCAGCCGAGCGCGGATGTCAGTCCGGATCAGCGCGGCGAGGTCAACATCGCACCCGCCTTGCACGGCTGGTTCCGCGACGTCAAGTCGCTGCCGCCATCGGCCGAGTCACCTTATCTATATGCGGTGCTCGCCGGCCACGACTTCCAGGAGGGCGTCAAGAACTACCGCGACCTGGTCTATCTCAACAGCACGCTGTCACAGGGCGGGGACAGTCTGGTCGCCTTCCAGGACATGATCGAGACGCGCGACCGCGCCTATGCCGAGCGGCTGCCGCGTACCGACGCGCTGCTCGCCTCGAACGCGGTGGCCCATTTGCAGCAGCGCGATGCGGCGCTGGAGAGCACCCTGCGCACCATCGAGGCGCAGCACGACGTCGGCGCACTCGGCAACGAGACCGAGCGCGACCAGTGGGCGCGTGTGCAGCGCATGGAGGCGGCGCTGGCCGGCGCTCCGCCGAGCGCAGAAAATACCGAGCTGCGCGCGCGGCTCGCATTGGTCAAGGGCGTGCTCTATTACCGCCTGAACGATGCCTATGCCGCACGCCTGTGGCAGGAGCATCGCGGGCTGCGGGATCTCGGCCTGGCGCTGCAGGAGGCGCAGAGCCGCTGGATCCGTGTGGAGCGGGCGCGCAAGAACATGCCGCTCAACACCGGGGAGTTCGCCACGCGCGTGACGGCGCTGCGCCAGCGCCTCGACTCGCTGCAGGTACGGCTGGCGGCTGCCGAGCAGCAGCAGCGCGGCTACCTGGTGCAGGTCGCGGTGCGCGAGCTCGAGCAGCAGAAGGCGCGCCTCGACACCTATCAGGTGCAGGCGCGCTTCGCGCTCGCCACCATCTACGATCGGGCCGCGAATGCCGGCGCTGCGGGTTCCAGCAAGGCAACAGCTCCGGTGCAGAAGGGCACGGAGAATGGCGAGCCCGAGCCGCAGGCGCCCGCCGAGGAAGCGCCGAAATGAGCGCCCGCGGCCGGCGATCCCCGGGCGCCGCCGTTGCGGCCGCGCTGGTGTGCAGCTGCTGCGTTGCCACCGCCGGCGCGCAGAGCAAGTCAACGACCACCATCGGCGATCTCAGCAGCAAGAAGGTCGAAGTGCACAAGGACACTCCGGCCGATTCCAACGCCACGCGCGCCATGGAGAACTACAAGCACTTCCTCGAGCTGCAGAATACCGATCCGAAACTGCGCGCCGAGGCCATGCGCCGGCTCGGTGATCTGAATCTCGACGCCGGCGAGCTGCAGCGCCTCGAGCAGGAGGTGACCGCCGAGGATCTGCAGGGTGCCGAAGCCATTCGTCTCTACACGACGCTGCTCAAGGCCTATCCCGACTACGCGCGCAACGACCAGGTGCTGTATCAGCTGGCGCGCGCTTACGAGACCACCGGCCAGCCGGAGCTGGCGCTGAGCACGCTCGACCGCATCGTGCAGCGCTACCCGCAGAGCACGCAGCTCGATGAGGTGCAGTTCCGCCGTGGCGAGCTGCTGTTCTCCGCCAAGCGCTACCCGGAGGCCGAGCATGCCTACGGTGCGGTCATCAGCCACGGTGCCAGCTCCGCCTACTACCAGCAGAGCCTGTACAAAAACGGCTGGTCACTATTCAAGCAGTCGCAGACGCTCGAGAGCCTGCCGTCCTTTTCCGGCGTGCTCGATCGCGAGCTCGGCACCACGCCCGGCAAACTGGTAAAATTGGAGAGCCTGCGGCGCGCCGACCGGGAGCTGGTCGAGGACACGCTGCGCGTCATGAGCATCGCCTTCTCCTACAATGAAGGCGCCACGACTCTCGAGCAGTACATGCACCAGCACGGCGAGCGCCCGTACGCCTGGCTGCTGTACTCGCACCTCGGCGATCTGTACGTCGACAAGCAGCGCTTTCAGGACGCCGCCAGTGTCTACCGCGCCTACGTGCAGCGCGATCCGTACGGCGAGCATGCGCCGGATCTGGATATGGCCGCGATCGAGGCTTACAACAAGGGCGGCTTCAGCCAGCTGGTGTTCGACGCCAAGCGCGAATTTGTCGAGCGCTACAACTTCGACTCACCCTACTGGAAGACCCGCAGCCGCGCCGACCACCCGCTGGTCGTCCAGGCGCTCAAGACCAACCTCAAGGACGTCGCGACCTACTATCACGCCAACGCGCAGAAGACCAAGAACGTCGCCGACTTCGAGCAGGCCGCGCGCTGGTACCGGGACTATCTCAAATCCTTCCCGGATGACGCCGAATCTGCGCAGACCAACTATCTGCTGGCCGAGGCGCTGTTCGACAGCCGCCAGTACAGCGAGGCGGCGAGCGAATACGAGCACACCGCCTACGGCTATCCGAAGAACGACAAGTCGGCGGTTGCTGCCTACGCGGCGCTCATCTCCTACCAGAAAGCCGAAGAAGGCCTGGCGCCGGCGGACAAGGCGCTGTGGCACAAGCGCGCCACCGACGCGAACATCAAGTTCGCCGAGACCTTCCCCGAGCATCCGGACAGCGCCGGCGTGCTCACGCGTGCCGCGGAGGAGACCTTCGCCGCCGGCGACAGCGCGCGCGCCGTGAACCTGTCGCAGACTCTGCTGGCGCGCCAGCCGCCGGTCGATCAGGCCAAGCAGCGCATCGCCTGGACCATCATCGCGCAGGCGCACTTCGATCAGGGTGAATACGACAAGGCCGAGCCCGCCTTCGAGCAGGCACGTGCGCTCGCCGGCAGTGACGAGAAGCTGCGTACCGACCTGAACGAGCGCCTGGCGGCGAGTGTCTACAAGCAGGGCGAGGCACGCCAGAAGGCCGGCGATGCCAATGGCGCGGTCGAGGACTACCTGCGCGTCGCGCGCGTGGCGCCCGATGCCAAGATCCGCACCAACGCGCAGTACGACGCCGCCGCCCAGCTGATCGGCATGAAGCAATGGGACCGGGCCATCGCAGTGCTCGAGGACTTTCGTCGCCAGTTCCCGCAGAGTCCGCTGCAGGCGGACGTCACACGCAAACTCGCGGTCGCCTATGCGGGCGCCAATCGTCCGGGCGAGGCGGCCACGGAATTCGAGCGCATCGCCGCCAGCCCGAGCGAGGATCGGGCAGTGCAGCGCGAGGCGCTGCTGCAGTCGGCCGATCTGTACGCCAAGGCCGGCAACACCCCCAAGGCGGTCGGCATGCTGGAGAAGTTCGTCGCCAGCAACCCGACGCCGGTGCAGGATGCGGAGGAGGCGCGCCAGCACCTCGCGGAATACGCCGAAAAGAGCGGCGATGTGGCGCGGCGCGACCGCTGGTATCACGAGATCATTCGCGCGGACGCCGAAGCCGGGGCGCAGCGCACCGAGCGCACGCATTATCTTGCGGCCAAGGCGCAACTGGCGCTGGCGCAGCCGGCACGCGATGCTTTCCGCGCCATCCGCCTGAGCGCACCGCTCAAGAAGAGTCTGCTGGTCAAGCGCAACGCGCTCGAGACTGCGATGGAGGGCTATAAGCGCGCCGCCGAGTACCAGGTGGCCGAGGTGACCACCGCGGCCACCTACGAAATGGCGGACCTCTACAGCGTGCTGGCGAAGGACCTGCTGGCCTCCGAACGGCCGAAGAATCTGAAGGGTGAGGAGCTGGAGGAATACAACTCGCTGCTCGAGGAGCAGGTGTTCCCGTTCGAGGAACAGGCCATCAAGGCGCACGAGATCAACGCGGCGCGGGCCAAGGACGGGGTATATGACGAGTGGGTGCGCAAGAGCTTCCAGGCACTGGCGCAGCTGAAACCCGCCCGTTACGGCAAGACGGAGCAGACACCGGATGTGGTCGCGAGCCTCGAGTGATGCGGCGTCGTCCGCCGGGCGCGCGACCGCAGCGACGCCACCCGCCGCGAAATGGCTGCGTTGGGCGGCCACGACGCTTGCGCTCGCAGCAATCGCCGCCTGCAGTTCGCATCCCTCCCGGCCCGCTGCGACCGCGCCGGTGCCCGTGAGCGCAGCGGCGAAGACCGCGGCCGCGCCCGCTGCCGGTGCGCCGACGCCGGCGGCCGCGAGCGCCACCCCGCCCGTCAGCCATCCGGAGGTGCCGCCGGCGGCGCGCGCCGATTTCAATCGCGCCGTCAACTACATGCGGGCCGGCAACGCCAACGAGGCGGAGCTTGGCTTCAAGCAGGTCGCCCTGCAGTATCCGCAGTTCGCGGCCCCGCTGGTGAATCTGGCCATCCTGCAACGCAAGCAGGGGAACCTCGAGCAGGCGGAAGCGACGCTCAAGAGCGCGGTGGAGCGCGAGCCGGGCTCTGCGGTAGCCTGGGACGAGCTGGGCGTCACGCAGCGCGAGCGCGGCCAGTTCAAGGATGCGGCGGATTCCTACGAAAAGGCGATCGCGGCCGACCCCAACTACGCTCCGGCGTGGCGGAACCTTGGGGTGCTGTCGGATCTCTATCTGGGTGATCCCAACCGTGCGCTCAAGGCGCTCGAGCAATACAAGCAGCTCACGGGCGAGGAAAAACCGGTCAGTGGCTGGATCGCAGAGCTGCGGCAGCGCCTAGGGATGCCGCCGGCAAAACGACCCGGGGCGGACAGCGCTCCGGCGACTCCAGCCGAGTCGGCCCCGGCGAAGGATGCCCCACCGGCGCAGGGTGCCCCGGCGACGCCTGCCCCGGGAACGACCCCGCAGGGCGCGCCGGCCACCGCCTCGGCGCACGGCACAGGAGGTTGAGCATGCGTACGCTACGATTCACGCTGCTGCTGGCATGGTGCGCAGTGCCACTGACGGTGAGCGCGCAGCAGAGCAGTGCGCCTGCGGTGGCGCCGGCGCAGATTCCGCGACCGGATCAGCTCGAGCCTGCCGTGACGACTTCGTCGGCGGCGGCTGCATCGCAAAGCACTGCGAGCGCAGGCGACAAGGCGGCAGAGGATAAGCCGGCCAGCGTCGCGGCCGGCTCCAAGGCCGCCGCCGGCAAGGCGCCGGCGCGCAAGGCGGGGGCGGACCGGGTCGAGCTCGGCACCACCGACATCACCGGCAACCGTGAGCTGCCGAAGGTGCTGTATATCGTGCCGTGGAAGCGCTCGGATCTGGGCGACCTGACCGGCAAGCCGGTCAACAGCCTGTTGGACGAGGTGCTGCAACCGCTGGATCGGGACGTGTTTCGGCGGGAAAACCGCTACTACGACGACCTGAAACCCAACCAGGCCGCCCCAAAAACGGGCACGGCGCAGGGTTCGGTCAACAACCCCTGAAATATGGGGAGTGTGAGCTCGCAGATGAGAGCCAGATCGCAGCTTTTTGGCTTTATGTCATTCAGTTTTGGTTAGTGTCGGAGCTTCTTTGGCGGTCTTTTTGAGCGGGAGTGTCAGATGGGCCTCTGGAATTTGATCGTTCGTTTCTTTCAGGGCGGCGGGGACTTCATGTACCCGATCGCCGTGGTGTTCGTGGTGGGTCTGGCGATCGCCATCGAACGTTACATCTACCTCACCCACATGGCGGCGCGTAACCGCGGCCTGTGGAACGAGATTGTGCCGTTGCTCGGGCAGGGCAACTTCCGCGCCGTGGCGCAGAAGACGTCCAAGTCGAATGCGGCCATCGCGCACATTCTCAACTACGGGCTCGCGCGCATTCAGTCGGCGCGCCGCCGCGACGATATCGAGAAGGCGATGGAAGAGAGCCTCATGGAGGTCGTGCCGCAGCTGGAAAAGCGCACGCACTATCTGGCGACCTTCGCCAATCTCGCCACCCTGCTGGGACTGCTCGGCACGGTGATGGGTCTGATCCGCGCGTTCGCAGCCGTCGCCACCGTCAATCCGGCGGAGAAGGCCAACCTGCTCTCGGCCAGCATCTCGGTGGCGATGAACTGCACCGCCTTCGGCCTGATGACCGCGGTGCCGCTGTTGTTCATCCACGCCTGGCTGCAGACCAAGACCACGGAGCTGATCGACAGCCTGGAGATGGCTTCGGTGAAGTTCCTGAACGCGATCACCGAGCGGCAGACGACGCCCGCTGCCGCGGCCTGAGTCGGTTCGGATCGCTCGAGTGGAGAGCTGAAGGTCGCGCATGCGCCGTTCGTATCAATACCGCAAACTGGAGCGTCATTCGCGCAAGCCGGCAGAGCTGCTGCTGGTGCCGATGATCGACATCTTCACCGTGCTGGTGACGTTCCTGCTGATGACCGCCGTGTTCTCGCGCACCGTGATCCTGCAGCTCAACCTGCCGGCCTCGAACACCGAGTTCAAGGAGCCGCCGCCAGGGCTGCAGCTGGAGGTGATGGTGCGCAAGGATCAGCTGATGGTGGCCGACCGCAACACCGGGCCGCTGCACGCGGTGCCGAACACCACCAGCGGCTACAACTATGACGGCCTGACCGAATACCTGAAGTTCGTGAAGAGCAAGTACCCCGACAAGACTGACGCCAGCATCCTGCTCGAGCCCGACACGCCGTACGACACGCTGGTGCAGGTGATGGATCGGGTGCGTGTCTTCGAAACCGGGCAGGGCGCCAATCTCGTGCAGGCGGAGCTGTTCCCCGACATTTCCATCGGCGACGCCCCGGCCGGCGATGCGCCCGCCGGTGCCGCGCCGGCCGCTCCGGTCACGGCGGTGGCCCCGGCCGCCGGAGGCAAGTCATGAGCATCTCCAACCGCGCATTACGGATGGCGCAGCACCATCTGCGCAACCGCGCCGATGCGCAGCTGAATCTCATTCCGCTCATCGACATTCTCTCGGTGATGGTGGCGTTCCTGCTGGTTTACTCGACCGAAGTGGAGGTCATCCAGAACTCCAAGGGCATCGAGATCCCGCAGTCGATCGCACAGACCGCACCGAAGCAATCAGTGGTGGTGATGATCACCAAGTCGGATCTGTTCGTGCAGGGCGAGTACATCACCAGCGTCAAGGATATCCAGGCGGAGAAGACCGCCCTGGTCGAGCCGCTGCGCGTCGCGCTCAAGCGGCCGCTACTGGTCGGCAAGGACATCACTGAAAAGGACATCGCGCAGCGCGAGATCACCATCATGGCGGACAAGGCGCTGCCGTACGACGTCCTGAAACGCGTCATGGCGACCTGTACTGATGCGGACTACGGCAAGATCTCGCTGGCCGTGATCCAGAAGGAAAAGCCGGTCGCGGCCGGCTTCCGTCCGGGTTAGACCTATGAGCATGGTGCTCGCCCCGTACTACCGCGAATTCAATCTGCCCTGGGAGGGCGATCCGGAATCCAGCGCGCGCTTCCGCAAGATTCTGCGCGTGCTGCTGATCGTGCTGGTGTTCTTCGGCATCCTGTTTCCGCTGCTGCCGCGCCCCAAGCACACCATCGCCGAGGAGGTACCGGAGCGCCTGGCGCGCGTCATGACCGAGACACCCAAGCCGCCACCGCCGCCGACTCCGCCGACGCCGAAACCGGAGGAAAAGCCCAAGATCGAACCGAAGGTGGCGCTGGTCAAGCCGCCACCGGTCGACCAGCATGACAAGGCGCGCGAGAAGGCGCAGAAGCAGCTCAATCAGGTGAAGGACGAGCTGGCCGACCTGCGCGACGTGATGGACCTGACGCCGCTCGAGACCAAGAACCTCTCCGGTGCGGTCGGCGCCGACAGTCACGCCGAGCGCTCGCTGATCACCTCCAAGGTCGGCGCCGGTTCCGGCGGCATCACCTCCGCCGATACCAGCCGCGGCTTCGGCAGCGGCGCCGGCTCACTCACCGGGCACGACACCACCGCCGTCACCTCGGGCATCGTGCGTGCCGGGCTCAACAACCGCGCGCCGACCAGCTCCGGCGGCGGTGGCAGGGCGGCACGCTCGCCGGAGGAGATCGAACTGGTGTTCGATCGCAACAAGGGCCGTATCTACAACCTCTACCGGCGCGCGCTCAACGAGAACGCCGAGCTGCAGGGTAAGGTCGTGCTCGAGCTGACCATCGCCCCGACCGGCGAAGTGACCATGTGCCGGGTGGTATCGAGCGAGCTGAAGGATCCGGATCTCGAGAGCAAGATCATCGCGCTGGTGCGCTCGTTCCACTTTGATCCCGAGGACGTGAACGTCATCACCACCACTAAACCCATCGACTTCTTCCCGGCTTAGCGGAAGCGAAGCCGTCGTGAGCGCCGCATGAATCTCAACTCAGAAATCGAGTTCTTTGCCGACCTGCGGGTGGTCGACAAGGCACGTTTGCTGAACCTGTTCCTGCACGAACTCGCGGAGGAAGCCCGTGCCACCTACGGCGCCGGCGAACAGGTGCACGACGGCGCGCACCTGCGCTTCGTCAACGAGCTCTACCATCGCCTGACGCGCGTGATCGAGCAGCTGCTGGCGGAAGAGGCAACGCGCCCGGGGGATGATGTGGTGCTGCGCATGCTGCTCGCGCCGCGCGCCGACAAGGTGGCCGAGCGGCTGGTGTTCAATGCGTACGCGCGTGCCATCCAGGGTTTCGAGAGCTACGATACGACCGTGCTGATGAACTCGTGAGCCGCTGGCGCGGCTTGCGTCCATCGCCATAACAACCGGGGAGCCGCGCGCCACGCGCGGGCATCATCACCATGTCGAGTTGCGCGCGCACCGCCCTGGCGGCGCTGGCTCTCGCTGCCGCGACAGGCGTTGCCGCTCAGCCGCAAGTGACGCTGCTGCGCCCGGCGCAGGTCTGGAGTGCTGGGGAGCCCCTGCACGCGGGCTGGGTCGTGCTCACGCAGGGCGAGCGCATCCTCGCGCTGGGGCCGCCCGGCGAGGTCAGCGTGCCCGCCGACGCACAGATCATCGACCTGCCGGGAGCGACACTGCTGCCGGGATTGATCGATGCGCACTCGCACCTGTTCCTGCATCCCTACAACGAGACGCTGTGGGACGATCAGGTGCTGAAGGAGCCGGTGCCGTATCGCACGCTGCGGGCCGCGCGCCAGGCGCGCACGACTCTGCTGGCCGGATTCACGATGCTGCGCGACCTCGGCACCGAAGGTGCCGACTACGCCGATATCTCCCTGCGCGCTGCCATCGACGACGCTCTGATCGAGGGGCCACGCCTGCAGGTGGCCACCCGCGCCATCGTTGCCACCGGCAGTTATGGACCGGCGCCACGCGGGCTGCGCCCGGACGTCTGCTGTACGCCGCAGGGCGCGCAGGAGGCGAGCGGCGTCCCCGAAGTGATCAAGGCGGTGCGCGAGCAGGCCGGGCGCGGAGCGGACTGGATCAAGGTGTATGCGGATTACCGCTGGGGTCGTGAGCGCACCCAGCAGGCGACGTTCTCGGAGGAGGAATTGCGCGCGCTGGTCGAGACCGCCCATTCCTCCGGGCGCCCGGTGGCGGCGCACGCCACCACGGCCGAGGGCATGCGCCGCGCGGTGAATGCGGGCGTCGACACGATCGAGCACGGCTACAACGGCACCGCGGAGATCTTCCGTCTCATGGCGGCGAAAGGTGTCGCCTACCTGCCGACACTCACAGCGCAAGAGGCGTACGGTGAGTACTTCGAGCACTACGTGGCCGGAGCGACGCCGCCCACGGCCGGCATGCAGCAGGCGAAGCGCGCGTTTGGCGAGGCGCTCAAGGCGGGCGTCACGATCGGTTGCGGCAGTGATGTCGGGGTGTTCGCCCACGGCACCAATTACCGCGAGCTCGAATGGATGGTGCGCGATGGCATGACGCCGGTGCAGGCCCTGACCGCCGCCACTGCCACCGATGCGCAGATCCTGCGGCGCAGCGATCTCGGCCGGGTGCGCGCCGGCATGCTGGCGGACCTGATTGCCGTCAGCGGTGACCCTACCCGCGACATCACCGCCACCGAGCACGTCGTGCTGGTCATGAAAGGCGGCAGCATCTACCGGCGCCCGTAGTCGGCGCGTTCCTTCAACGGGCGCGTTGCCGCGTGCTCAGGCGCGGGCCAGGCGTGCCAGCGGTTCGTCACTCAGCCGGAAGGTCGTCCACTCATCGAGGGCTTCGGCGCCGAGACTGCGGTAGAAAGCGATCGAGGGGGTGTTCCAGTCGAGCACTGCCCAGTCGAGCCGCGCGCAGCCGCGCTCGAGCGCCGTGCGTGCCAGCCACGCCAGCAGACGCCGGCCGATGCCGCGGCCGCGCAGCTCCGGGCGCACGAACAGGTCTTCGAGATAGATCCCGGGCTTGCCGCAGAAAGTGGAGAAGTTGTGGAAGAAGAGCGCGAAGCCCACCTCCGCACCGGCGACGCAGGCGAACGCCACTTCGGCGTAGCGTGGCGTGCCGAACAGCGCGGCGTGGATGTCGGCTTCAGTGGCGACCACCTCGTGCTCCAGATGTTCGTAAACCGCGAGCTCGCGGATGAACGCCAGTGCCAGAGCCGCATCACCGGGTTGGGCTGCGCGGATGGTCACGGTCTCGGTCGGCGGGGCGCTCATGTCAGGTTTCATCCGGTGCTCTGCAGGCCCTGGGCGATGCCGCTGACGCTTGCCTGCAGGGCGTCGAACAGGTCGCGATCCTCGCGGTTGCCACTGCGCCAGCGCTGCAGCAGGTCCACCTGCATCAGGTTCATGGGATCGACGTAGGGATTGCGCAGGCGGATCGAGCGCTGCAGCGTTGGATCGGAGTCGAGGAGTTCCTTGCTGTCCTTGATGGCCAGCACCTGGCGGCAGGCGGCGCGGTACTCGGCCTCCAGCAGCGGCGCGTAATGGCGCAGCTCGGCCGGTGCCAGCGTCAGGTAGCAGGCTGCAACCTCGAGGTCGGCGCGCGCCAGCAGCGTCTCGACATCGTCGACGAGGTTTCCCAGAAAAAACCAGTCGCGGCTCGCCGCGCGCACCCGCTCGAGCCCGAACTGCTCCACCACTGCGCCCAGTCCGGCGCCCGCACCAAACCAGCCCGGCAGCATGAAGCGCGATTGCGACCAGGCGAACACCCACGGCACCGGCAGCAGGCCGTGGATGCCGGCGCTTTCCGCGCGGCGCACCGAGCGCGCGCCGATCTGCATGCGCTCGATGACGTCGATCGGGGTCACGGCCTCGAAGAAGCGGTAGAACTGCGGGTCTTCGTACACCAGTCGGCGGTAGCTGGCGCGGCTCTCGCGCTCGAGCAGTGTGGCAATGGCGGCGTGCTCGGGCGGCTCGGGGCGCGGCGCGCCGCGGCGCTGCGCCGCGCTCGCGAGACTCAAGGCGTTGAAGGCGCGCTCGAGAGTGCGCATGGCGATCGGCCGCAGGCCATAACCCTGCTTGACGGTGGCACCCTGTTCGCGGATGCGCAGCACGCCATCCACGGTGCCGGCGGGTGCGGCCTTGATGATCGCCTCGATGCGACCGCCGCCACGCGCCAGGCTGCCACCGCGGGCGTGAAACAGCACGTGCCGGCCGCCGGCGGCGTCGAGGACGCGCGCCAGAGCCTGCTGCGCGCCGTGGATGAGCACGCGCGAGGCGCACGGGCCCACCTCCTTGTTGCTGTCGGAATAGCCGATGAGCACGCACTGGCGGCGGCCGTGCGCTTCCAGGTGGCGGCGGTACAGCGGATCGGCGAGCAGCTCCTGCATCGTCTCGCCGCAGTGACCGAGGGAGTCCGCGGTCTCGAATTGCGGTGCAATGTCGAGTGCCACCTCACCGCTGTGCTTGTCGTAGGCGGCCGCCCAGCGCGCCAGCAGCAGCGCCGCCAGCACGTCATCGGCGCCGCGCGCGCCGCTGACGATGAAGTAGCCGATCGCCTCGGGCCCGTAGCGGTGGCGTCCCTGCACGATCGCGTCGAACACCGCCAGCGTGCGCCGGCCGAGCGCATCCAGCTCCACCTTGGGGCCGCGGTCCTTCTCCAGCGCATCCGCCAGCAGGTCACGCCGCTCGCGGCTGCTGCGCTGCTGCCAGGCGCTGTCGTCGAACCCCTGCGCGATGACTTCGTGCAGCACGCTGGCGTGCTGGCGCACGTCGAGCGTGGCCAGATGGAAGCCGAAGGTATCGATACGGCGCAGCAGCCGTGCGACGTAGAACAGCCCGGCGTTCACGCCCTTGTGGGCCTTGAGACTGAGTGCGATGAGCGCGATGTCGTCGCGGAACTGGCGCGCGTTCTCGTAGCCGGCGGCACGGCCGTCGTAGACACTGCGCAGCCGCTCGCCGATCTGCGCGAGAAACACCCGGTAGGGCATGCGGTCGTGGCGCGCCGGCGTGATGGCGCGTGCGCCCGGCAGCAGCCGCATGTACTCCTCGATGCGCTTGGCGATGTCGGCGGAGGCCGGCACGCGGCTGGCGCTCTGCGAGAGCCGCTCGGCCAGCTGCTGGCACTCGCGGAAGTAGTTGCTGACGATCACCTGGTGCTGACGCGCCAGCGTCTCGCGGATGGTCTTGGCGTGCACGTCGGGGTTGCCGTCCATGTCGCCGCCGGCCCAGGTGCCGAAATGCAGGATCGCCGGCAGGCGCAGCGTGCCCGGGCGTGCGCCGTAGACTTTCTGCAGCGCCTGCGCGATCTCTTCATAGAAGGCGGGCACCACGCGGTAGAGGATTTCCACCAGGTAAAACAGAATCTGCTCACGCTCGTCTGCGACCGTCAGCCGTTCGCGCGGCAGCTCTTCGGTCTGCCAGGCGGTGGTGAGTTCCATGCGGATGTTGTCCCACACCGAGCGCGCCTCGTTCGGCGTCAGACTCGGGTCGAGTCGTTCCAGCAGGCGCTGGGCGATGCGCTGCTGCTTGCGCAGCAGCGTGCGGCGGCTGGCCTCGGTGGAGTGCGGGGCGAATACCGGCTCGATCGACAGGCTGCCGATGAGTTCCAGCACCTGTTCGAGGCTGAGTCCCTGCGCCTTGAGCGCGCTCAGTGCGTCTTCGACACCGCCGGGCTGTGGCCGCTGGCTGTCCTTGAGGAAATAGTCACGCCGCCGGCGGATGCGGTGTACTTTTTCCGCGAGGTTGACCACCTGGAACCAGGTGGCAAAGGCGCGCACCAGTTCCCGCGCCAGCGCCGGCGGCCGCTCGCGCACGCTGGCCGCCAGTTCCAGGCGTGCGTCGCGTTCACCGGCGCGCGCGCGGATCGCGGCCACCCGGTCCAGCTCGACCAGCTCGAACAGCTCCGCGCCGCCCTGTTCACGCAGAATCTCGCCGACCAGAGCACCGAGCGCGCGCACGTCCTCGCGCAGCGGCTCGTGCTTGGGAGGGAAATGGATGTCGCCGCGGTTCACACTCACTCGTCCCAGCGGTTGGCGTGCGCGGCAAAGTCAGCGCGCTCCGGCGCGACCACGCAGAAACGCTGTCCGGTGGGCGCCTGCATGACGCACCAGTTCCGCACCGTGCCGATGCGCCGCGCGCCGAGCTTTTCCAGCCGGCGCACTTCCGCCTCGATGTCGTCGGCTTCGATGTCGAGATGCACCCGGCTCGGGTGTTCGACCTGCTGCACCTCGATGTGCAGGCCCTCAGGTCCGGTATCGAGCGTGCGATAGAGCGGATCATGCGCTGCGGCCGGGCGCGGCTTGAGACCGAGAGCCGCGCTCCAGAAGGCAGTCGCCTCTTCCAGGTCCGACTGGCAGTCGATGATGAATCCGGCAAGGCGGCTCTTGTGCATGGTCGGATCCTCCAGGGCGGCGCCACAGCGGCGCGGGGGGGGGTGATCAGGGGAGCCCGCCTATTGTACGTATTCGCCGGCCGGGCGACCTTCAGCCCGCGAGCAGCACCGCTTCGGCGCGCTCGAGCTCCTCGGGCGCTCCGTAGAGCACCACGATGTCGCCATCGCGCAGCACCGTGTCGGCGGCCGGCTCGCGGCCGAGAATTCCCTGACGGCGCACGCCGGTAAAGGTGGCCTCGACCCCGCGGCCGCGCACCTCGCCCAGGGAGCGGCCGACCGCCCAGGCGCCCGGCGGCACGACCACCGACTTGATCTCTTCGCGCGCGCCGGCGCCATCGCCGGCGGAGGCGGCGTCGGAGGCGCTGCGGACGATGTTGCGCAGCACGGCGTAACGGTTGCTGCGGATCTCGCCCAGAGTGCGCACCACGCGCGACACCGGCACGTGCAACAGCATCAGCACATGCGATACCAGCATCAGGCTCGCCTCGAAGGTTTCCGGGACGACGTCGGTGGCGCCGGCGGCCTGCAGATCGGCGATGCGCGCATCGTCGGTGGTGCGCACCAGTACCGGCACCTGCGGGCGCAACTGCCGCACGCTGCGCAGGATGCCGACCGAGGTGTCGGGGTCGGAGAAGCTGATCACCACGGCGCTGGCGTGGCCGAGTCCGGCCTTGGCAAGCATCTCCTCGTCGGCCGAGTCGCCGTACAGCACCGGGTCGCCGGCCTGGCGCGCCGCGCGGATGCGCGCCGGATCCAGATCGAGTGCGATGTACTCGAAGTTCTGCGACTCGAGCACGCGCGCGACGTTCTGCCCGACGCGGCCGAAGCCGCAGAGAATCACATGTTCGCGCAGCGCGATCTTCTCGGTGGCGGCGTCCTCGCGCTGCAGCGCCGTGCCTCCCGGCGCACGCTCGTGCAGCAGCAGGCGCGCAACGCGCTTGTTGTTGTTGAGAATCAGCG
Organism: Steroidobacteraceae bacterium; assembly: GCA_035487135.1. Classification (GTDB taxonomy): domain Bacteria; phylum Pseudomonadota; class Gammaproteobacteria; order Steroidobacterales; family Steroidobacteraceae; genus 13-2-20CM-66-19. Next base: position 11,821 of record DATHMN010000107.1, on the reverse strand, counting down.
GGCTCAACAGCATCGACAACACGATCGCCACCACCAGCGGCTGTACGCGGTCGGCCGGCGCCAGCTGCGCCTGCAGCGCGATGGTGCACAGCGCGATACCGAACTCGCCGCCGATCGACATGACGATGCCGGTACGCAGCGCCTTGAAGCGCGAATCAGTGAACGGGCGCGTGACCAGCGCGGCGATGCTCGCTTTGAGCACCACCAGGGTCAGCAGCATCAGGAGAACCGTGCCGAGCGTATCGGCCCGGCTGAGCAGGTGCAGATCGAGCAGCATGCCGACCGAGATGAAGAACAGCCCGAGCAGGATGTCGCGGAACGGCCGGATCGCAGCCTCGATCTGATGACGGTACTCGGTCTCCGCCAGCATCATGCCGGACAGGAAGGCGCCGAGTGCGAACGACAGTCCCGCCAGATGCGACACCCAGGCTGAGGCGAGCACCACCAGCAGGACGGTGAGCGTGAACAGCTCGCGCAGGCGACTGTGTGCGATCTCATGGAACAGGGGCCGCAGCAGCCAGCGCCCGGCCGCCAGCACCCCGACGATGGCCAGGACTCCGCCGATCACCGGCAGCACGCTCTCGCTCAGCGGGAAGTGGCTCTGGCCGGCGGCCAGCATGGCCGCGAGCGCAAAGAACGGCACGAACGCCAGGTCCTGAAACAGCAGCATGGCGAATGCCAGCCGTCCATGCGTGCGGTTGAGCTCGGCCCGCTCCGTCAGCTGTTGCAGCAGGATCGCGGTCGAGCTCATGGCGATGGCACCGCCGAGCACGATGGCGGGCAGCCACTCGATGCCGAGCAGATGTCCGAGGACGGCGAACACCGAGGCGGTGGCGACGACCTGCAGGGCGCCGAGGCCGAAGACCTCGCGTCGCATGGCCAGCATGCGCGGCAGCGAGAAGTCCAGTCCCAGCGTGAACAGCAGGAAGGCCACGCCGAGTTCGGCCAGCAGGCGTGTGGTGCCGGAGTCGGAGACCACGGCGAGCGCATGCGGACCCAGTGCCAGACCCACCAACAGGTAGGCCATGCTGGTTGGCAGCGCGAGGCGCCGCGCGAGCGTCACCAGCAGGACCGAGCCCGCCAGCAGAATCAGACACTGGGCAAGCGGGGTGAGCATGGCGTGAACTTAGACCGGCCGTGCGCGCGCATGCAACGTGCGGCGCGCGCCCACCGTCATGCGCTCACGAGCCCGCTGCGGCCCGGCTGCCCGCTGCGGATGCGCCCGTGTGCGCCGGGCGCGTGGCGGCCGATCAGATTCCCGACTGCCAGGTGCTGGGCATGCCGGCCTTGCCGATCGCGTCCTCGATGGTGAGGCAGGCCTCGCGCGCCTCAGGCTGCGCGCGCAGGCTTCTCGCAATCGAATTGAGGAAGCGGCACATCAGCGCCAGGTTCGGGTGACTGCTGTGCAGCTGTTCTTCCACGCGGTCGATGGCTTCGATCAGATCTTCCTGATCGCAGCTCGGGAAGGTCATGCTCGTGACGGCATGTTGTACGGAAACCAGCGCCTGATGTATTGCGGCCTGTTGCGTCCCGTCCATGGGGAGAATTTGAACCCGTTTGCCCCCAGCCGCAAGTCCCGAGGACTGGGGAGCCGCGCAAAAAAAAGGCCCCGCCGTCTCCGGCGGGGCCTTTCGATGCCTTAGCTAAGTAACGATTACTTGGCGGGGGCGGTCGATGTGTCGGTCGACTTGGTGCCGCCGCTCTTCTTGCTGCTGGCGTGATGCTTGCCGCTGTGCTTGTGGCTCTTGGCCGCGGGCGTGGTGCCCGAGGTGCTGGCCGGCGGATCGGCCGCCAGGACGGGGCCCGCAATCAGGGCCAGGGCAACAACGGGAATGAGCTTCTTGAACATCGCTGTAGTCTCCGAAAGTAAGAAGGACGCGCTGGTTGCTTCGCTCAAGGTGCCTGACCGGCTCATGCGCTTCTGGGTGTGCCTGGAATACCCATCAGCCGGGCAGGCTCCTCGAGAGCGGGCGTATTATTACTGAAAACTTCGCTTACAAACGCCGCATGACTGCAACGTAATGTTGGCCGCGGATACGCGCTACATTACTGATAATTAATGCGTTTCCCGCTGACGCGGACGGTTTTTCAGGGTGCGTTCAGTGTCCCTGAAAGGCAACAAGAGTGCGCACCGGAACCTCCAGCGCCTTGAGCCGCAGCGCGCCGCCCAGATCGGGCAGATCGATGATGAAGCACGCCGCCAGAAGCTGTGCGCCGAGCTGACGCAGCAGGTTTACCGCCGCCTCGGCCGTGCCCCCGGTGGCGATGAGATCATCGACCAGAATGATGCGCTCGCCAGCCTGCAGCGCGTCGCGGTGCATTTCCATCTCATCCAGCCCGTACTCGAGTGAGTAGGCGACGCGCACCGTGGTATGCGGCAACTTACCCTTCTTGCGGATGGGCACGAACCCGGCCGACAGCTCGTGCGCGATGGCGCCCCCGAGTATGAAACCGCGCGCCTCGATGCCGGCCACCCGATCGATGCCGGCCGCGCGCCACGGCTCGGCCAGCTGCTGCACCACCTCGCGGAACATGCGCGCGTTGCCGAGCAGCGTCGTGATGTCGCGGAACATCACACCGGGCTTGGGGTAATCGGGAATGGTGCGGATGGCCGCGCGGATCTCGTCAGCTGTTGCCGTGTCCATGAAACTCACTTTACCTGCCGCGCGCCGCCGCTGCGCGCGTGTTCATCCGCGGCGCCAGACCAGCGTGCGGTTGTTGGCCGGCATGGCGTGATCGGCCGTGAGCTGCAGCCCCTGCTGGCGCGCGAGCGCGTCCACCGCTTCGAAGTCGCGTACGCCCGAGGCCGGGTCGCGCGCTTGGAGGAAGCGGTCGAACTCGGCGTTACTGGCGCTGGTGTGCCGCCCGCCGTAGGCAAACGGTCCGTACACGCACAGCACCCCGGGTGCGCGCAGCACGCTGCCGGCACCGCGAAAGAAGTCCGTGACCGCGCCCCAGCCCATGATATGCAGCGTGTTGGCACTGAACAGCGCATCCACCGGTGGGCTCGGCCAGGGCTGCGCACTGACATCGAGGGCGAGCGGTGCCCGCAGGTTGGCACTGCCCTCGGCGCGGATACGCTGCGCGAGCGCGGGCAGCTGCTGCGCCAGCTCACTCGGCTGCCAGGAGAGCTGCGGCAGTGCGCGGGCGAAATACACGGCGTGCTGACCGGTGCCGCTGCCGATCTCCAGCAGCGAGCCGCTGCCGGCGAGCTCCTGGCGCAGCAGCGCGAGGATCGGCTCCTTGTTGCGTTCGCAGGCTTCCGACAGCGAAGTCAGCATGGGGTGAAGTCTGCGACAATGCGTGCATGCAAGCCATAGATCTGCTCTTGACGCGCCGCTCGGCGCGCGCGCTCACCGAACCTGCGCCTGATGCCGGCGCGCTCGAGCTGATTCTGCGCAGCGCCGCGCGCGCGCCCGACCACGGACGCCTGCGACCGTGGCGGTTCGTGCTGATCCGCGGGCCGGCGCGGGCGCGCTTCGGCGCGCTGTTGGCTGCGCAGCTGCAGCGCAGTCACCCCACGAGCAGCGCCGAGGCGCTGGAGCGCGAAGCGCACAAGGCAATGCGCGCGCCGCTGATCGTCGTGGTGGCCGCGCGCTGCAACCCGCAGGCCAAGATCCCGCCGCTCGAGCAGCTGCTGTCGGCCGGCGCCGCCGCGCACGCGATGATGCTGTGCGCCTGCGCGCTCGGCTTCAATGCCATGTGGAAGACCGGCGCGGCGGCCTATGACGAGCAGGTGCGCACCGGCCTCGGGCTCGAGAGCGGCGATGCCATCGTCGGCTTCATGTACCTGGGTACCGAGAGCGGCGAGCCGGCGGTGGTGCCGCCGAGCGAGCTGCGCGAGCTGATCAGCGAGCTCGCCCCTTAAGGCGCGGCGGGGCGAGCGGTTTCCCGGACCAGCAGGCCCGCTTTGAATCCCGTGGGCACGTATCATTCGTGGCCTTCTGGAAAATCCTGTCCGCAAGGCCCATATGAGAGCATTGACCTGTGCTGCCGCCGTGGCGGCTTTCAGCTGCCTGGGAGCGAGCCCCGAGGAGAGATCGACTGTGAGCGCCGCCACTGAGAAAGTTGCCGCAACGACTGCCGCGCCGGCGATGAGCCGGCCCGCGATCGGCGATTTTGGCCTGGATCTGAGCGCCGGCAACCCGCAGGTCAAGCCGGGCGATGACTTCTTTGCCTACGCCAACGGCGGCTGGGCTGCGCGCTTCACGATTCCGGCCGACAAATCCAGCTTCGGTCCGTTCGACCGGCTGGACGAGCTTTCCAAGGAGCGCGTGCGCGGCATCATCGAGCACGCCGCGGCTGCCCATGCACCCGTGGGCAGCCCGCAGCAGCAGATCGGTGATTACTACGCGGCCTACATGGACGAGGCGGCGATCGAGTCCCAGGGGCTCGCGCCAGCGCACGCCGATCTCGAGCGCATCGCCCGCTCGCGCACGCGGGCCGACATTGCGCGCCTGTTTGGCGAGCCGGGCTTTGCCTCGCTGTTCGATGTGCAGCTGCCGCCCGACTTCAAGAATCCGGACCGCTACTGCGTGTTCGTCAGCGAGGCGACCCTGGGCCTGCCGGACCGTGATTACTACCTGAAGGACGACCCGCAGCTGCAGCAGCTGCGCGAGCAGTACGTCGCCTACGTGGCACAGATGCTCAGCCTCGGCGGCGTGAGCGATGCGGCGCGCCGCGCGCACGCCATCATGGCGTTCGAGACTGCGGCCTCCAAGGTGCAGTGGCCGATCGACCAGCGCCGCGACGTCGACGCCATCTACAACCCGCGCAGCAAGCAGCAGCTGCTGAGCGCGGCGCCCGGTTTCCCGTGGCAGCCGTTCTTCGACGCCCAGCAGCTCGGCACGCGTGAGCAGCTGGTGCTCGGCGAGCTGTCCGCCATTTCCGACCTCGCCGCCCTGTTCGAGCGTACCGACGTTGCGACCCTGCGCGATTTCCTCACCTTCCACTATCTCAGCGGTCACGCCGCGTATCTGCCCAAGCGCTTCGATGAAGCGCGCTTCGCCTTTTACGGGCGCACCATGCGCGGCCAGCCGCAGCAGCGGGAGCGCTGGAAGCGCGCAGTGGACGCGGTGGATGACGCGGTGGGCGAGTCGGTCGGCCGGCTGTATGTGGCGCAGTACTTCCCGCCCGAGTCGAAGGCCAAGATGCAGCAGCTGGTGAAGGACCTGGAGGCGGCGCTGAGCGAGCGCATCGACGCGCTCGACTGGATGACGCCTGCCACCAAGCAGCGCGCCCACGAGAAGCTTGCAGCCTTCACGCCCAAGATCGGCTATCCCGACAAGTGGAAGGACTACGCGAGCCTGCTCGTGCGTCGCGATGACCTCATCGGCAACGTGCGGCGCGCGACCGAGTGGCAGTGGCACTACCAGGTGGCACGCCTCGATCAGCCGGTCGACCGCGGCGAGTGGCAGATGACGCCGCAGGAGATCAACGCCTACTACAATCCCTCCAACAACGAGATCGTCTTCCCGGCGGCGATCCTGCAGCCGCCGTTCTTCGATCCGCAGGCGGATGCGGCGGTGAATTACGGCGCGATCGGCGCGGTCATCGGTCACGAGATGGGTCACGGTTTCGACGATCAGGGACGCAAGTTCGGGCCCAGCGGCGCGATGCAGGACTGGTGGACGCCGCAGGACGCCGAGGTATTCGGCGCGCGCACCGCGCGACTCATCAAGGAATTCTCCGCCTTCGAAGCGTTGCCGGGATTGAAGGTCAACGGCGCCAACACGGTGGGCGAGAACATTGGCGATTTGGGCGGCCTCAACATGGCACACGCGGCCTACCGCATCTCGCTGCATGGGCAGCCGGCGCCGGTGATCGGCGGGCTGAGCGGCGATCAGCGTTTCTTCCTCGCCTACGCGCAGGTGTGGCGCGAGAAGTATCGGGACGGTGCGCTACGCGAGTTGGTCATGTCCGACGTGCACAGTCCGTCGCAGTTCCGTGTCAACGGACCGCTGCCGAACATCGACGCCTGGTACGCAGCTTTCAACGTGCAGCCCGGCGACAAGCTCTACATCGCCCCGCAGGAGCGGGTGCGCATCTGGTGATGCGGACTTTCAGGGCTTGACGACGGCCAGCACCACGATCGCCAGCAGCAGGAGCGCCGGCACCTCATTGAACAGCCGATACCAGCGCTGTGAATGGCGCTTCTCGCCGGCGCGCAGCTGCAGCATCAGGCGATAGCAGCCGGCGTGGTAGCCCACCAGCAGCGCCACCAGCAGCAGCTTGGCACGCAGCCAGCCCTGCGCGAGATAACCGGGCTGTGCGGCGATCATGGCGATGCCGAAGGCTACGGCGAGGAGTGCCCCGAGGCTCATGATGAAGTAGAGCCGCCGCTCCATCAGGACGAAGCGTTCCAGTCCCGGGCGGTCGTCAGTGGCCACGTGATAGACGAACAGCCGCGGCAGATAGAACAGCCCCGCGAACCAGGTGACCACGAACACCACGTGCAAGGCCTTGAGCCACAGCATCGGGCGATTGTAGCCAATGGCCAGCGCCGCCGTGCGGACCCCTCTGGTAGCATGCGTCCGCAACACTCGCCACAGGCAGCCTGCCGTTATGTCCACGCCCAAAGCCGCGAGCCCCTTCCCGAGTAACATCGAGATCGCGCAGCGCGCCAAACTTCTGCCCATCGTGCCGCTGGGGCAGGAGCGGCTCGGGATCCCGGCGGACAGCCTCGAGCCTTACGGGCACTACAAGGCCAAAGTCTCACTCGACTTCCTTGCCGGGCTCAGCGAGCGGCCTGACGGCCGGCTGGTGCTGGTGACCGCCATCTCGCCGACACCGGCGGGCGAGGGCAAGACGACCACTACCGTGGGCCTCGGCGATGCGCTCAACCTCATCGGCAAGAAGGCCATGATCTGCCTGCGTGAGCCCGCGCTCGGACCGGTGTTCGGTGTCAAGGGCGGCGCCGCCGGCGGCGGCTACTCGCAGGTCGTGCCGATGGAAGACATCAACCTGCACTTCACGGGTGACTTCGCCGCCATCGCGCTTGCCAACAATCTGCTGGCAGCGCTCATCGACAATCACATCTACCACGGCAATGCCCTCGGCTTCGACGTGCGGCGCGTCACCTGGCGGCGGGTGGTCGACGTCAACGACCGCGCCTTGCGCAACATCGTGATCGGGCTCGGCGGCCCGAGCAACGGCGTGCCGCGTGAAGACGGCTTCGACATCGTGGTGGCCTCGGAGGTGATGGCGATCCTGTGTCTGTCGAGCAGCCTCGCCGATCTCAAGGAGCGGCTCGGACGCATCGTGGTCGGCTATCGCGCCGACCGCCAGCCGATTCGTGCCTCCGACCTGAAGGCGCACGGCGCCATGACCGCGCTGTTGAAGACCGCGCTCGCGCCCAATCTGGTGCAGACGCTCGCCAACAATCCGGCCTTCATCCATGGCGGCCCGTTCGCCAATATCGCCCATGGCTGCAATTCGATCATCGCCACGCGCGGCGCGCTCAAGCTCGCCGATTACGTGGTCACCGAGGCGGGCTTTGGCGCCGACCTGGGCGCGGAGAAATTCGTCGACATCAAGTGTCGCAAGGCGGGGCTGCGGCCCGCGGCGGCGGTGATCGTCGCGACCGTGCGGGCGCTCAAGTATCACGGCGGCGTCGAGCTGGCCGACCTCAAGAGCGAGAATTTGAGCGCGCTCGAGCACGGTGCAGTCAACCTCGAGCGCCACATCGACAACGTGCTCAACCGCTATGGTCTGCCGTGCGCGGTCGCCATCAACCGCCGCGCCGAGGACAGCGAGCGCGAGATTCAACTGCTGATCGAGCGCGTCGGCCGCCACGGTGTGCGCGTGATCAGCGCGACCCACTTTGCTGAGGGCGGTCGCGGCGCCACCGAGCTGGCGCGCGAAGTAGTGCGCCTATGCGAACAGCCGAGCCGTTTCCGTTTCGTTTACGCGGACGACGCCAGTCTGTGGGACAAGATGCAGACCATCGCCACTGAGGTCTACGGTGCCAAGGAGATCAGCGCCGACGCCAAGGTGCGCGCGCAGATCCAGCAGTTGCAGGAGGCCGGCTATGGCCACTACCCGGTGTGCGTCGCCAAGACGCAGTACTCGTTTTCCACCGACCCGAAGCTGCGCGGCGCCCCGAGCGGTCACGTGGTCAATGTGCGCGAAGTGCGTCTCGCCGCCGGCGCCGAATTCATCATCATGATCTGTGGCGACATCATGACCATGCCGGGCCTGCCCAAGGTGCCGGCTGCCGACAGCATCGACGTCGACGAGCACGGCCGCATCACCGGCCTGTTCTGAGCGCCGCCGCCTGCGACAACGCACAGCTGGCGTGCGGCCATTCCGCGACGTGGCCCGGGCGGCCTGAGCCGCACCTGCGGGCGCCTGCGGCGTGCCGGCGGGTGGACTACCGGCTCACTCCGGCGGCGCATCGCCGGCGAATTTGACGGCGCTCGCCCCCTCGACCGCACCGATCGTCGCGCGCTCGCTGACATACAGCTGTACGGGACGCTCGAAGCGCAGGGTGCCGTTCACCACCGAGCCGGGGCCAACCACAACGCGTGGCTGGCGGTTGCCCCACGAGCTCGAGTCGGAATCCGGGCGCCCGACGTGCACGCCGCCATCGATGCGCGCATTCGGTCCGAGCACGATGTCACCGCTCACGGTGTTGATGCCGGCACCCACGTGCGCGGCACCCACTTTGATCGTGCCGTTGACGTTGGCGAGGTTGCCGCTGACGTCGGCGCCGTCGGCGAGGCTCAGCTTGCCGTTGACCGTGCGCACCGCGCCGCTGACGCGCGCCTGTTCGTCGATGCGGATCGAGCCGTTGACCGTGGACAGCTCCTCGGCGGTGACCTGGCGGTCGAGGGAGATGCTGCCGTTGACGGTGTGAGCGTGGCCGAGCGTGGCAGACTCGCCCGCACGGATGGAACCGTTCACGGTGGACACATCCCCGGTGTGCTCGCCCGGGCCGACGTCGATCGAACCGGTGACACGCGTGATCGCGGGGTCGGCGCAGGCGAGGCTGGCAGCGCCGGTCAGGGCCAGTGCCAGAACGAGGGTACGCGGAAGGTTGAGGCAGGGCATGCGGGTATTACCTTTTCGTGTCAATTCCCTGATTCCTTGGATCGCGCCACGCTGCAATTGGTTTAACAGGGAGGATTCGCCGGCAGCGATGGCCAAAGTCGCTGATTCCAGAGAAAATCTCCCCATGCGAGCGAAGAGTAAGGCCGGCCGGCCGGCGGCGCGTCACGTGCTGGTGGTCGACGTCGGCGGTGCGCACGTCAAATTCCGCATCGGCCCGCGCGGGGTCATCCAGAAATTCGTCTCGGGCCCCAAGATGAGTCCCAAAGACATGGTTGCGGGCATTCGCGCACAGCTCGGCCGCGCCTCTTACGACGCAGTGTCCATTGGGTATCCCGGGCTCGTGTTCCGCGGGCGTATCGGGGCCGAACCGCACAATCTTGGCACCGGCTGGGTCGGCTTCGACTTCGCGCGCGCCTTCGGCAAGCCGGTGCGCGTGATCAACGACGCCGCCATGCAGGCGATCGGCAGCTATACCGGCGGGCGCATGCTGTTCCTCGGGCTGGGCACCGGGCTCGGGGCCACGCTGATCGTCGATGGCGTGGTGGAACCCACCGAAGTGGGCCACATGCCCTACAAGAGTGGCCGCACCTTCGAGGATTATGTGGGCGAACGCGGGCGTGAGCGTCTCGGTACGCGCAAATGGCGCCGCAAGGTCAACGAAGTCGTCAACGACTTGAAGACGGCGCTCGAGGCCGATTACGTCGTGATCGGCGGTGGCAACGCCGTGCGTCTGAAGATCCTGCCGCCCGGTGTGCGCCTGGGTGACAACCGCAACGCCTTCATCGGCGGCCTGCGTCTGTGGCGCAACCACGGCGCCGGCGGCCTGCTGCTGCCGGGCAGCGGCGGCCGGCCGGCGCGCTAGCCGATGAGCGAGGCGCCCCGCGGAGCCGGTCTCCCGCCCACCTGGAGCAGCAGCGCCAAGGAGATGGTCGGCTGCGCCATCCAGTCCTCGCGGCTGTGGTTCACCATCGGCGGCGGCATCATCAACGAGGTGTACTACCCGCGCGTCGACCTGCCGCAGACCCGCGATCTCGGCTTCATCGTCAGCGACGGCGCGGGCTTCTGGGTCGAGGTGAAACGGCTGTGGCAGCACACACTCGAGCTGGCCGCACCCGGCGCACCAGCGGTGCGCATCGTGCACCGGCATGCGCGCTTCCAGCTGAGCCTGCGGGTGACTCCCTGCGAGCACCGCGACGTGCTGCTGATCGAAGTGACGCTCAGCGGTGATGAGAAACTCAGACCGTATGCGCTGTTGGCGCCGCACCTCGGCGGTACCGGTGCCAACAATCTGGCGCGCATCAGTGCGCACCGCGGCCGGCGGGTGCTGTGGGCGGAACAGGGCGGCTACGCGCTGGCACTCGCCGCCGTCGATTCGCACCAGCAGGACGCCTGGGGCCGCGCCGGCGCCGGCTACGTCGGCAGCAGCGACGGCTGGCAGGACTTCGCCCGCAACGGCAATCTCACCTGGCAGTACGACGGCGCCGGTCCCGGCAACGTCGCGCTCGCCGGCGAGCTGCCGCGCCAGGCGGTGCTGGCACTCGGCTTCGGCACCAGTTCGGACTCGGCGGCGACCCTGGCGCTGAGCGCGCTGTCGGAGCCGTTCGAGGTCTCGTGGGAGCGGCAGATCATCGACTGGACGCAGTGGCACGCGAGCCGCGTGGAGGAGGAGGGTCTGTTGGCGGGCCTGCCCGCGGCGTGCGTCAGTCAGGTGCGCATCTCCACCATGGTGCTGCGCGTACACCAGGACAAAACCTACCCGGGGGCGATGGTGGCCTCGCTGAGCGTGCCGTGGGGTAACACGCACGAAGAGCGTGAGGGCTACCACCTGGTGTGGCCACGCGACCTGGTCGAGACCGCCGGTGCGCTGCTCGCGGTCGGTGCGATACACGAGGCGCGCAACACTCTGCGCTACCTGCTGGCCACGCAGCACGAGGACGGTCACTGGTATCAGAACCAGTATCTGGGTGGCAAAGGCTACTGGGGCGGTGTGCAGCTGGATGAGACGGCTTTCCCGGTACTGCTCGCCGCAGCGCTCGATGAGCGCGATGCGCTCGGCGGCACCGAGGTCGCCGAGATGATCCGTCGCGCGCTGTCATTTCTGGTGCGCCTGGGTCCGGCCACCGATCAGGACCGCTGGGAGGAGGACGCGGGACTGAACGCCTTCACTCTCGCGGTGTGCATCGCCGCGCTGGTGGTCGGTGCGCCCTACCTGCCGGAAGATGCGCGCGCGCTGGCGCTGGCGTTCGCCGACTACTGGAACGCCCGTCTCGAGGACTGGACCGTCGCCAGAGATACACCGCTCGCGCAGCGCTTGCAGGTGCCCGGCTATTACGTGCGCGTCTCGCCCGCACAGACTCTGGCCGAGGATCGTCTCACCTTGGGCGGTGTGGTGCCGATCCGCAATCTCAGCCACGACCCGAACCTGCCGGCGAGCGCCCAGGTGAGCGTGGATTTTCTGCAGCTGGTGCGTTTCGGCCTGCGCCGCGCCGAGGATCCCCTCATCGTGGCGACGGTCAAAGTAGCCGATGCGCTGCTCAAAGCGGACACTCCGAGCGGACCGTCCTGGCACCGCTACAACGACGACGGTTACGGCGAACACGACGATGGCAGCGCTTACGATGGCACCGGCCGCGGCCGTCTGTGGCCGCTCCTGACCGGCGAGCGTGGCCACTACGAGTTGTGTCTCGGACACGATCCGCTGCCTTACCTCGAGGCGATGACGCGCATGGCCTCGAGCGGCGGCATGCTTCCCGAGCAGATCTGGGACAGC
>DATHMN010000106.1:0-25097 GCA_035487135.1 Steroidobacteraceae bacterium | reverse complement strand
AGTGCCACCAGGGCGAGCGGTGCGGCGGCGAGTGTGACCACCCCCGAGAACCACAGGTAACCCTGCGCCGAGCGCTTGAGGCACAGATCGCCGAGCCAACCGCCCGCCAGCGTGCCGAAAAAACCGGTGACGACGACGATTGCGCCGAAGCCGGTGGTCGCCTGTTCGGCGGAAATCCCGCGCACGCTCTGCAGGAAGGTCGGCATCCAGAAGCCGAGACCGCCGAGCGCGAAGGTGTAGGCCGCGTAGCCCAGTACCACCAGAAGGTACGGCCCGCGGCGCAGCAGACTCAGGTAGACCGCCAGCGCACCGGGCCGCTCGCCTGTCCCTGCGGCGGTCTCCTCCTGGGCGCCGCGCGGCGGGTCCGGGAGCCACAGCACCGCGATGGCGAGCAGCACGCCCGGGCCGCCGCAGAAGAAGAATGCCTCGCGCCAGCCGAAATGCTGGCCGATCTGCCCGCCGAGCACGTAGCCGAGCGCAGCCCCGACGGGGATCGCCATGTTGAGCACGGCATAGACGCGGCCGCGCTCATTCACCGGGAAGCAGTCGGCGAGCAGCGCCGGGGCGATCGCGACGTAGGCGGCCTCGCCGATGCCAACCAGCGCGCGCGCAGCGAACAGGTGCGCGTAGTTCTGCGCCAGGCCGGAAAGAACGGTCGCACCGCTCCAAATGAAGACGCCGAGTGCGATCGGCCGGCTGCGCGAGCCGCGGTCGCCCCAGGCGCCGAACAGTGGCGCGGTCACGAGGTAGACCAGCATGAACGCGGACCACAGCCAGCCGCTCTGCTGATGCGACAGATGCAGATCGCGCTCGAGCGCACCTACCAGCGGGGGGATCAGGTAGCGATCGGTGTAGTTCAGCAGGTTGATGGCGGTCAGTACGCCCAGCACCCACAGGCCCGTGCGTCGCGATACGCTACTCACGCCCACTGCACAGCTCCCGGATAGCCCTGCGCCCGCGGCGGACTTTACCAGCAGGCTCTCAGGCGGGGGCGAGTTTCAGCCGCTCGAGGTAGTGCCGCACCGGCTCACGGTAGCCCTCGCTGCTGGTGACCGTGGTGCCGCCGGCGACCACCAGGATGAAGTCGCCCCGCGGGGTGCGACTCACTTCCTTCACGTGTCGCATGTTGACCAGACACGAACGGCTGATGCGCAGCATCTGCTGGCTCTGGAAGGATTTCTCCGCCTGCTGCAGGGTGCTGCGCGCGTGAAAAGTGTCGCGCCCGATAGTGAGGCGCACGTAGTTGCGATCTGCCTCGACCACCTCGACCTGGGAGACATCCAGCATATGCATGCGGCTGCCGGCTTCCGCGAGCACGCGCGGCTGCGCCTCGGCACGCGTCTGTGCGCCACGCTCGAGCTGCTCCAGCAGTGCCGCGAGTGCCCCCTGGCGATCGAAGCTGTGCGCCGACTCGTGCCGGCGGCGCACGCGCGCCATGGTGGCCTTGAAACGCGCGTCGTCGAAGGGCTTGAGCAGGTAGTCCACCGCGCTCACCTCGAAGGCTTCCAGCGCGTAGTGATCGTAGGCGGTCACGAACACGATCAGCGGCAGCGTCTGCTGATCGAGCGCGCGTGCCAGCGCCATGCCGGTCATCGAATCCATCTGGATGTCGAGGAACAACAGCTGCGGCGGCCGGGCGCGGATCATCTCCAGCGCCGCACGCGGATCGCCATACTCACCCACCACCTTGAGGTCCGCCTCGCGCTCGCAGCACTCGCGCACCGTGCGGCGCGCGGCGGGCTCGTCATCCACGATGATCACCTCCATCACCGCGGCGTCCCCGGCTCGCCGTGCGCTCCGGGCCCGTCGCGCAGCAGCGGCATGCGGATCTCCGCCAGCCACAGATTGTCTGTGCTCGGTCCGGCCTGAAAGCTCGCGGCCTCGCCGAACTGCACGTCGAGCCGCTCGCGCACGTTGCTGAGTCCGATGCCGGCCATGCCGACCGCCTTGTCGGGCGCGATCGTATTGAGCACGCGCAGCGTCAGGTACTCGCCGTCCGCTTCGGCGCTGACGCGGATGAGCACTGCGCCCTCGTGGCCGGCGAGCCCGTGCACCACCGCATTCTCCACCAGCGGCTGCAGGATCAGGCTCGGCACCCAGGCGCGCACCAGCTGCTCGCGTGCCGGCACCTCGATGGTCAGCCGGTCGGCGAAGCGGCGCTGCTGCAGCTCCAGATACAGCGTGACAAACTGCAACTCGTCGGCCAGGCGGGTGAACTCGCGCTCGCCCGCGCTCAGCAGACGCCGCAGCAGATCGCCGAGCTGCACCACCATCGCCTGGGCGGCCGGCGGGTCCCAGGTGATCTGGCCGCGGATGGTGTGCAGCAGATTGAACAGTGTGTGCGGCGAGAGTTGCATGCGCAGCGCCGCCAGATGCGATTGGGTGAGTGCACGCTCGAGCGCCGCGCCGCGCAGCTGCGCATCGCGCAGCCGCTGATAGAAAGCGAAACCCGTAATGAGCGCGAGGCCAAAGCCGTAGCTCACCAGAAACATGGTGACGCTCGCGATCCAGGTTGAGATTTCCGGCCCGGCCAGAAAGTCGCGCCAGCCGGTCCACTGGTCCTTGTCATGCATCGCCGAAGCCATGGGAGCCCACTGATCGGCGAAGTGCTCACCCAGCCACAGCGCCGGGGCCGCCAGCACCGCGAAGCCGAGCGCGCACAACAGCTGGATCGGCAGCGCACGCCACAGGCGTTGCCAGCCGGTGCGCAGCGAAATCCACATGCACAGGATGAACAGCGGATAGAGGATCAGGTGCTGCAGCAGACGCGCGTCCCAGTGCGCGAACACGTGCTCCACCTTCATGGCGGACAGGCTGGCCTGCATATTGTTGGCGTACATGACGTTCGACAGCGCCACGTACACCCAGAATGCCGTGAGCACGCCGAGCAGCGGCTTGAAGCTAGCACGCGCTGTTGCCGCCGGCAGGGCGACGGTGCGCTCGGGTACACCGAGCGCGGGCGCAATCCGGTCGAGCGGTGAGACGCTCATTACGGTCAGGACTCCTCAGGCGGCAGCAGGCTGCTGCACCTATAGCCTACCGCGTGGCGCGTTCCCGCGTGTAACCGCGCACGCCCGGCCCGGGACGAGGCCGTTGCCGGCAGGGACGAGCCCGCAGGCGCTGCGCGCGGCGTGCGCAGCGTCACGCGCAGCGACTGCCGCCGGCCTCACGGCCGCGCGCAGCGCCAGTGATCGCCTGCGGGTACGGATGCGTTGAGCGCGGGGATCAACACGAGGCGCACGGCCTTAGCGGCGCGCGCGCTTGGGTGTTTCATATACGCCGTCGCGAACAACTGCATCTGCAACCAACAGCACTGTCCTGAAACCAACATCGCCCTTAGCAACCAACATCGTCAGTGGAGACAAACATGTTCAGCCGCACTCAAGATTCCAACAGCAAGCATCCGCGCCGCGTGGCGCTGTTCAGCGTCGCCGCGCTGCTGCTGGCCGCAGCCGCCGGCGCGCAGGCCGCCAGCCCCGGTGAAGAAACCGCCTCGCTCAAAGTCGCCTACGGCGATCTCGACCTGGCCACCAGCGCCGGCAATGACGCCCTGTACGCGCGCATCGTCGCGGCAGCGCGCACGGTCTGCTGGGCGAGCGACGTCGACAGCCGTGATCTGCACGCGGTAGCGAGCGAGCGTTCATGCGAGACCCGCGCCATCAGCTCGGCGGTGCAGGACGTGCACAGCGTGAAGCTCGCGGCCCTTTCGGGCGAGCGCATGCGCCACGGCTAGTGCGCTGCCGGGCCCTCCCGGCGGGCGATGACCCTCCCCCTCGCCCGCCGGGAATTTCCGCTGCGGTCCGTGCCGCCTGATCCGCTACAGCCGCACGCGCGCGAACAGCATGAAGGACGTCGGCCGGTAGCCGTAGCTGGCGTTGAGCGTTTGCGGATAGCTGTAGGTACTCACCAGACCACCCAGACCGAGACGCACCAGGTGCACCTCGATGTCGCGGATGTAACCGACGCTCACCGCATTGATGGTGAAGTTGCGCCCGTAGAGCGGCGCGTCCGGCAGGAACAGCTCATCCTTGGCAACGCGTTCGATGCGGGCGAACAGCGTGTTGAGCGGATTCAGACGCGCTTCGGACTCCAGCAGCCAGCCGTTGCTGGATAGCCCCGCGGACGGGACATTGCGCCCGAACGCCAACGTCGTCTGCCAGGAGTAGAGCAGCGGTGCCTGGTAGCTGACCGAGGCAGTGGTGCGCTGTACGTTGATGCCCGGCTGCAGCTGTTCCGGGCTGACCAGGTGACCGCTGCTCGCCTGCAGCGACCAGTCGCTCCCCAGGTTGTAGGAGATGCGCGCCGCGTACGAGTCCAGGTGACCGCTCTCAATCGTGTAGTGATTCTGGTCGGGCTCGCGTCCATTGAAAGCCGAGGCCTCGAGCTTCAGTGCGCCCAGAACGTAGCCGCCCGTCACCACTCCCCAGCTGACGTGGGTCGAGTCCAGCCAGTGGTGCGTGAGCGGCGCTTCCGGATTGTCGGTGGAGGACAGCCGGTGCATGAACGCGGGCGGACCGAGCGCGGGCTCGCCCGGCAGCCCGGCGTAAAGGAACAATGACGACAGGCGCGTCAGGTCGTAACTGTAGGTGAGGGCTGCCTCCATCAGCAGATCGTGGGGATGCTGCCGGTCGATGAGCGGCGTGATGCCGTTGGCAGTCTCGCCGCTCTGGAACAGCTCCGGATAACCCTCGCGGCCCATGAGCGGGTCCCCTGAGATCATCAGGCGCACGCCGAACGCCGCGCTCTGCAGCTGGCGCCGCGCCATCACCATGAACATGCTGGTCGAGAAGGTCTGGACCGCGCCACGCGGTCCGCCTTGATCGTCATAGATGAGGTTGGCGAAACCCTCGGCCATCAGCATCCACGGTCCGCGCATGCTGTGCACGCCGGCCATGGGGCTCGCATCCGGCTGCCAGCTGGTCCCGGAGGACTCGCGCGTCATGTCGTACTGGCCGTAGAGGCCAGCCATGCCCAGATCGGTGTCGTCCGCCTGCGCGGCACCAGTCTGCTGACCCTGCACGCTCCACGGCGCTAAACACAGTGCGGCTGCACACGCCCAACGGCGGCACAGCCGACCTCGGGCGGATGGCGGGTGGGTAGTCACGGTGCGCAACAACCGCGCCGATGCTACGCGAATTTCTGCGCCGCGTGCGCCGCCCCAAAGCACGAGGGCGGCACTGTGGCCGCCCTCGTGGGGTCCCTGACTGTGCAGTCGCGCGCTGCGGCAGCCTTCCTGGCACCGCTTGCGCAACTGGCAGCTTCGGCGGCGAATACGCCGACCGACTCCTGGACTCGGACCGCGCGCGCAGTATTCGCGCACGCGTCTGACACCATGCCGACAGAGAAAAACTGAGCCCGCGGTGCGGGTGCAAGCGCCTCGGGCCAGCATTCCCGCGGATCTCGCCCAGCCATTCTAGCGATATCTGTATGCACTGCAAGATGCAAGAGCATCTGTTATGTAAAGTTCCTATACATATGATTTATCTAATGTTAAATAGCATTTCTACACGTTGAATTTTCATAAATCTTGCATCGCATTTCGGTCCCCTGGCTCGCTCCCGCAACAGCGCGGATATCCTCCATACTATTCGGGGGTCAGTGGATCAGCGCGACGAGCCGCGCTGGCAGGAGTCGGGAACGAGCCCATGACGGAGCGCATTCCTTTAAGCGATCTAGTGAAACACGTCGGCGAGGAGATGGGCGTCTCGTCCTGGATCACGCTCGACCAGAAACGCATCAGCGAGTTCGCCCACTGCACCGGCGATCACCAGTGGCTGCACGTCGACGCCGAGCGCGCCGCGCGCGAAAGTCCCTTCGGCGGCACGATCGCGCACGGCTTCCTCACACTCGCATTGATTGCGCCGACCGCATTCGAACTGCTGGTGACGCGCGTCAGCCCGAAGTCGGTCGTCAATTATGGGATCGAGAAAGTGCGCTTCTATGCGCCGGTGCGCTCCGGCAAGCGCGTGCGCAACCGCATCAAGCTGCTCGCGGTCGACGATCGCGGCAACGGCCGCTACCTGGTGAGCACCGAGAATACGATGGAGATCGAGGGCGAGATCAAGCCGGCGCTACTCGCCAACACGCTGGCGATCTTCATCGCCTGATTGCCTAGGCGCGCATGCGGTGTCCGGCCGGATCGTAGGGCGGCTCCGCCTCGCGCCGTGCCTTGCGCCGCGCTCCCAGCAGCTCGATCTCGAAGCCCTCCTCCGCCTGCGCCAGTTCCCGCGGGATGTAGCCGAGGGCGAGCGAGCGCTCCACACGATGGCCGTAGCCGCCCGAGGTGACCCAGCCGACCACCCGGCCGTCGTGCCAGATGGGTTCATCGCCACTGGCATCGCCATCGGGCGCCGCCACGCTGAAAGTGGTCAGCTGCAGCTTGCCGCCACTCTCCTTCTGCTCGAGTGCCGCGGCACGGCCGATGAACTCGCCCTTGGCGAGATCGACGAACCGCCCGAGCCCGGCCTCATACGGGCCGTAGATCGGGCGGTACTCGCGCGCCCAAGTGCCGAAACTCTTCTCGATGCGCATCGCATTCAGCGCACGGCCGCCGAACAGCTGCAGCCCGCGCGTGCCATCTGCGGCCGTCAGCGCTGCGTACAGCGCACGCTGATAGTCGCTGGTGACCCAGATCTCGAAGCCCAGTTCGCCGGTGAAGCTGATGCGGCCGACCAGCGCCGGGATCATCCCCAGGTCGATCTGCCGGAACGCCAGGAATGGGAACGCCGCACCCGACAGGTCAGTGCCCGTCAGATCCTGCAGCAGCGCGCGCGAGTGCGGGCCGGCCACGGAGAGACCGGTGTACTCCATCGCACAGGCGCGCACCGTGACTCCGGCCGGCGGCGGGTGCAGCTCGAACCAGCGGCGGTAATAGACCTCAGCCGCATAGGTGCAGATGAGGAAGATGCGTTCAGCTGACAGCCGGCAAAGAGTGAAGTCGCCGATCAGCCGGCCGCGTTCGTTGAGCATGGGCGAGAGCGCGATGCGTCCGGGCTGCGGCACGCGATTCGCCATGATGGAATCGAGCCACTCGGCCGCTGCGGGTCCTGTGACTTCGAACTTGCCGTAGTTGGAAATCTCCAGCAGCCCGACCGCCGCCTGCACCGCGCGGCACTCGGCGCCGACGTGCGCATGGGCATTGGAGCGGTGGAAAGTGATCTCCTCCACCGCCTCGGTGGCACTCGGCGCAAACCACAGCGCGTGCTCGAGCCCGCAGTAATCGCCGAACACCGCGTGCGCGCTCTGCAGCTGCGGGTACACCGGCGTGGTGCGCAGCGGTCGCCCCGCCGGCAGCTCTTCGTTGGGAAAGCGGATGCGGAAGCGGCGCGAGTAGTTCTCGCGCACCTTGGCGTTGGTGTAGGCGAGCGTCGCCCAGTCGCCGTAACGCGCGACGTCCATGGCCCACACGTCCGCGCCGGGATCGCCGTCGACCATCCAGCGCGACAGCGCGAGCCCTACGCCGCCGCCCTGACTGAAGCCCGCCATCACACCGCAGGCCACCCAGAAGTTGCGCAGTCCGCGCACCGGCCCGACCAGCGGATTACCGTCGGGTGCGAAGGTGAATGGACCGTTTACGACTTTGCGGATGCCCACGCGACCGAGTGCCGGAAAGTGCTCGAAGCCGACCTCCAAACTCGGCGCGATGCGCTCCAGATCATTCGGCAGCAGGCTCTGCGCGAAGTCCCAGGGCGTGCTGCGCGGCGACCACGGCACACCCGCACGCTCGTAGGTGCCGAGCAGCATGCCGCCGCGCTCCTGGCGGGTGTAGATCTCGCCCTCGAAATCGATGCAGTGCAGCTGCTCCTTCTGACCCTTGAGCTCGGGCAGGTCCTCGGTGATGAGGTACTGATGCTCCATGGCGAGCACCGGCAGCTCGAGTCCCACCATGCGGCCGACCTCGCGTGCCCACAGGCCCGCGGCATTCACCACGTGCTCGGCGTGCACGTTGCCCTGCTCGGTGATGACGTCCCAACTGCCGTCACGGCGCGGCTGGAGGTCGGTGACGCGGTTGTGGCGTACCACCTCGGCGCCGCCCCGCTGCGCGGCCTTGGCGTACGCCTGGGTCACACCCCACGGATCCACGTGACCCTCGATCGGATCGAACAGGCCGCCGACGAAGTGCTGCTTGTTCATGAGCGGGAATAGTCGTGCCGCTTCATCCACGGTCAGCAGCTCGAGTTCCATGCCGAGGTAACGACCGCGCGCCTGCGCCATCTTTAGCCAGTCGAGCCGCTCGCGCGTGCCGGCGAGCATCACGCCCCCGGTGAGGTGCATACCGCAGGACTGTCCGCTGAGCTCTTCCAGCTCGCGATAAAGATTGATGGTGTACTGCTGCAGTTTGGCGACGTTGGGATCGCCGTTGACGGTGTGCATGCCACCGGCGGCATGCCAGGTCGAGCCGCAGGTGAGTTCGCCGCGCTCGATCAGGAGCACGTCGCTCCAGCCGGCCTTGGTCAGGTGGTAGAGCACCGAGACGCCCACCACGCCGCCGCCGATGACCACCACCCGTGCGTGGCTCTTCAATGCAGCTTCCCGTTGCCTGCGCTCTTCATCAGCCGTTCGATACCGCGAGCGCCAGCGCCGGCGTGGCGACGGTGCTGCGCGTCCCGAAGCGCTCGATCAGCCAGGAACGGAACAGCGCGATCGCGGTATCGCCCAGGGCCTCCGGCGGCGTCGTCAGGTAATAACCGTAGCCGGCATCGAGCGTCGGCTCGAACGGCCGCACCAGGCGGCCGCTGCCGATCTCCTCGGCGAACAGATTCGGGTCGGCGAGTGCGATGCCCTGGCCGCTGAGGGCGTATTGCGCGGCGAGCACGGCCGTGTCCACCACCAGCCCGCGCTGCACGTCGACCTTGAGACCGGCCTGGCGCACGAACTGCAGCCACAGGTAATGGCGCGGCTGATCCGCCAGGCGAATATGCACGATTTCGTTGGCTTCGATGAAGGCCGCGAGATCCTTGCCGGCATGCCCGCTGGCGATGCCCGGATGACACAGGATCGCCAGCCGTTCCGACCACAGCAGGTCGGTGACCAGGTCGGTCAGCGTCGGGCGCGAGTACACCACCGCCACGTCCACATCACCGAGCGGCGGCCCCACCCCGTAGGGACTGATCAGATCGATGTCCACCTCGCTGCTGATGCGGCGGAAGTCGCGCAGGATCGGTACGGCGAGCTGCACCGCGAAACTCGGCGCCATCTGCACCCGCAGGGTGCGTTGCATCGGCGCACCCTCCTTGCGGATGTCATCGAGTGCGTACTCCAGGCGGTCGAACGATTTCACCACCGCCGGCAGCAGATGCTGTCCGGCCTTGGTGAGGGTCAGTGCGTGCGGGCGGCGCTCGAACAGCTGCACGCCGGTCAGGCGCTCGAGCGCGATGACGTGGCGCGACAACGCGCTCTGCGAGATGAGCAACGCATTGGCCGCGGCGGTAAAGCTGCCGTGCTTGGCGACGCCCTCGAAGGCGCGCAGCGCGTTCAGCGGCAGCCAGCGCCGGTCGATCGTTTTCTTTTGCACTCCGCTCCCCCGCTTCGCTTGCGCGGCGTTGCCGCCGTCCGACCCCAAGCGTCGCGCCAACCGCGCGCGCGCTCAATGCCTTTTTTCGATACGGCTAGTGAATTCCTCGGTCTTAAGTCGCATCGGCGGCGGCCAGCTCGCCGAGTGACTGCCGCAGCGGTCCCAGCCAGGGGTCGAAATGGCGCCACTGGTCGATGCCTTCGCGGTACAGCGGTCGGCGCACCTGCTCGGAGCTCGCGGTGCGCACACTGCGCTCGGTCTTGTAAAAAGTCAGGCACTGCGGCTCGAACTCGAGCCCGAGGAAGGCCAGCATGCGGCGCACCTGCCCCTCGAGGTCCGCGACCAGCGCCTCGTACTCGACCCGCAGCACCCGGCCCGGCAGCACCGCGTCCCAGTGCGCCATGAGCTGCACGTACCAGCGGTAGTAGTCGCCGATGTCCTCCAGGCTGTAGGTGAATTCCTGACCGGAGGCGAACAGCTGCTTGAAGTTGCTGAAGCAGCAGGCGAGCGGATCGCGCCGCGCATCGATGATGCGCGCGTGGGGCAGGATCAGGTGAATGAGGCCGATATGACGGAAGTTGTTCGGCATCTTGTCGATGAAGTGCGCCTTGCCCTGCCGATAGATGCGAGTGGCCTCCAGATAGCGCTCACCGAGCGCCGCACAGTCCGCGGCGCTCAAGTCGCGCAGGATCCCCGGATAGCGCGGCGCATCATCCTGGAACTCGCGCCCCTGCAGTTCCCCGACCAGACGCGGAATCTCCGCCAGCTCCATGGTGCCCTCCACCTGCGAGTGCGAGGCGAGGATCTGTTCGATGAGCGTCGAGCCCGAGCGCGGCAGCCCGACCACGAAGATGGGTGCATCGCTGGTCGCGCCGAACCCGGGCCGCGCGGCAAAGAATTCCCCCGTGCAGACTTGCGCCTGCAGGCGCGCATTGCGCTCGATCACGCGCGCGCGGTAGCCGCTCTGGGCTTTCTTCAGCGCGTTGCCGCGCGCGTAGTACTGGAACGATTCGGGATACTCGCCGCGGTCCTCGAGCGCCTTGCCGAGAGCGAAGCACAGGTGGAAACGGTCCTCCTGACCGGTGCCCGGGGCGGACTCCTCGGCGCGCATGCGCGCCAGCTCCTCATCGGCGAAGTGGTAGGTCTTGAGATTGGCAAGACTCCAGTACGCATCGCCATAGTTCGGCCGCAGCCGCGCGGCGGTGCGGTAGGCCTCCACGGCCTCAGCCGACTGACCTAAAGTCTTGAGCGCATGCGCCACGGACAGGTGGAGCTCGGGCGCCTGCGGGGTTTCCGCCAGCAGTTCCCGGTAGCCCCGCACCGCCCCTTCTGCATCACCCATGCCCACCCGCGCCGAGGCGGCCGCCGCACGGTACGAGCGGTTGCTGGGGTCGGTTTTGAGCAGCGTCTCCAGTTCCCTCACTGCTTTGGCATCACGATGCCGGTCGAGCAGGACGCGTACGTAGTCGTAGCGCGCCGCCTGGTAGTCCGGCGCGAGCTCCAGCAGCCGCTCGAGCAGTGTCTCGGCGTCATCGAGCACCCCGACCTTCATGCCGATCTTCGCCAGCACGCGCATGCCTTCGACGTGATCGCCGTGCTGGAGCAGAAACGGGCGGATGATGCGCTCGGCCGGCTGCAGCTCACCGTCAGCGAGCATGCTGGAAGCCGTGACCACCTCCATCGGCAAGCGCGCCAGCGTGTCGACGTGGCTCGCGGCTGTGGCCGCCTGCTGCGCCTGGCCAGTGATGCGATAGAGCGCCTGCAGCGACTTCCAGCTGGCCGGCAGTGCAGGATTGAGATTCACCGCGCGCAGGAATGCCTCGATCGCCGGTTGCGCGGCGCGCTGTGCGGTGTAGCAATGTCCGCGCTCCTGGAACAGCCGGCTGTAATTCGGATGCAGCCGCTCGAGCTCGGCCAGCGTGCCGAGCGCCAGCGGTATCTGGTTCAGGTAGCGCTGGCAGACCGCGACGACGTACAGCACGTCACGGTTCTCGGGGACTTCGGCGCGCAGCGCCTGCGCCTGTTCTAGCGCCGGCGCCAACTGGCCGCGCTCCATGAGCGCGCGGATACGCTGCAGCTCGGCCTCGATGCGCGACTCAGGGGCGGCGGCTGCGGCAGCCGGCGGCGGGTGGTTCGTTTCCATCAGAAAGAAAAGGCGGACCTCACCTTGAGATCCGCCTTGGATTTTACTCCTGCGCCGCCGGCGCGGGCGCGCCGCCGCAGCGGCTACTTGGCGCCGCTGTTCGGACCAAAGCTCCAGGTCGCCTTGAGCATCACGGTCCGCGGGCGGATGACCGTCTGCGTCTCGATCGCCTGGGACGCGGAGATGAACACCTTGCCGCGGGTATCGGTGATGTTGTCGCCCACCACCTGCACCACCCAGTTGTCCTTGGCAACGCCAAACGCGGCCGTGTAGGTCGTGTAGCCGGGCTGATCGAAGGCCTGCGTGACCACCGTCCCCACGGCGATCGCCGGCACGTTGCCCGGCAGCGAGCGCGAATGCGCGGTGTGCTGGAAGCCGGCCTGCACGAAGGGCAGGTAGTCGTTCATCTCCCACTGATAGCGCGCCCGTCCGTTGATCTGCAGCGGTGGCGACTGCGGCAGCGAATCGCCCTTGTTGCCAAAGGGGTTGGGCGCATCCGTGATCGGCAGACCGTAGCCCGGCGTTCCGGGAACGTTGCCGATCAGATAGGGCGAGTTGGTCAGCTGCGAGCTGTTCCAGGCGGCCGAACTCTGCAGCAACAGCCCCTCGAGCGGGCGGGCGTTCAGCTGCACTTCGACTCCGCGCACGCGGTAGTTGGCGCCATTGGTCACGAAGCTCAGGTTGCCGGTGGCACCCGGATCGAAGAACTGCTGCTGCACGTTCTTCCAGTCCTCCTGGTAGACCGCGCCATTGAACTGGATGTGATGATTCCACCACTCGGTCTTCCAGCCGACTTCGTTGTTGGTCAGCGTGTCCGGCTGGAATGCCTGCGGGGTCAAGTACTCACCGCCGAGATACGGACCCTTGGAAGAGCGGTTGAATCCGCCCGGGCGGTAGCCCTGCGACCAGGTGTAGTAGAGCATGACATCGCTGGTGACGTGATAGGTAAGGTTCGCGCGGCTCTTGAAGCCGCTGTACACGCTGTGCAGCCC
The DNA here is from genome assembly GCA_035487135.1 of Steroidobacteraceae bacterium. Lineage (GTDB taxonomy): Bacteria > Pseudomonadota > Gammaproteobacteria > Steroidobacterales > Steroidobacteraceae > 13-2-20CM-66-19. The sequence goes on along the minus strand of DATHMN010000106.1, from coordinate 12,448 downwards.
GAGCGCGTTGATGTTGTTGCCGTCCTGATTGGCGCACGGCGGGGCGCCGCCGTCGTAGCAGCCGAAAGAGTACACGTTGCTGCCCGCCTCGGTATTGTCGAAGTGGTACCAGCGCGTGCCGGCCGTCAGCACCAGTGTCTTGGGAATGATCTCAAGGTCTTCAGAGGTGAAGAAGGCGTACTGCTTGTAACCACGCTGCACATCGTCCAGGAACGATTCGTTGGTGTCACGCAAACCAGGGACCGTTGCTGTCGAACCCGGTTGCGGCTGGATCTGTGTCATACAGCCTGTCTGACTGGCCGATTCGCAGGGCGGCAGCGTCCGGTAGAACCAATCGGTGTTGTCGTAGAGGTAGAACTTCTCCCAGAACGCCCCGACCAGGCCGCGCAGGCGCCAGTCATCGGGCGTGCTGAAACGAATCTCGTGGCTCTGGTGCGTGAGGCGGTCGGCGTTGCGCCAGAAGGCGCTCGGTGAGTAGCACAGCGGGTGACTGCCGCCGCCGCCGGGGTTCGGGACGCCGTCCGCATCCGAGGTGCACTGGTAGTAGTCAGCGTAGTTGCCGCGCGTGTAAGCGGTGTAGTCGTTCTGCGATTCGACGTTGCGGACCAGATAGCCGCCGGTATAAATCGCCCGGATGTCCCCAATGCTTCCGTTCAGGGTCCACGCGGTATTCTCGAAGCGGTCTTTGGTGTAGGACGGATTGTAAGTCGTGACCGAGAGATCCGGCAGCGGCACGCCGTCGGTGGAAAATGGCTCCTGGTAGAACACGCCCTGCGCGTTCATGTTCTGATAGCTCTGGGTGATCAGCGCATCCCAGCTGTCGTTGATCTTGTAGAGCACCGAAACGCGCGCGCCCTGGTAGGTCACCGGGTTGATCGCATTCGCCACCGTGTTGTTATTGTTGATGGTGCTGGCGCAGGACGGATACAGCACATCGGTGCCGTCGATCTTGCAATCTGACGCCGAGGGGAAGCTGCCGCCGGTGATGCCTAGGTCACTCGCGCGGCGAGTGAAGGTGCCGGGCACGTTATTGATGTAGCCACCGCGCGAGTCGCTGTAAACGACGCCGCGCACCGCCAGAGTCCCCGGGATGATCGGCACGTTCAGGGTCGCGTCCACCGCCGTATTGGGATCGCCGTGACTGGTATAGCCGTAGCCGCCGTTGACCGTGCCTTCGGTCACATCCAACTTGGGTTTATTGGTGATGTAGCGGATTGCGCCCGCCTCGGCGCCGGCGCCGAACAGCGTCCCCTGCGGTCCCTCCAGCACCTCGATACGCTCAATGTCAGCCGCGTAGACGTCGAGGTTGCGGTACGGCATCTGCGCCGACTGCTCATCGAGGTACACGGCCACGTTGGGGAAGTTCGAATCCGTACCGCTGCCCTGCTGGCCGAGCGAGCCGCCGCTCAGGCCGCGGATGACGATTTGACTCAGGCCCGGCCCCCAGGACGACTGGGTGACATTGGGCAGATACTTGACGTAGTCATCGAAGGTCGTGACGTTCAGCTGCTGCAGCGTCTCGCTGGTGAGCGCCTGCATCGTGATGGGGACGTTCTGGATGTTCTCGGTGCGCCGCTCTGCCGTGACCACCACCTCGGCGAGCTCGCCGGTGTTGGCGGTGGCGGTGGCGGTATCCGCCGGATCGGCGGCGAACACGACCATGGTCGCCGGGGCCGTCAGAATGGCGGCCACTGTTGCAGCGATTTTCGAATTCGGCTTCATTCGCGTTGCCCCTTGAGGGTTAGTTGTGATTTCCCCACTCGAACGCATTGCGCCCGCCCTGGCGGCTCCCCGTGGTGTTCTATACCACTTGCACGGGCGGTCGCTTGAATAAATGCGTCATCCGCACATCACGCAGCGGCTCGGCCACGATTGATCGGTAACATTGCCGTGACGCGTCCCACCCAAGCTTTTCACAGCTTCGGCGCATCCTCTAACCGAGAAATTGAATAGCCCCATCGGAAAAAGGAATGCCGCGCCTCAGCTCACGCGCAACCTGTCGCCTTGAGCATCCGCAACCCGCTGGTTCCGATCCTGTGGGGCACCCTGTTGTATAGAGGCATCAGCCAGGCCCGGGACGAGCAAGCGTGCGGTCCAGCTCTTATCATTGAATCATGGCGCACCGCCACGTTCTCGCGATCGATCAGGGCACCACCTCCACGCGAGTCCTGGCCTTCGATGTGCACGGGCGCGCTGCCGGCCGTGCCCGGCGCGAGCTGCCGCAGCACTATCCCTCGCCCGGCTGGGTCGAGCACGACCCGGAGGATATCTGGCGCGATACGCACGCCTGCCTGACCGAGGTGCTGGCCGCGAGCGATGCCTCAGGCGCGCAGGCGGAGGCGCTCGGCATCACTAACCAGCGCGAGACGACGCTTTTGTGGGATCGCTCCACCGGTGTTCCGCTACACCGCGCCATCGTCTGGCAGGACCGCCGCACCGCGCCGCTGTGCCAGCGGCTGAAAGCGCAGGGCGCCGAGGATCTGGTGCGTGCCAAAACCGGCCTGCTGCTCGATCCGTATTTTTCAGCGACCAAGCTCGCCTGGCTTCTCGAGAACCTCCCCGGCGCGCGCGCACGCGCTCTGCGCGGCGAGCTCGCCTTCGGCACGGTCGACAGCTTCCTCCTGTGGCGGCTGACGGGCGGACGGGTGCACGCGACCGATGTGACCAACGCGGCCCGCACGCTGCTGTACGACATCCGCGCGCAATGCTGGGACGCGGAGCTGCTGCGACTGTTCGACGTGCCCGCCGCTCTCCTGCCCGAAGTGCGTGACAACAGCGGCCTGTTCGGCAGCACCGAGCCACGCCTCTTCGGGCGGGCGCTGCCGATCACCGGAATCGCCGGCGATCAGCAGGCGGCGCTCATCGGCCAGGCCTGCTTTGCACCGGGCAGCGTCAAATCCACCTACGGCACCGGCTGCTTTTTGCTGCTCAATACCGGCACGGCGCCCGCGGCGGCCGCGGCGGGACTGCTGACCACACCTGCCTACCGGCTGGGGGGCGAGATCCGCTATGCGATCGAGGGCTCGATCTTCGTCGCCGGCGCGGCGATCCAGTGGCTGCGCGACCGTCTCAAGGTCATCGACAGCGCCGCCGCCAGCGCCGCGCTCGCCGCCGGGGTTGCCGACGATCACGGCGTCTATCTGGTGCCGGCGTTCGTCGGGCTCGGCGCGCCTTACTGGCGTCCCGATGCGCGCGGGCTGATCTGCGGACTCACTTTCCAGACCTCAGCGGCGCAACTCGCGCGCGCCGCGCTCGAATCGGTCGCCTATCAGACGCTCGACCTGCTGGCGGCCGCGCAACAGCACGCTGCCAGCCCGGTGCAGGCGCTGCGCGTTGACGGTGGCATGGCCGCGAACGACTGGTTCTGCCAGTTCCTCGCCGATCTGCTCGATGTGCCGGTGGAACGTCCGGCGGAACTCGAGACCACGGCACGGGGTGCCGCGTTTCTCGCCGGCCTTGCCACTGGCGTGTGGGCCAGTCAGGAGGCTCTCGCAGCGATATGGACGCAGGAGCGGCTGTTCGCACCGCAAATGGCACCATCGCGGCGAGCCGCGCTTCTCGCCGGATGGCGTGACGCGATCGCACGCACGCTGCTTTGCCCGCCTCCTGGATGAACGCTGCGCGGCGCAGTCCTCTACAGCTTGACGCGGTAGTCGGTCTGGATCTTGCGGATGCGCTTGTCGGTGCCGAAGAAGGCGTGGCGTGACATGTCGGCGCTGAAGCGGCTGGCCGGTGGGTGCCGCCCCAGGCTCTCGGCGAGTGCGCGGACGTGATGCGGCCCGGCCCCGCAGCACACGCCCAAATAATGCACTCCGAGGTCGTAGGCCTCACGGCCGAAGCGGCCGATCTCCGCGCGCGTACACACGAACGGATCAAGTCCCACCGGGAAAGCGCGCTCGTTGCCGCAGCAGGGGTCGGTGAGCGACATGAACGAGGGCTCCGCGGCGGTGGTGCGGTACGGCACCGGGAGTGCGGCGACGTGGCAGCTGACCGCCGCGCGGATCTCGCGGATCATCGGCAGCATGGTCGCAGTTCCGCGGTGGCAGTTGAGACCGACGACATCGGCGCCGGCGGCCTCGAGGCGCCGGGCGGCTTCTGCCGGGGTGAAGCCGTCGCGCGAGTGCGGCTCGCGGTGCATCGCGAGCGTGATCACCGCCGGCTTCTTCGAGTGCTTGCGGATCGCCTGCAACGCGAGAATCGCCTCACCGACCCAGCCGATGGTCTCGGCGACGAAGTAGTCGACGCCGGCCTCCTCGGCCCAGCCGACCTGCTCGGCAAAGATGCGCTCGACCTCGTGCAGCGCCTTCTTGTCGTCGGGGTCGTAGATGTTGGTGTTGCACAGGTCACCGGCGAACAGCGTGTCGGTGCGGCGCGCCACGTTCTTGGCGATCCTGAGCGCGGCGCGGTTCATGGGCACCAGATCCTTCTCGCGCCCGATCACCCGGAGCTTCTCGCGGTGGACGTAGTAGGTGAGCGCCTCGGTCACATCGGAGCCGGCGCGCACAAAGTCCAGGTGCAGCTGCTCGACCACTTCCGGATGCTCGAACAGCACTTCGGGGACGAAGGCGCCCGCCTGCAGATAGCCGCGGCGCTCCAGCTCGAACACGTAGCCCTCGGCGCAGATGACCGGACCGTCCTTGAGACGTCTCAGCAGGTCGCGGCCCGCGCCCGGGGGCGCGGCCCGGCTGCTGGACGGCCGGCGCTGCGGCGACTGAGCGGTCTTGGGGACGGTTCTGGCCTTGCGTTTAGCCCTGACTGCCATGGATCTCTCCGGCGGTTTAAAGTGAACTGCGGCCGTGCTGCGTGTGTGACATTGCAGTAAATGCCGGCCAGCGCCCCAATGCCTCTTTTCGATGGGGCTATTCAATTTCTAGACTGTCATGCCCCAAATGACTGTGGAAGCTTAACTCCATGACTACCACCACCGCGGCCGCGCGCGACCGCCTCACCTGGGAGCGCCTGTCCGCGCAGCTGACTCCTGAGGGGCGCGCCTTCATCGACGGCCAGCCGGTCCCGGCCCACGACGGGCGCGTCTTCGAGGACTTAAGTCCGATTGATGGTGCGCGCATCTGCGAGGTCGCGCGCTGCGGCGCGGACGAAGTGGACGCAGCCGTGCGTGCCGCGCGCAGCAGCTTCGAGCAGGGCGCGTGGCGAGGTACCGAGCCGCGCGAGCGCAAGCGCGTGCTGCGACGCTTTGCCGAACTCATCCGCGCGGACGTGGACCGCCTGGCGCTGCTCGAGACGCGCGACGTGGGCAAGCCCATCCTGAACTCGGTGACAGTCGATGTCGCCAACTGTGCCGACTGTATCGAGTACTACGCCGAGTTCGCCGACAAGCTCTACGATGAGGTCGCCCCCACCGGTCCCAACGATCTCGCCCTCATCCGCCGCGAACCGCTCGGGGTGGTGGGCGCGATCGTGCCGTGGAACTACCCGCTCATCATCAGCTGCTGGAAAGTGGGACCGGCGCTGCTCACCGGCAACTCCGTGGTGCTGAAGCCCGCCGAACAGTCACCCCTGAGCGGCATCCGGCTGGCGCAGCTCGCGTGCGAAGCGGGCATACCGCCCGGCACGTTCAACGTCGTGCCGGGCCTGGGCGAGGAAGCCGGCAAGGCCCTCGCGCTGCACCCGGACGTGGATCTCATCACCTTCACCGGCTCGACCGAAGTGGGCCGGCTGATGCTGCGCTACGCGGCCGACTCGAACCTCAAGCGCGTGGCGCTCGAGTGCGGCGGCAAGACCCCGCAGGTGGTGTTCGCGGATGCCGACCTTGCGGCGGCTGCCCAGGGCATCGCCTGGGGCATCTACTACAACAGCGGTCAGACGTGCCACGCCGGCTCGCGCCTGGTGGTTGAGGAGTCGGTGCGTGAAGCGCTGCTGGATGCGATCCGGCGCGTCACGGCGACCATTACCCTGGGTCATCCGCTCGATCCGGCCACGCAGATGGGTGCGCTCATCGATGCCGGCCACATGCGGCGCGTGCTCGAATTCATCGACGGCGCCCGCGATGACGGCGCCCGTATCGCCCTCGGCGGCCACCAGGCACTGCAAGACAGCGGCGGCTTCTACGTCGAGGCGACGGTGCTCGATGGCGTGCGCGCCGACATGCGCGTGGCGCGCGAAGAGGTCTTCGGGCCGGTGCTGGCAGTGCTCTCCTTCAGCGACGAGCAGCAGGCGGTGCGCCTCGCCAATGACACCCCCTACGGGCTCGCCGCCGCGGTGTGGACGCGCGACATGAACCGCGCGCACCGCCTCGCCGGTGCGCTGCGGGGCGGCACCGTGTGGGTGAACGCCTTCGACCGCTCCACCATGGCGACCCCGTTCGGCGGGTTCAAGCTCTCGGGTTTCGGCCGCGACCGCTCGCCGCATGCCATCGACAAGTACTGTGATCTGAAAACCATCTGGCAGGGTTTTTCGTGAACGCATCGCCCACCGCGCTCGCCGCTGCACACAGCACCGCACCTGAGGCGCTGCGCCGCCACATCGCCTCCCTTCTGACCACCTACCGGCCGGGCTTTGCACTGCCCGGCGCGTTCTTCGCCGACGAGCTGCTGTACGGCGTCGAGCTCGAGTATCTGTTCGGCCGCCACTGGCTGTTCGTGGCTTCCGAGCCTGAGATTCCCGAGGGCGGTGACTACCGCACTTTCCAGATCGGCCCGTGGCCCATCTTCGTGCTGCGCCGGGACGATGGCTCGCTCGCCGCCTTTCATAACACCTGCCGTCACCGCGGCTCGCGCATCCTGCAGCACGACAGTGGCGTCGCCGGCGCGACGCTGCAGTGTCCGTATCATCGCTGGACCTACGACTACGACGGACACGTGCTCAACTGTGGGGCGACCGGCGAGCTGCCCGCCGGGCAGCGTCAGCTGAAGGCGGTACAGCTGAAGACCCTGGAAGGTCTCATCTTCGTCTGCCTGTCCGATGAGCCGCCGGAGGATTTCGACGACATGGCGCAGCGACTGAGGCCGTACCTCAGCCCGCACGCGCTCAAGGACACCAAGGTCGCCAGACAGGTCGACATCATCGAGCACGGCAACTGGAAGCTCACCATCGAGAACAACCGCGAATGCTTCCACTGCGCCGGCCACCCCGAGCTCCTGTGCTCGCTGTTCGATTTCTTCGGCGAGATTGACCTGAACCGCATGTCGGCGGCCGAGCGCGCCACCTACGAGCGCTTCCAGGCGGTCCAGCGCGAATGCGAAACGATCTGGGCGCGCGCGGGCGTGCCCTGGCAGACGATCGAGGAGCTCGCGGGACGACCGACCGCCTTTCGCACCGAACGCCTCGTGCTCAACGGCGCCGGCGAGTCCATGACCGCCGACACCCGCGTGGCCTCGCGGCGCCTGCTGGGTTCACTCGCCGAGCCACGGCTGGGCACGCTGCACCTGCACACCCAGCCCAACGCCTGGTACCACTTTCTCTCCGATCACGCCCTCACCTTCGCGACCTTCCCGCTCAGCCGCGACCGCACGCTGGTGCGCAGCACCTGGCTGGTGCACAAGGATGCCGAAGAGGGCCGCGATTACGACCTGGAGGCGCTCACCCACGTGTGGAATGCCACCAACGAACAGGATGCTGCGTTCGTCGCCGAGACTCAGCGCGGCGTGCAGAGTCCGGCATACCTGCCGGGCCCCATCGCCGCGAGCGAGTACATGGTGCAGCTGTTCCACACCTGGTACGACGAGCGGCTGCGCGCGGAGCTCGGGCTCTAGGTGTTCGGATTGCGGAAGCCGGCGCCGTCGCTAGGACTTGCGGCCATGTCCAGGTGCAGCATGTCGCCCCGGTATGGGTGGCGCGCGAGCACCGCCTCGTTCAGCTCGACGCCGAGTCCGGGCTCGGTCGGCGGGATCACGTATCCGTCCTCCCAGCGGATCGGCTGGTGGAGCACTTCGGCATGAAAGCCGCCCCAGCGCTCGATGCCCTCGAGAATCAGGAAATTCGGGCTGCAGGTGGCCAGTTGGATGTTGGCCGCGCCCACCACCGGCCCGTTGTAGAGATGCGGCGCGAGCTGCACGTGCTGCACTTCAGCGAGCGCGGCGATCTTCTTCGCTTCCAACAGACCGCCCACCCGGCCCAGATTGGGCTGCAGGATGGCGGCCGCCCCGAGCCGCAGCACATGCGCAAAATCGTACTTGGTGGTGAGTCGCTCGCCGGCGGCAATCGGAATCGTCGTGGCGCGCGCCACGCGCGCCATCTCCTCGGGTGCATCGGCCGGCACCGGCTCCTCGAACCACAACGGGTCGTAGGGGGCGATGCGCCGCGCCAAGCGGATGGCGCCGGCCGCGGTCATTTGTCCGTGGGTGCCGAACAGCAGATCCGCTTTCGAGCCGACCGCAGCGCGCAGCTGGCGCACGAAGCGCTCCGCCAGGTCCAGCGCCTCGAGCGAGAGCTGCCGCCCGTCGAACGCGGTATAGGGACCGACCGGATCGAACTTGACCGCGGTGAATCCCTGCGCCACGTACTCGACGGCACGCGCAGCGGCCAGATCGGGATCCTGGTAGACGTCGCTCTTGTCGCCGGGACGCGAGTAGATATAGGTGTAGGAGCGCAGCCGCTCGTGCACCCGGCCGCCGAGCAGGTTGTAAACCGGCTGACCGGCTTCCTTGCCGATGATGTCCCAGCAGGCCATCTCGAGCGCCGACAGCACCGCCATCAGCGACAGGTCCGGATGCTGGGTGTAGCCGGCCGAATAGACGCGCCGCCAGATGCGCTCGATGTGATGCGGGTCCTCGCCCTCCAGATAGCGCGCGAAGGTGTCCTCGAGCATGCGCGCCACGATGTCGGGATGAAACGGCACGCAGTACGCCTCGCCCACGCCGTGCACGTTGTGATCGGTGGTGAGCTTCACGAACACGAAGTAGCGCCCACCGACACCGGGCAGCGGATTGCCGGTGACGAAGGTCTTGATGTCAGTCAGTTTCATGCGGCGAATGACTATCACAGATGACCGGCTATGACTACATCATCGTCGGTGCCGGCTCCGCCGGCTGCGTACTGGCCGCGCGGCTGAGCGCGGGCGGTGCGCACCGCGTGCTGCTGCTGGAAGCCGGCGGCTCGGATCGCTCGCCGTGGATCGAGGTGCCGATCGGTTATGGGCGCACTTTCAACGATCCGCGTTACAACTGGATGTATGAGACGGAAGCGGATCCAGCACTCGACAACCGGCGCGCGTTCTGGCCGCGCGGCAAGGTGCTGGGCGGCTCGGGCTCCATCAACGCCATGGTGTACGTGCGCGGTCAGCCGCAGGATTTCGATGACTGGCGCGCGGCGGGCAATCCCGGCTGGGGCTGGCAGGAGGTGCTGCCCTACTTCAAGAAGCTCGAGACCCATCCGCTCGGGCCGTCCGCCTTCCACGGCGCCGACGGTCCCATTCTCGTCAGCGATGTCTCCGCGGCCGTCCATCCGCTGTGTCATAACTTTCTCGAGGCCTGCGCCAGTCAGGGCATCGCCCGCACCGCCGACTTCAACGGCGCCCAGCCTGAAGGCGCGGGTGTGTGGCAGGTGAGCACGCACAATGGTCGGCGCGTCTCCAGCGCCACCGCCTACCTGCGTCCGGCGCGCGCGCGCGCCAACCTCACCGTGGCACTCAAGGCGCAAGCGCTGCGCATCAGGTTCCAGGAGGGCCGTGCCTGTGCGGTCGACTATCTGCAGGACGGACAATCTCACAGCGCCGCGGCGCGGCGCGAGGTGCTGCTGGCCGCCGGCGCCATCAATTCGCCGCAGCTGCTCGAGCTCTCCGGCGTCGGTGAAGGCCGCCGCCTGCACTCGCTCGGCATCCCGGTCATCGTCGACAGGCCCGCGGTCGGGCGCAACCTGCAGGATCATGTGGCGGTGTCTTATTTCTACCGCTCGCGCGTGCGCACGCTCAACAACCAGCTGGCACCCTGGTACGGCAAGCTGCGTGCCGCACTCACGTATGTCTTCACGCGGCGCGGCCCGCTCGCCATGAGCGTCAACCAGGCGGGGGCATTCGTGCGCAGCCGCCCGGAGCTCAGTCAGCCCAACCTGCACATCTATTTCAATCCGGCCAGCTACAGCACCACGACGCTGGGTGCGCAGCGCCGCCTGCTCCAACCGGATCCGTTCGCCGGATTTCTCATGTCCTTCAACACCTGCCGCCCCACCAGCCGCGGCAGCGTGCACCTGCGCTCGGCCGACCCGCTGGTGGCACCGATGATTTCGCCCAACTCGCTCAGCACCGAGGCCGATGTCCGCGACGTGTTCGACGGCGCGCGCGTGTTGCGCCAGCTCGCCGGCGCCGCGGCGCTCGCCAAAGTCATCAAGGCCGAGCGCGAGCCGGGCGAGAAGGTGCAGTCGGATCACGAAGTGCTCGCAGACTTCCGCCGCCGCGCCGGCAGCGTATTCCACGCCTGCGGCACCTGCGCCATGGGCAGCGATGTACACAGCGCGGTGGTGGATGCGCGCCTGCGCGTCCACGGAATCGCCGGGCTGCGGGTCGTGGATGCATCCGTGTTTCCCAACCTCACCTCAGGCAACACCAATACGCCGACGGTGATGGTGGCCGAGAAAGCCGCCGAGCTCATTCTGGAAGACAGTCGGCAGGCACAGGGGTAACCTGCCTTAGCCCATGCCATGCGCATTCCATGAATGACCTGCAGCCGCGCCTGCTGACCGAGCCGCCGCTCGCGCTCGCGCCGGCCGAGCCCGCCTCGTTCCGCGAGCGCTGGTACGTGCTCTTCATGATGTGCCTGGTGTACACGCTCAGCATCGCCGACCGCTACGTCGTCTCCACCGTCCTCGATCCCATCCGCCTCGACCTGCAGCTCAGCGACTCGCAGGTCGCGGCGCTGTCGGCCATGCCGCTGGCGCTGTTTTACGTCGGGCTCGGCTTCCCGCTGTCATGGCTGATCGACCGCAAGAACCGCCGCAGCATCATCGCGGTGTGTCTGGTGGCCTGGTCGATCATGACCACGCTCACCGGCCTGTCACGCAATGTCTGGCAGTTTTTCGCCGCGCGCGTCGGCGTCGGTGTGGGCGAAGCCGGCGGCACGCCGGGGGCAAACTCGCTGCTGTCAGATTACTTCCCCGCGACGCGCCGGGCCATGGCGCTGACGGTGTTCTCGCTCGGTGCCCCGTTCGGCGCCTGGGTCGGTTACAACCTGGCCGGCGGGATCGCCGACCATTACGGCTGGCGCGCGGTGTTCTTCGCGCTCGGCGTGCCCGGCGTGCTGGCGGGCGCCGCCGTGTGGCTCACCATCCGCGAGCCGCGCCGCGGCTGCCTCGACAGCGGCGACGACGGCGCCGCGCCCTCCTTCCTCGAGACCATGCGGTTCTGGTGGCAGCAGCGCTCGGCGGTGCATTTGATGATCGCGAGCGCGATCTGTGCACTGTGGGGCTGGGGACTCATGTACTGGACGCCGACGTTCCTGCAGCGCACCTATCACATGAGTCCGGGTCAGGCGGGCGAGCTGACCGGCAACATTCATCTGATCGGCGGATCGCTCGCCACCATTGCGACCGGCTGGCTGATGGGTCTGAAAGTGATGGCGGACTCGCGCCGCATCGTCTGGCTGCTGGGGATCGGTATCGGCATCGCCACGCTCGCCTCGGGTGTCATCTACTACACGCGCGACCTGCTGCTCACGAAGATCATGTTCTGGATCTTCATTCCCTCCATCTACTTCTACATCGGCCCGTGCTTCGGTTTGCTGAACAACCTTGCGCGCTGCAAGATGCGCGCCATGTTCTGCGCGACGACGCTGTTTCTCGCCAATGTTGGCAACCTGGTCATCGCCCCATACGCCATCGGTGCGCTGAGCGATGTCTTTCAGGCGCGCCTCCATCTGGACAATGTCGAAGGACTGCGGCTGGCGATGCTGTGCCTGGTGCCGACCGGGCTGTGGGCCACGGTGCACTACTTCATCTCCGCGCGGGACCTGCAGCAGGATCAGGTGCGGGCGCGCAGCTTCCCTTACTGACGCGCCCACCGTACCGGGCGCACTGCCGGTACCAGCAACAGCCAGCCCACGATGCCGAACAGGGCGATGCCCCCGGCGAGCCACAGCGCCTCGGTGTAGTGATGACGCACGTCCACCAGCTGACCGGTCAGAATCCCGGCGAGGATGCCGGCGATATTGGCGACCGCATTCTGCAATCCCATCCAGCGGCCACTGGCGCGCGGTCCGGCAAAATGCTGTGCCACTGAACACACCGCCGGATTGATCACGCCGTCCATGAGCCCGGTGACCAGCAGCAGCAGCCCCGCCAGCTGCGCACCCGCCGTGCTCGCCGCAAGCAGACACAGTCCGACACCGCCGGCCCCGACGACGAGTGCGCTCTTGTAGGCGAGATTGACGCTCGCGCCGCGGCGCACCCAGGCATCGAGCAGCCAGCCGGTGGCCAGCACGCTCGCGCCATCCACCAGATAGACGGCACTGGTGAGGTTGGTCATCGCGAGTTGCGACAGCCCGCGCTCCTGCACCAGATA
>DATHMN010000105.1:0-2466 GCA_035487135.1 Steroidobacteraceae bacterium | reverse complement strand
GGATCATACCGAGCAGCGCGAGCAGCGCCAGCCTCGCGTCAGACAGGCCCCAGCCGTCGAGCACTCGTAACGGCAGCGACAGCACCAACGCGGCCACCAGAACGATCACAGCCACGTAGCGGCCGACCCCGCTCGCCGGTCTCAACCGGGACTGCCAGGTTAAGTAGCGGCGGCGAAAGCCGATTGACGCTGCGAAGACCTGGCGGCCGTTTGCGATCAGGTAGTATCCGGGATCACGACGGCGGCCATCGCTCAGGTCGTCGGCTGCGGCCGAGTCATTGGCGGCTGCCAGGGCAGCGCGCGCAACTGCAAGTTCCGTCAGTTTCGAGCCGCGTGCAAAGCGCTCTATTGCCCGGCGGTAGAGATCACGCGTGGGAAAATCGAATGCGGCGAAGTCGCTGCCGGAGCGCAGCAGCTCGTCGACCAGGCTGACACTTTCGAAGAATTCCGGCCAATCAACATCCGAGAGCAACCGTATGCTCGTGATGATGTTGCGTACCGTGACGTTTGAGGCACCTTGGCGTTGATGCTCGTCGCGCACCGTCTCGTCCGAGCTCGTCCCTTGCGCCGCAAGGCGTTCCTCCAGCCATTGCAGTGCCGGAGTCACTCTCGGGTCCTGATCCCGCAGGCGCTGGACCAGCTGGACCATAAAGGCGGGCGAGAACGACTGGGGGTCGGTGTCGCGGCGATCCAGGGCGTCAGGGTCAGCGCTGTGACCATTAACGCCGAGAAGTCGATCGGCAACGGCATCCGCTTGCTGGCGCGCCGCGCGACTATTCACAATCCGGGCCGCGGCGCGCCGCAGGTTCTCCACCAGTACGATGCGCAGCGTGATCGCGACGGCCCACAGCTCGCCGATGCTCAGTGGCTGAACGCGCTGATAGGCGCGCACGAAGCAGCGCAACGACTCGGGATCGAAGCGGCTATCAGTGTGGGCGACGAACGCCCAGGCCACACCGAGCACGCGGGGATAGCCCTCAAACGGTCCGTTGCTTAGCTTCGGTAGCAGTCGATAGAAGCCCGGTGGCAGATCCTGGCGGATCTCGCGGATCTGCTCTTCGACGAGGTGGTAATTATCGAGTAGCCACTCGGCCGCCGGCGAGATGGCACGACCTTCCTCTGCCGCTGCGGCGATGGCCCGATAGGCCGCGAGCAGCACCGATTCGTTGTCGCGGAGCCGCGCGCGGAGCGAACGGCAAGGTGTTGGCCGCTCCGTTACCTGTTGCGCGGTGGCGAGACTCGCAGCGTGTTGCTCCAGACGCTCGATACTGAAGAGTTCCGCGCGCAGGATCTCGTCACTGTTCCAAGGCGAAACGGGTAAGCGAGGCCCTAAGGCAAGACGCATGAGCACTTTCAATTCGACGCGTTTAGCGAGTTGTATGCGTGCAAGCGGCAGATCCGGTGCGCGTCAAGCTGACACAGGACTGCCTTGATGCCGCTGGCAGGCCGCAGCCGTACGCGCAAGCGGCAGGGCGAATGCGGGGTGGCTGTTCCTTCGTCGACAGCGGTTGGTCTCAGCAGTGAGTGCCGATGCTCGGCCTGCGCCTGCCACCAATGAGAGTATTCCAGAAATCCTTCAAGCGACGCCGCAAACGCTGCCAGTTTTCGTCGACAATATTTCGCATGTTCGCTCTCCGGTGGCTGCGACCGACCCTACGTGGACTGCCCGGTTTCGTCGGTGCGCTGGCGTACGAACCGGCGCCCGGCCAGGTGCGTTTACAGCAGGTCAGGTGAACAACTCGTCCAGGTCAGCGGCACTGACTGGCTTGATCAGATACCGTTCGATCCCTGCCTCGCGCGCGAGTTCCCGGCCGGGATGCTCATTGTTAGCGGTCAGGGCTATCAATCTGAGGTTCTGCAGCTGCGGATGTTGCGAGAGATGACGCGCGACGTCGTAACCGCTCATGTCCGGCAGTTCGAGGTCCATGAGCAACACCGTAGGTACGAACTCGATGGCGACAGCCAGCGCACTCGTGCCGGTGTGCGCGATGCGCGCCTCACCATATCCCGACGCTTGCAGCGATGACCCGAGAGCGTTGGCGGCGTCCACGTCGCTATCGACTATCAAGATGCGCGGCATACGGCCGCCGCGGCCGCTCTCGCTGTGCGTGAGTGATTGTGTCGACGCAGGCGGGCGGACGACAGTCCGACCCACGCGGTTCGCGGGACGACTGTTAGCGAAATTCCACATCTTGCTCTCCCGATCGCTGCGCAGCCCGTGGTTGATTGCGCGTTGCGATCCGCAGGGCAACCTAGCTTACATTCGTGACGAGATCGGTACGGCGCCGCACACTCTTGCCGGCTCTGGGGACACTCGGCTATGGCTGAGTCGCGAGCGCATGGAGGACGCGCGGCATGGCACAGATGCGTCGATTCCGTGGAGCCGCTTACGGCGGCACGGATTATTTGGGAGGCGCGACTGAACCCGCGTAGAACACCTCGCACTTACCGCCAAGTAGAGTCCTC
>DATHMN010000104.1:0-23898 GCA_035487135.1 Steroidobacteraceae bacterium | reverse complement strand
CGGCGGCCGCGTGCGTGTGGCGGCGGACTGCTCGCTCCCGGGACATCCGGAAGTGTTCGTGATCGGCGATGCCGCCTGGCTCGTCGATCCCGACAGTGGTCAGCCGGTGCCCGGGGTCTCGCAGGGCGCGCTGCAGATGGGTCGCTACGTGGCCGCGATCATCGACCGGGAAGCACGCGGGCAGGCGGCGGCGCGCCAGGCCGATTTTCACTATAGCGACAAGGGCTCCGCTGCAACCGTCGGCAAGTCGCGCGCAGTTGTCGAGCTCGGCCGGTTTCGCTTCGGTGGGCTCATGGCCTGGTTTGCCTGGATGGCGTTGCATCTGGTGGTGCTGATCGGCTTCCGTAATCGTCTGGCGGTGCTGTTCTCCTGGATCTACAGCTATGTGTTCTTCCGCCGCGGATCGCGGCTCATCACCCGCAGCACGCTGCCACCCGAGCCGCACGCCTAGATGGCCACACCGACCCAGCCGCCGCGCTCGGCGCATGTGATCGCCGGCACGCGCGAGGCGCTGACGCTGCGTGGCTTCTTCGGCGTATTCCGCTACAGCCGCCGCGCGCTGGAGCTTGTCTGGAGCACCAATCGGGCGCTGACCGTCGCCCTCGCCGCGCTCACCCTGGTCGCCGGCATCCTGCCCGCTTCGGTAGCCTACGTCGGCGCGCTCATCGTCGATGCGGTGGTGGGTGCCATGCGCTCGGGTGGCAGCCCGGCGCGCGTGATCGAGCTGGTGGCGCTGGAAGGTGCGCTGATCGTCGCGATCGCCGCCGCGCAGCGCGGCCTGTCACTGTGCCAGTCGCTGCTGCGCGCGCAGCTCGGCCAGCGCGTCAACGTCATGATCCTGGAGAAGGCTCTGACGCTCGAACTGCAGCACTTCGAGGACTCGGAGTTCTACGACAAGCTGACGCGCGCGCGCCGCGAGGCTTCGACCCGGCCGCTGAGCCTGGTGACGCGCACCTTCGGACTGGTGCAGAACGCCATTTCGCTGGTGAGCTACGGCGTGTTGCTGGCGCACTTCTCGCCCTGGGCAGTCGCGGTGCTGCTGCTGGCGGGTCTGCCGGCGTTCGTCGCCGAGGCGAAATTCTCCGGCGATGCCTTCCGCCTGTTTCGCTGGCGCTCGCCCGAGACGCGCATGCAGATCTACCTCGAAACGGTGATCGCGCGCGAGGACCACGCCAAGGAGGTGATGCTCTACGGCCTCGGCCCGCGCCTGCTCGAGCGCTACCGCGACATCTTCCGCCGGCTGTATGCGGAGGATCGTGCACTCACCATTCGCCGCGATGCCTGGGGCTTTGCGCTCGGGCTGATCGCCACCGCGGCGCTGTATTCCGCCTACGCCTGGATCGCTGTCACCACCGTGCGCCGCATGATCACGCTCGGGCAGATGACGATGTACGTCGCGCTGTTCCGCCAGGGACAGGCTGCGGTCGGGGCGATGCTGGCGGCCGTCGGCGGCATGTACGAGGACAACCTGTACCTGTCGACGCTCTACGAGTATCTGGAGACCCACGTACCGCGGCCCAACGGCAGCGCGCTGCGTGGCCCGCATCCGGAGGACGGCGTGCGTTTCGAGGATGTGAGCTTCAGCTACCCGGGAGCGGAAGAGCCGGCGCTGGCGCACATCAGCTTCCACCTCACCCCCGGCAGCAGCCTCGCGCTGGTCGGCGAGAATGGTTCGGGCAAGACCACGCTCATCAAGCTCCTCACCCGCCTGTACACCCCCACCTCCGGACGCATCCTGCTCGACGGTCAGGACCTGACGCAGTGGGACGAGGGCGCGCTGCGCGAGCGTATCGGCGTCATCTTCCAGGACTTCGCCCGCTATCAGATGCAGGTGGGCGAGAACGTGGGTGCGGGCGATGAGCGCTTCTTCGATGATGAGGAGCGCTGGCGTCGCGCCGCCGTCATGGGGCGCGCCGATGAGTTCATCGACACGCTGCCGGGCGGCTACCACACACAGCTCGGCAAATGGTTTCGTGACGGGCGCGAGCTGTCCGGCGGTCAGTGGCAGAAAATCGCACTGTCGCGTGCCTTCATGCGCACGCGTGCCGACATTTTGGTGCTCGATGAGCCCACCGCGGCAATGGATGCGCAGGCGGAAGCCGAGGTGTTCGAGCACTTCCGCCAGCTGGCCCACGACCGCATCACCATCCTCATCTCGCACCGCTTCTCCACGGTGCGCATGGCCGACCAGATCATGGTGCTGAACCGCGGCCGCATCGTCGAGCGCGGCACCCACGAGCAACTGATGCAGCTGCACGGTCGCTATGCACAGCTGTTCGCGCTGCAGGCACGCGGCTACCGCTGAGTGCGCTGCGCTTACTGCGGCTGCGCGGGTGCCGCGCCGGCCGGTGCGGGCGCAGAGGGCTGCCCGGTCGCTTTCTGCGCGGCCGCCTGTGCCTTCATCGCGGCGCGCATGCGCTTGTAGTCGATCGGGCGGATCTCGGAGATCGGGCAGGTCCAGCGTCCCGTGCCCGGACTGTCGACGATGACCGAGTCCGCTCCCGAGTAGACGGTGCTGTTGGTGGTGGTCAGCCCGATACGGTTGATGACGAAACGCAGGTCGCACGGCGGCCAGATGGTGAGCAGGTAGGCATCCCACGGCGTGGTGAACACCACCAGGTGGTCCTTGCCGAGTCCCTGCCAGCTGTC
This sequence comes from Steroidobacteraceae bacterium, assembly GCA_035487135.1. GTDB lineage: Bacteria > Pseudomonadota > Gammaproteobacteria > Steroidobacterales > Steroidobacteraceae > 13-2-20CM-66-19. The sequence goes on along the minus strand of DATHMN010000104.1, from coordinate 21,249 downwards.
GAAGCGGCCCAACCAGGTGAACGAGCGGATCGGTGCACCGGCATAGGCGCGGTACTGCTGCAGCGCTTGGTCGTCGCGATTGGGGGTGGATGCGCAGCCCCCGAGTGTCAGTAGCGCCGCCAGCAGCGCCACCCGCCCAGTTTTCGGCTGCATATCCGGCTCCCGAACGTAAAACATCGTTGATCCGCGTGTGCCTATGCTGCGCGCAGTTGACTGACAGGGTCAACGCGACGGCGGCGGCGCGGTTTACACGGCCGCCGGGTGGTCTGCCTCAGGCGCTACGCCGCCGGTGAGCAGAGCCACCGGAAACTCCTCGAGCGCCTGGGCCACCGGTAGCGCGCTGCTGCTGCCGTAACGCACCGGCGCCAGCTCGGCGCCGCTCAGTGCATTGTGCAGTGTGCCGCGCGCCTGGTCGCGCGGCAGTTCGACCAGTGTGTCCTGCCACACCGACTCACCGAGCGGCAGGCGCTGCGGATCATCGAGCAGCCGCCGATACAGCCGCGGTGCAATGACCACCAGGAAGGCACCGCCGTGGCGACGTGTAAAGGCACACAGGTGCTGCGCGTGGCTGCCGTGCACCCGCAGCGCACGGTAGTCGCCGTGACTGAAGAGGGTCGGTTGGGCGCGCCGCAGCTGCAGCGCCTTCCAGGTAAGCCACAGTTTGGCGCGGCCGTCGGCGAGCTGTTCGGTGAGCTCGCGCAGCGCCGGCGCGGCGCCGCGCGCGGCGAATGCCGCGAGCAGCGCGCCACGGGCGGCGTAGTCGATCGGCCGGCGGTTGTCCGGATCGACCAGCGAGAAATCCCACAGCTCGTTGCCCTGATAGATGTCCGGAACTCCCGGAGCGGTCAGCTTGCACAGCGTCTGCGTCAGGCTGTTGAGCAGCCCGAAGCGCACGAGGCGGCGCTGGAACTCGAGAAAATCCGTGAGGAACAGGTTGCCGTCGCGCGGTTCGAGCGCACCGCGCACGAATTGCAGCAGCGCCTCCTCGTAGGCCGGATCGCTCTCGGTCCAGCTGGTGCGTAGCTTGGCCTCGCGCACCGCCTTCAGCATGTAGGCCTCGATGCGCTCGCGATAGCCGACGGCCGCGGCCGGATCGGGCTCGCTGAGCGGCCAGCTGCCGAGCAGTGTCTGGTAGAAGTGGTACTCGTCGTTGGCGGATGGGGCGCTGTCGCCGTCGATCTCGCGCTTGCGGCTGCGGTTTATGCGCATCCAGCGGCGCACCGCATCGCGCCATGGGGTCGTCATTTCCGAGAGCACGTTGATGCGCGCGCGCACGTCCTCGGAGCGCTTGCTGTCGTGGGTGGAGGTGGCCAGCATCTCGTGCGGCCAGTGGCGCACGCGGTAACCGCTGTCGGCGTGGAAGGCGCGCACCCCGCCACCGTAGTTGCTGGGTTCGCCGCCGACCTCGTTGAGCGACAGCAGGCGGTTATAGCGATACAGCGCGGTATCTTCGATGCCCTTGGCGGTGATGGGAGCAGTGATCTGCTGAAATTTCATGACGAACGCCAGCACCGCTTGCCGCTGACTGTCGTTCGCCGCCGGCAGTTCCAGCAGCAGTGCCGCGCGTACGAAGTCGAATACCGAGGCCTCGGTGGCCGCGCGCCGCCGGCGTGCGGCGGCGATTGCCCAGTCGATGTACTGGCGGTCACTCGGCGCGACGCGCGCGGCGATGTAGGTGCGATACACCGGGAAGCAGGCGATCACCTCGGCGAGCGCATGGCGCAGGCCGTTGAAGGTGAAGTCGCGGGTGCTGCGATCCGCGCGCGCGATGCGCGCCAGCAGGTTGGTGGCGACGTTGAGCTCGGAGGCGAGCGAGCGGCGCAGCACCAGCTGCTGACAGCTGTAGGCCACGTCGCGCCACTCGAGCGTCTCGCCGGTGGCGCCGCGGTAGACGCGGTCCATGCGTGTGCGCGTGGCGGAGTCGACCAGCATGCGGTTGACCACGTTGGCGAAGTGGTAGCCGGTCTCGCCGTGCACCGGCCAGTCGTTGGGCAGATGCTCGAACGAGGCGGTGATCTTCTCCACCACCAGGTAGAGCGGGCGTTCGAGCTCACGGCCGGTGAGGCTGCCGATGCGCTGCTGCAGGCGCCGCACGTAACGGGCCGGGTCGTACAGACCGTCAATGTGATCGACCCGCAGTCCGTCGATCTTGCCCGCTGCAATCAGCTGCAGCAGCAGGCGGTGCGTGACCTCGAACACCGGCTCGTGCTCGACGCGCAGCGCCGCCAGGTCGTTGACGTCGAAGAAGCGGCGGTAGTTGATGTCCTCGGCCGCTACGCGCCAGTAGGCGAGGTGATAGGCCTGCAGCTCGAGCAGCTCGTGCAGCGCGTCGTAGCTGGCGGGTTCCGCAGGTGTGCCGCTGAAGCTGCGCACCGCCGCCTCGAGCGCCTGGGCCACCGCGGGGTTGCTCGCGGTCAGGGCCGCCAGGCGCTGCTTCAGCAGTTGCTGCTGGCGGTTGCGCTCGGCGATCGCCTCCGCGGCGAGCGCGCCGCGCTCGGGCAGCGCCGCGAGCCCGCGGCGGATGTTCTCCAGCTCGCTGTTGGTGGTGAGCGCGGCCACCCGATCGAGGATGCGCGGATAGGTGCGTGGATCGAGCGGTAGCCGGTGCGACTGGTAGTAGGCCGCGATCGCGCCGGAGTCCGCCTCGAAGCGCAGCTCGAGCTCGCCGCGCTCCAGCACGCTGCCATACGGGGCCGCGAGCACCGGCACCAGCACCTTGTGCGCGCGATCGGGGTTGGCGGGCGCCCAGTCGATGTCGAAAAAGGCCGCAAAGCGCGAGGCCTCGCCATTCTCCAGCACGTCCATCCACCAGGCGTTGTCGCTGCCGAGAATGCCGACGTGGTTGGGGACGATGTCGACGATGTGGCCCATGCCGTGGGCGCGCAGCGCGGCGACGAAGCTCTCGAAGTCCTCCGCATCGCCGATCTCCGCATTGAAGGCGTTGTGGTCGACGACGTCGTAGCCGTGGGTGCTGCCGGCGCGCGCGCGGAAGTAAGGCGAGCAGTAGACGTGGCTGATACCGAGTGCCGCCAGATAGGGCACGATCGCCGTGGCCTGGCGGAAATTGAAGCCGGCATTCAGTTGCACCCGGTAGGTGGCGCGCGGGATCACGACCGGCGCGCCGTCGGCCGCGCTGTGCTGCGGCCTCTCAGGATTCACGCACCTGCTCCAGTAGCCACAGCACGCTCCAGGGCGCGAGCTCGCCGCGCGCGAAACTGGCGCGGATTCCCGGATGAGTGGCGAAGATCACCCGCCCGCGCGGCCGGTGCGGCAACGGCGCAGGTGCCGCAGCGAGATTGGCGAGCACGTGCAGCGTGCGCGCGCCACTCGCCCAGCTGACAGCGAACGCGCCGCCCTGACCCGGGTGACTACAACGCACGCCGTGCAGCTGCGGGATGAGTGGCACGATGTCGCGCTGGCGGATGGCGAGCAAACGGCGGTAATCCTGCAGCACGCGTGCGTGCGCGGCCTGGCGCACCCGGCTCCAGTCGAGCTCGGCTGCGGCATAGGTGCTGGCGGCCCCCGGATCCGCTGCTCCCGGAAACTCGCGCTCGCGATGCTGGCGCACGCTTGCCATGAGCTGCGGCTCGTAGTCGCAGAACCACGGGAACGGCTCGGTGGCGCCCCATTCCTCGCCCATGAACAAGAGCGGCGGCGAGGGCGCGAGCAACAGCAGCGCACTCGCCGCGCGCAGCGCCGCCGGCTCTGCCACCAGCGCCGTGAGGCGCTCGGCGCGGACGCGGTTGCCGATCTGGTCGTGGTTCTGCGCGAAGTCGATGAACGCGGTGAGCGGCAGGTGCTCACTCGGCTCGCCCCGTGCCGCGCCGGTCACCTGTGAGTGCTCGCCCTGGTAGACGAAGCCCTGCTGCAGCGCACGGCACAGGAGCGCCGCCGGCTGCTGTGCGTAGTCGCGGTAGTAGTCCTGGTCCTCGCCGGTCAGCAACACGTGCAAGGCGTGGTGCGCATCATCGTTCCACTGCGCATCGCAGGTCCAGGGCGCGCCCTCATCGCCGAGGAAGCGCACGGCGTTGTCGAAGTTTTCCAGCGTCAGGTACAAGTTGCGGCTGCGGCCCGGGCCGGCACGCGCGGCGCGGGCGATCTCGTTGACGATGTGCGGCTCGCTGGCGTCGTAGACCGCATGAATGGCATCCAGGCGCAGGCCGTCGAAGTGGAATTCCTCGAGCCAGTAGAGTGCGTTGTGCAGGAAGAAATCGCGCACCGTGCGGCTGTCCGGGCCGTCGAAGTTGATCGCGGCGCCCCAGGGCGTGTGACGCTGCTCGTTGAAGAACTGTGGCGCATAGCGGTGCAGGTAATTGCCCTCCGGCCCGAAATGGTTGTAGACCACATCGAGTATGACGGCGAGTCCGTGGCGGTGGGCCGCGGCGATCAGCGCCTTCAGTTCCTCGGGTCGCCCGTAGCTCGCCTGCGGTGCGAAGGCGAGCACGCCGTCGTAGCCCCAGTTACGCACGCCCGGAAAGGCCGCGACCGGCATGAGCTCGAGCGCGGTGACCCCCAGACTTGCCAGGTGCGCCAAACGACCCTGCACCGCGGCGAAGCTGCCCGGTGGGTTGAAGGTGCCGACGTGCAGCTCGTAGATGGCGGCTGTGTGCCAGGGCGGGGCACGCCACGTGCCGTCGTCCCAGCTGTAGGCCGCAGCATCAATCACCTCGCTCGGGCCGTGCACGCCCTCGGGGTTGAAGCGTGCGGCCGGATCGGGCACGTCACTCTCGCCGTCGATGCGGAAGCGATAGCGGCTGCCGGCGCGCGCGTGCGGCGTGTCGAGTTCGAACCAGCCCGCGGGCAGCGGCTGCATGGCGGTCGCCTGAGTTGCGAGCGGCGTGTACAGCAGCAGCTCCACCGCGCGCGCCGCCGGCGCCCACAGGCGAAAGCGTACGCCGCCGTCGGCATTCGGCTCGGCGCCGAAGGGCATGCGATGCCGGCGCTGCACCGGCGGTTGTTGGCCCAGATCCTCCATGATCCTCTCCGGCGGGTGGACCCGCACGACCGGCCGTGCCGCCGTCAGGGCGCCGGGCGCGTGAGACTGCGCAGCGGTATCCCGACACAGTCGGGTCGCGACAGCAGTTCCAACTGCAGGTCGCGGCAGGCCGCCTGCACCTCGAACAGTCGTAGCAGCGGGGCAACCTCCGCGAACGCTGCATACAGACCGCCGCGCTGCGCGATCTCGTCATAGGCGGCGATGAAGGTGCGGCGCGTCTGCTCCTCCCACTCATCGAGCTGCGGCTGCCAGCGGCCACGCTCGTCGGCGGGAATCAGTGAACATTGTTGTAACGCCATCTGCCGCGCGTATGCAAACGAGCGCAGCATGCCGGCCACGTCGAACAACGGCGACTGCTTGCGCCGCTGCACGGCCAGGCTCAGGTCATGCGCGCCTTCGAAGTCGGTGATGATGAAGTCATTGCGTTTCAACAGCACCTGCCGCAGGTGATAGTCGCCGTGCACGCGGATGCGCAGGCCGCGCGGCACGGCGGCGCGCGCCGTCGGCGCCCGCAGCCGATTGGCCCGGCGATTGAGCAGCGCTTGCGCCAGCGGCGCCAACTCGGCCGGCAGCTGCGCCGCGCGCTCTTTCAGCACCTTGAGCGCGGCGGCCGCGGCGCGGGCGGTCTCGCGCCGCCAGCGGGTGAGATCCGCGGCGGTGATCGGCTCGGGCGCGAGTGCCGGCTCGCGGGCGGCAGCCAGGGCCAGGTGCAGCTCGGCGGTCCGCTGTGCGAGCGTGCGGATGAGCGATAGATACAGGCCGTGGGCCTCCGCGGGGGCGGCGGCGCGCGTGACGCGCTCCTCGAGGAAGCGCACCAGATGGTTGACGGTGTAGTCCCAGCCGTCGCCCTGGTTGGTGACGAACGCCTGTAGCAGCGCCAGGGTGCACACGCTGCCGTCGGCGCCGTGCTGCTCGATGAAGCCAGCGAGCGGCACGCTGTGCGAGAAGTGCGCCACCTCGGTGAGATAGCGGCCGATCTCGACCCCGGGATTGATACCCGGGCGCAGGCGGCGGCAGACCTTGAGGAAAAACACCTCGCCGATGCGGACCGTGGTGTTGCTGCCCTGCGCGCCTGCCGGCACGAGTGCGAGCTCGCCGGTCTGCGCGGCACGCAGCTCCGCGAAGCGGCTGCCGGCCGTGCAGCGCAGCTGGCCGTGATGCATCGGCAGCTCACGCCCGGCGCCGATGGCCTCGATGACGGCGCGGCCGAAATCCTCATCGCCGGTGGCATCGGCGAGCACGCCGGTGGCCGCATGCTGGCGTACGCGCGCGAGCGCGAGCGGCAGCAGCCGGCGGTAGCGCGCTTCCTCGCCGTCCTCGAAAGCAATCGCAAGCGGCACGAAGTACTGGCCTGCCTGCGCGCCGCTCTTGATCTCGAAGATGCCGACCAGCCAGCGGCCGAGATCGCTCTGCGGCAACACCCAGTTGACGAGCACGGCACCGGTGCTGCCGGCGCCGCGGGCCGCCGGGCCCACCGCGAGCGCGGCGTTCGCCGGGGCGGCCCAGCGCTGGCCGGCGAGAAAGCCGGGCAGCACGCGCCCTTCGAGCTGGGCGCGCAGCTGCGCGGCGAGGTTGGCGCGCCAGGCGGCCACCTGGTCGGGGAAGAAGCTGAGCCAACCGTCGATCAGCACCAGCACCGGCAGATCATCGGGCGCCGCCCGCTCGTCGTGCCAGGGCGGGGCCTCGGCCTCGCGGCTCAGACGGAACCAGTAGAAGGCGTAGCCCGGCAGTGTCAGCAGATAGGGCAGTTCGCCGATCGGCGGAAAGGCCGCGCGGCCGAGCAGCTCGATCGGCACCGCACCCTTGTGTTCGGCCAGGTCGAGCTCGACCGGCTGCGCCGAGCGCGACAGATTGGCGACGCACAGGATGGTGTCGGCAGCGTACTGGCGCAGGTATACCAGTACGCGGCGGTTGCCCGGGCGGATGAAGCGCAGTGTGCCGCGCCCGAAGGCCTGCGAGCTGCGCCGCACCTGCAGCATGCGCTTCATCCAGTTGAGGAGCGAGGAGCGGTCGCGGCTCTGCGCCTCGACGTTCACCGCCTCGTAGCCGTACACCGGGTCCATGATCGGCGGCAGGTAGAGCTGCTGCGGATCGGCGCGGGAGAAACCGGCATTGCGGTCGGGACTCCACTGCATCGGCGTGCGCAGGCCGTTGCGGTCACCGAGGAAGACGTTGTCGCCCATGCCGAGCTCGTCGCCGTAATAGATGATGGGCGCGCCCGGCATCGACAGCAGCAGGCTGTTCATCAGCTTGATGCGCTCGTGGTCATTCTCGAGTAGCGGCGCGAGGCGCCGGCGGATGCCGAGGTTGAGGCGCGCCCGCGCATCCGCGGCGTACGACTGATACATGTAGTCGCGCTCGCGGCTGGTGACCATTTCCAGTGTCAGCTCGTCGTGGTTGCGCAGGAAGATGGCCCACTGGCAGGTGTCGGGGATGTCGGGTGTCTGCTCCATGATCTCGACGATCGGATGGCGGTCCTCCTGGGCGATGGCCATGTACATGCGCGGCATCAGCGGGAAGTGATAGGCCATCTGGCACTCGTCGCGTCCGTCGCCGAAGTAGTCGCGCACATCCTCCGGCCACTGGTTGGCCTCGGCGAGCAGCATACGGTCGGGATAACGCGCGGCGATCGCGCGGCGGATCACACGGATGATCTCGTGGGTTTCGCGCAGGTTCTCGTTGCTGGTGCCCTCGCGCTCTACCAGATAGGGGATCGCATCCAGGCGGAAGCCGTCGACGCCAAAGCTCAGCCAGAAATCCATGATGCGCAGCACCGCGCGCAGCACGTGTGGATTGTCGAAGTTGAGGTCGGGCTGGTGGCTGAAGAAGCGGTGCCAGTAGTAAGCCTTGGCCTGCGGATCCCACGCCCAGTTGGAACTCTCGGTATCCGAAAAGATGATGCGCGTGCCGGCGTAGCGTTCCGGCGTATCGCTCCACACGTAGTAGTTGCGTTTGAGCGAGCCGGGGGCGGCGCGCCGCGCCGCCTGGAACCACGGGTGCGCTTCGGAGGTATGGTTGAGCACCAGCTCGGTGATCACGCGCAGATGGCGCCGGTGCGCCTCGCGCACGAACGCGCGGAACTCGGCGCGCGAACCGTACTGCGGATGAATGTTGTGGTAATCGGCGATGTCGTAGCCGTCATCGCGCCCGGGCGAGGGATAAAACGGCAGCAGCCAGATGGTGTTGACGCCGAGGTCCTGGATGTACTCGAGCTTCTGCGTCAGTCCGGCGAAGTCGCCGCAGCCGTCATTGTTGCCGTCGAAGAAGGCACGTACGTGCACTTCGTAAATGACGGCATCCTTGAACCAGAGTGGATCAGCCTCGGCGGAGGGCTTGCGCCGCGTGCGCATCGTGACGGCCGGGTCAGCCCGGCGTCAGCACCACCGCGGCGAGCGGCGGCAGCCGCAGCTGCAGGGTGAAGGGGCGGCCATGGAAGCCGGGCGTGACCGCGTTGACCGCGCCCAGGTTGCCGACGCCGCTGCCGCCGTAGGCGGCGGCATCGGAGTTGAGTCGCTCGTGCCAGATGCCGCCGCGCGGCACGCCGACCCGGTAGTCGCCGCGCGCCACCGGGGTGAAGTTGCACACCGTGAGCACCGGTTCGCCCGCGCTGCTCAGGCGTAAGTACGACAGCACGCTGGTGTCGGCGTCGTCACTGTCGATCCACTCGAAGCCGCCACCGCTGAAATCGAGCTCGTAGAGCGCCGGGGTGGTGCGATACAGCTGGTTGAGATCGCGCAGCCAGCGCTGCACGCCGGCGTGCAGCGGGTACTTAAGCACGTGCCATTCGAGACTCGTCTCGTGCGACCACTCGCGCTTCTGGCCGAACTCGCCGCCCATGAACAGCAGCTTCTTGCCGGGATGGGTCCACATGTAGCCGAACAGCAGGCGCAGCTGCGCGAACTGCTGCCATTCATCGCCCGGCATGCGACCGAGCAGCGAACCCTTACCGTGCACCACTTCATCGTGTGACAGCGGCAGCACGAAGTTCTCGCTGAAGGCGTACCAGATGCTGAAGGTGAGGCGGCCATGGTGGAACTTGCGGTGTACCGGGTCCTGCTGGAAGTACCTGAGTGTGTCGTGCATCCAGCCCATGTTCCACTTGAGCCCGAAACCGAGCCCGCCGAGATAGGTCGGCCGCGACACCATCGGCCACGCGGTCGACTCCTCGGCGATCGTCTGGGTGTCGGGGTGATCGCGGTACACGGCAAGATTGAGCTGCTTGAGGAAATCGACCGCCTCGAGATTCTCGTGGCCGCCGAAGCGGTTGGGGATCCATTCGCCGGCGCGCCGGCCGTAGTCCAGATAGAGCATCGAGGCGACCGCATCTACGCGCAGCGCATCGGCATGGTAGGTGTCGAGCCAGAAGAGCGCGTTGCTGGCGAGGAAGTCGCGCACCTCGGCGCGTCCGTAGTTGAAGATCGAGCTGTTCCACTCCGGGTGAAAGCCCTGGCGCGGATCGGCGTGCTCATACAGGTGGGTGCCGTCGAAGTACGCCAGTCCGTGCTCGTCACTGGGGAAATGCGAGGGCACCCAGTCGAGGATCACGCCGATGCCGCGCTGGTGCAGGTGATCGATGAAGTACATGAAGTCCTGCGGCGTGCCGTAACGGGCGCTCGGGGCGAAGTAGCCGGTCACCTGGTAGCCCCACGAACCGTAGAACGGATGCTCCATCACCGGCATCAGCTCCACGTGCGTGAAGCCGAGCTCGCTCACATAGTCGGCGACCGCGTGCGCCAGTTCGCGGTAGTTGAGCGAGCGATTGTGCTCTTCCGGTACCCGCCGCCACGAGCCCAGGTGCAGTTCGTAGATCGACCAGGGCGCGGCCAGTGAGTTGCGTTGCTTGCGCTGCGCCATCCATGCCGCGTCGCGCCATTGGTAGCTGAGATCCCAGACGACCGAAGCGGTGCGCGGCGGCAGCTCGGTGCGGAACGCGTACGGGTCGCTCTTGTCGGTCGCGAAGCCGTGCTGCCGCGATGCCACATGATACTTGTAGAGTGCACCGGCGGCGGCCCCTGCCACGACACCCTCCCAGATGCCGGAGGAATCTGTGCGCGCCTGCAACGGATGCGCGTCGCGTTGCCAGGCGTTGAAGTCGCCCACCACCGACACCGCGCTCGCGTTCGGTGCCCACACGGCGAAGTGCGTGCCGCGGCCCTGCGGCGTTGCCTCAGAACCCAACAGGTGCGCGCCCAGCTTCTCGTAGGCGCGGAAGAAGGTACCCTCGCGAAAGTGATAGATGTCCTGGTCCGTCAGTAACATCATTCAGAGTCTAGCAAGTCGCCCCCTGCTGTGCTGCTATGCCGACAATGAATACACCGCCCATCGTCATCGGCCACCGCGGCGCCAGCGGTTATGCACCCGAGCACACGCTTGCGTCGTATTTCCTTGCAATGTTGTACGGCGCCGACTACGTTGAGCCGGACTTGGTCATGACGCGCGATGGCGTGCTGGTCGCGCGCCACGAAAACGAGATCGGTGGCACCACCGATGTCGCTGCCCATCCGCAGTTTGCTGCGCGGCGCACCACCCGCAACATCGACGGCAACGCGGTCGAGGGCTGGTTCACCGAGGACTTCACGCTCGCGGAGCTGAAGCAACTGCGGGCGCGCGAGCGCATCCCGCAGCTGCGCCCCGCCAACACCCGCTTCGACGGTCAGTTCGAAATCCCGACACTGGAGGAGATCATCCTGCTGGTGCAGGGCGTGGAAGCGCAGCGCGCGGCCCGCGCGCGCCAGCTGGGAGCCGCCACGCCCAAGCGCATCGGCATTTATCCGGAGACCAAACACCCGAGCTACTTCGCCAGCTGCCACCTGGCGATGGAACAGCCGCTCATCGACACGCTGGCGCGTTACGGCTATCAGGGGCGCGATGCACCGATCTGGCTGCAGTCGTTCGAGGTCGGCAATCTGCGCGCCTTGAGTCACATGACGCAGCTGGCGCGCGTGCAGTTGATCGAGGCGGAGGGTGCCCCGTATGACCTGCGCGCCGCGGGCGATGCGCGTGACTACCGCCAGCTCATCAGCGCGCGCGGTCTGGGCGAGATCGCCGCTTATGCGCAGGCCATCGGTCCGCACAAGTCGCTGATCATGCCACGCGACGCGCGCGAGCAACTGCGCGCGCCGACGACACTGGTGAGCGATGCGCACGCCCAGGGACTTGCGGTGCATGCCTGGACTTTCCGCGCTGAGAACGTCTTCCTGCCGCAGCCGCTGCGCAGCGCCGGCGCCCCCTACGAGCGCGGCGATCTTGAGTCTGAACTGCTCGCGTTTCTGCGCTGCGGGATCGACGGTTTCTTTACCGACCAGCCTGATGTGGGCGTAGCGGTGCGCGATGCGTTCGTGGCCGCAGCTGCGCCACCCTAGGGCGCGCGTCGCCGACCCGAGCTGCCCACGAACACCAGTGCCTCGCCGGCATCGGCGTGCGGCCGCCGCGCCGCCTCGAGCGACTGGCGCGCGCGCGCGGCCGCGGCCTGCGTCTCCTGTGCCACCAGCGCGGCTTCCACCGGGTGCGCCAGCAGGAAACCCTGCACGCCGAGCGGCCCGCAATCGCCGAGGAACGCCAGCTGCGTGCTGCGCTCCACGCCTTCGGCGACCACCTGCAGGCCCAGGCCATGACACAGCGCCACGATCGAACGCACGATCGCCGCCGAGCGCGCGTTGCTGTCGACGCCTGCGACCAGCAGTCGGTCGAGCTTGACGCGCGTGATCGGCAACTGCTCGAGCGAGGTGAGCGAGGAATAGCCGATGCCGAAATCATCGAGGGCGATGGACACGCCGAGCGCGCGCAGACGCCGCAGTGACTCGATGGTGTTGGCTCCGGTCTGGAACACGGTCTCGGTGATCTCCAGTTCGAATGCGCTCGGCGGCAGGCCGGTCGCTTCGAGCGTCCGCGCCACGTGGTCAACGAAGTCACGCTCGAAGAACTGCGTCGGCGAGACGTTGATGGCCACGGCGGCGCGTGGCCAGCCGGCGGCGCGCCAGCCGGCGGTGGCCGCCGCGGCCGTATGCATGATCCAGTCGGTCAGTTCGTGAATCAAGCCGGTCTTTTCCGCGACGTGGATGAACTCCTGCGCGGGCGCGATGCGGCCGTCGGGACGGCGCCAGCGCAGCAACGCCTCGACCGCGGTCACTTCGCAGCTCTGCAGTGCGATCAGCGGTTGGTACATGAGCAGCAGCTCGTTGCCTTCGACCGCACGGCGCAGCGACTGCTCGAGGCGGAAGCGCTGGGCGGCGGCTTTATACAGCGCCGGGTTGTAGAGCGCGAAGCGGTTGCGCCCCAGCTCCTTGGCACGGAACAGCGCCACATCGGCCGCGCGCAGCAGCCCCTCGGCATCATTCGCGTGGTCGGGGTAGAGGCTCGCGCCCACGCTCGCGCTGGTGGTCAGCACGCGTTCATCGACCGTGAGCGGCTGCTGCAGGGTCGCGACCACCTGCGCGGCGTGGCGCTCCACGTCCTCGCTTGACTGCACGTTCTCGAGCAGCACGGTGAATTCATCGCCGCCCAGGCGCGCCAGCAACCCGGTAGCGCCGGTCGCGGCGTGCAGGCGCTGGGCGATCTGCTGCAGCACCCGGTCGCCGAAGCTGTGACCCAGCGTGTCGTTGATCGACTTGAAGTTGTCCAGGTCGACGAACAGCAACGCGACCCGGCGGCGGTTCGTGCCGGCGCGCGCCAGCGCCTGCTCCAGCTGCGCCGAGAGCTTGCGGCGGTTGGGCAGCTGGGTGAGCGGATCGTGATGCGCGAGATGGTGCAGCTGACGGGTGCGTTCCGCCACGTGGCGCTCGAGCTTGGCCTGGTGCGCCCGCAGCTCCGATTCGGCCGTGGCGATCCGGTCGGCCATGGTGTTGAAGGATTCGGCGAGCGAGTCGATTTCGGCCGAGCCGCCGCGCGGAGCGCGCGCGCCGCGATCGCCGCCGGCGAACAGTCGGGTGGCCGTGGTGAGACGGCGTACCGGCAGACTGATGCTCGCCACCAGCAGCACCGACACCAGCACGATCACGCCGAGCACTGCGCTCGCAGTCTTGCGCAGCATGTGCTCGGCAGCCTCGGCCGCGGAGGCCGCGTGTCCGGCGGCCTGCAGCAACCCGCGGTCGGCCGGTTTCTGCAGCTGCATCTGGATGCTCTGAATGAGCGCGGCGCTGTCCTGGAACAGTCCGTGCCACGCCGGCGCGCTCTGCGCGTCATAACGCTCGATGTCCAGGCGCCGCAGCGTGGCTTGCTGGAAGTCTTGGCGAATGAGGCCGAGCCAGGCAAGTCCCGGCGAGGCTTCGAACTCGGCGAGGTGTGTGCGCAGCACCACCATGAATTCACGCTCGTGCGCGGCGATCACCGGGCCGGTGTCGACGTTACCGCGCACGGCGTTGATCGCCGTCTCGAGTTCCGAGAGTGAGCGCCGAGCCACCACCTGCGTGCCATTGATGGCGAGTCCCGCCCCGCCGGCATCAGCGATGCGCGCGTACACACGGTTGAGCGCTGCCAGGCGCTCCTGCACCCACTGCGCGCGCTGGCCGGCCTGCGTGGCCAGAGCGCGCGCGGTCGCGATGTGACGGGTGATCTGCTCGCGCAGCGCCGCGGCCGCCGGTGGCACTGCATAGCTCGGCAAGCGGCTGAAGTAGGTCGCGACCGCGCTCTGCAGCTGTTCACCCGCGGTGGTGATGACGGCGGGATCGGCGGCACTGCGGGCCTGCATGTACTCGCCCACGGTGCGATCGAAGGCGACCAGTTGCTCCAACACGGCGCTGGCGGAGCTGGCGCGCGGTTCGTGCTCGCTCTGCATACTGCGGACCGCCTCGAGCGCCTCACGCGTCGTGCGGGTAGCGAGTACATCGCCCGCGACCAGCACTGCGGCAACGGCCGTCAGACCGAGCAGCAGCCGCCAGCCGATGCCAAGGCGCGGCAGGCGCAGGCGGCGATGCAGCGCGGGGCTTTCAGCCGCGCGGCCAGACGGCGCGTTGGTGATCAGCGGTTTTTGCATGCGACATAAGCCGCAGGGCGGTCCCGAGCCTTTCTTGGAGCTCCCCCAAACGGGCGAGTGCGAGCGACACATGATGGCGCTGCGACGCAGTCGCTTCCGTGGCCGCCATCGCACTCCGGCGGGGTGGCCAAGCGCGAGATGCTGCAGCGGTCACTGCGGAACCCGTTTTGGCGGCCTTTACGCGCCTGGAGGGCGCCTCGGTCCCGGGGGTTCGGGGCTTTTGTCCTATACTAGTGGGCAAAGATGAAGGGCGGCTGATGGCATGAGCGAGCTGGCGGATACATTTGATGCGGCGTTTTCCAAGGCGGTCGATCTCGGCAACCGCATCGCCGATAAGGACAAGGACGCTGATCTGTGGGACATCGCCGACGGGTTGCTCGCCGGGGCGATCCAGTACTGGCTGTACTCACGTCAGCCGTGCGGTGACCCACGCTGCCAGGACTGCATGCCGATCAGCACCGCACAGGGCCGCATGGCCGAACTCAACCGGCTGATCGAGCAGCTCGCCTCCGAGAGCGAGTACTTTCACACACCGACCGACGCCAACGCCGGACGCGCCTGAGCGACACGCCGCGGGTGCTCAGCCCGCCGCCTTCACCCTGACGCCGCCGCCTGCGACCTCATCGAGCGCCTGCTCGAAGAGCCGGAAGCCTTCCTTCATCAGCGCCTCCGGGATGGTGAGCGGTGCGAGGAAGCGGATCACATTGCCGTAGACCCCGCAGGACAGAAGGATGAGTCCGAGCCTGCCGGCGGCCTGTACCAGCGCGCGCGTCAACTCGGCATCGGGCGCATCCGCGCGGCCGTTCTTCACCAGTTCGACGGCGACCATGGCGCCGAGTGCGCGCACTTCGCCGACACAGGGGAAGCGCACCTGCAGGCCCTTGAGGCGCGAGCTCATGAAGCGGCCGATCTCCTGCGCCCGCGCCAGCAGCTGCTCCTCACGCATCACCTCGAGGACCGCGAGCCCCGCCGCGCAGCCGAGCGGCGAGCCGGCGAATGTGCCACCGAGTCCACCGACGACCGGCGCGTCCATGATCTCCGCCTTGCCGGTGACCGCTGACAGGGGCACGCCGCCGGCGACACTCTTGGCGATGGTAATCAGGTCCGGCTCGACGCCAGAGTGCTCGATCGCAAACATCCGCCCGGTGCGCCCGAACCCGGACTGGATCTCGTCCGCGATCAGCACGATGCCGTGGCTGTCGCAAATGGCACGCAGCTTGCGCAGCAGCTCGGTCGGCGCCTGATAGAAACCCCCCTCACCGAGCACCGGTTCGATGATGATCGCGGCGACGCGTCCCGGGTCGACGTCCGCCTTGAACAGCTGCTCCAGCGCCTGCAGCGTGTGCTCGACCGTCACCCCGTGATAAGCCATCGGGAAGGGCAGGTGATAGATCTCGGGCAACATCGGCCCGAAGCCGGTCTTATAAGGCTGCACCTTGCCCGTCAGGCTGATACAGGCGAGCGTGCGCCCGTGAAACCCGCCGGAAAAGGCGATGATCGCCGAGCGCTTCGTGTGGTAACGCGCGATCTTGATCGCGTTCTCCACCGCCTCGGCGCCGGTGGTGAGGAAGATCGTCTTCTTGGGACCGCTCCCCGGGGCAAGACCGTTGAGCGCTTCGGCCAGGGCGATGTAGCTCTCGTACGGGGTCACCTGGAAACAGGTGTGCGTGAGCTTGTCCAGCTGACGTGCGAGCGCCTCCTTCACTTTCGGGTGCACGTGCCCGGTGTTGAGCACCGAGATGCCACTGGCGAAGTCGATGTAGCGCCGGCCCTCGACGTCCCACAACTCCGCGTTGGCGGCGCGTTCGGCGTAGACGCTGAGAGAATTGCTGACGCCGCGCGGCACGGCCTGCTGGCGGCGCGCATGCAGTTCGGCATTCGAGGTCAAGATGCGGTTCCTTTCAGTGGGCCGCCGTGGTGTGGCGCGGCAGGGTGGCTGGCGGCGCGCAGACATTGCTGGGCGCCGCGGCTACACATTCTACCGGACATCGCCGCGTGCATCTCGGCTGCGGGCAGGCTCGCGCGCTATGAGTGCCGGAACGCAGCGCCGCGTACTGCGGCGCCGCGGCGGCGCCCGCGCGGCGGGCGCTTGCGGTTGAGTTTGATCTCTGTGGGGCTTCCGACGGCCATTCCCGGGGGCTGCCATGCGAGAGTGCGGCGGACCCACTACAATGCGCCCTTCCCTGAGCACGCGAAAGTAGACCCTTGAGCTCGAGTCTTCCCCTCAGCGGCGCGGCCGCACCGATCAGCGCTGAAACCGTCATTATTGGCGCCGGCCCCTGCGGCCTGTTCCAGGTCTTCGAGCTGGGACTCCTGGGCATCAGCGCACACGTGGTCGATTCGCTCGCCCATCCGGGCGGCCAGTGCGCCGAGCTCTACCCGGATAAACCGATCTACGACATCCCGGCGCTGCCGGTATGCGGCGCCCAGGAGCTGGTCGATCGCCTGCTGGAGCAGATCAAGCCCTTCAAGCCGCAGCTGCACTTGGGCCACGAGGTGACCGAATTCGCTCAGCTCCCCGACGGCCGCTTCCACCTGGCGACCGCTGCTGGCGTGCGCTTCAACGCCGGCGCGGTGGTCATTGCCGCCGGCGTGGGCTCGTTCCAGCCGCGACGCATCGGCATCGAGGGGGCGGAGCACTTCGAAGGCCGGACCATCCACTACCGGGTCAAGAACGCCGCCGACTTTGCCGGCAAACACCTGGTGCTGTTCGGCGGCGGCGATTCGGCGCTCGATTGGGCGCTCGAACTGTTGCCCAAGGCCGCGAGCCTTTCGCTGGTGCACCGGCGGCGCGAGTTCCGCGCCGCACCCGCCTCGGTGGCACGCATGCACGAGCATGTAGCCCAGGGGCGCATGCGCTGCTATGAGGCGCTGGCGCACTCGCTCATCACCGACGACGGCGTCCTGCGCGGCGTGAACGTCAAGGCACCCGACGGCTCGCTGCAGGCGCTCGCGGCCGAGCAGCTGCTGGTGTTCTTCGGCCTGCATCCCAAGCTCGGCCCGATCGCCGAATGGGGCCTGGCGCTGGAGAAGAAGGCGCTCAAGGTCGACACCGAGAAATTTCAGAGCACCATCCCCGGGGTATTCGCCGTGGGTGATATCAACACCTATCCGGGCAAGAAGAAGCTGATCCTCTCCGGTTTCCACGAGGCGGCACTGGCAGCCTTCGGCATCCAGCACCACCTGTTTCCGCAAAAGAAGCAGTTCCTGCAGTACACGACCACGAGCCCAGTCATGCACCAGCGCCTGGGCGTGCCGGACTGAGCTGCCGCACCCGTCACACCGAAGGAGAATGCATGACCGTCTCGCGCCCCATGCTGCACTGCGCCGCGCTGCTCGCGGCTGCGCTCGTGCCACTCTGCGCGCACGCGGATCCGTGCCAGTTGGAGATCAACGCCAACGATCAGATGCAGTACGAAAAGACCGAGCTGTCAGCGCCCGCCAGCTGTAAACAGGTGACGGTCACGCTGCGCCACACCGGCAAGCTGCCCAAGCAGGCCATGGGACACGACTGGGTGCTGGTCAACGGCGCCGACTTCGCCGCCGTGGCCAGCGCCGGCATGAACGCGGGACTCGCCGCGGATTACGTTGCGCCAGGCGACAAGAACGTCATCGCGCACACCAAGATCATCGGCGGCGGCGAGAACGACACTGTGACCTTTGCCACCAGCGCCATGAAGAAAGGTGGAACCTACAGTTACCTGTGCACCTTCCCGGGACACAGTGTCATGATGCACGGCGTCTTCAAACTGACGTGACGCGCTGATGGATCAGCGTCTCGCCGACCTGGTACAGCTGCTGCAGCTCGAGCAGCTGGAGGTCAATCTGTTCCGCGGTGAGAGCCGCGATATCGGCAGCCCGCAGGTGTTCGGCGGCCAGGTGCTCGGGCAGGCGCTGTCTGCGGCCGCGGCCACCGTCGAGGGGCGGGTGGCCCATTCGTTGCACGCCTATTTCCTGCGGCGCGGCGACTGCAACGCGCCGATCGTCTACGAGGTCGATCGCAGTCTCGACGGCCACAGCTTCTCCAACCGGCGCATCGTTGCCATCCAGCACGGCCAGCAGATCTTCAACATGACCGCCTCCTTCCAAGTGGAGGAGAGCGGCTTCGATCACCAGATCGCCATGCCGCAGGTGCCGACACCGGAGAGCCTGCAGCACTCTGCCGGGCCGCCCCCGGAGGTGATGGCGCGGCTGCCGGAGCGGCTGCGGCGTTTTTTCGAGCAGCCGCGGCCGTTCGAGTTCCGCACCGTGCAGCCGATCGACTACCTGCAGCCGCGGCGCGCCGAACCCGCGCGCGAGATCTGGTTCCGCGCGGTCGACCGGCTACCGGACGATGAGATGTTGCACCGCCGGCTCTTGGCCTACGTCTCCGACTTTTTTCTGCTCGACACCGCGACACTGCCGCACGGCAGTTCGCTGCTGCGGCCCGCCGTCATCATGGCGAGCATCGACCATGCCATGTGGTTCCACCGTCCGCTGCGGGTGGACGACTGGCTGCTGTACGCCATGGAGAGCCCGAGCGCTTCGGGCGCGCGCGGCTTCGCGCGCGCCAGCGTGTTTTCCCGCGACGGGCGGCTGGTGGCGAGCGCCGCGCAGGAAGGCCTGGTGCGACCGCGGAAGGATGCCTGACACGCCACCGACGATGGAGCGCGATGCTTGCCTTGCTGGCAATCGGGCTGACGGCCACCGCCACCGCGGACAGCGACGACGTGAGCGCGCTGCAGCGGCTGTGGTCCGGGGTGCGCGACTCGAATGAGCAGGTCGTCACGAGCCTCGAGCACGGCGCGCAGCTGTGGCCGCTCGACAGCGAGCGGCGCGTACGCACGGTGGTCGAGCCGGTCAACCTGCCGTGGCTGGGCGCGCACGTGCTCTACCTCGAGGAGTTTCTCGAGGATGAACCGCAGCAGCCGCGCCGCCAGCTGCTGCTGCGGCTGGAGGCCGCAGGCGAGCCGCAGCACGCGGTGCGCGCACATCCCTACACCTTCATCAATCCGCGCCGCTGGCCGCATCTCAACAACCGGCCGGCGCTGCTCGCGACGCTCAGTTTTCAGGACCTTGCCGACTCGGTGGGCTGCGACCTGCTGCTGCAGCGTAGCGGCGAGCAGTTTCAGGGCGGCACCAGCGGGCGGCACTGCCTCGAGCTGAATTCCGGTGCGCCGCGCTACCTCGACTATCAGCTGGTGATCGGCGCTGAGCTGTACTGGTACCGACGGCGCGTCGTGCGCCAGAGCGATGGTGAGCTGCAGCAGGAAGTCATTGCCTTCAATCGCTTCGAGCCGAACGAGGCGCGCCTGTACGCCTGCCGCATCGCCTGGTCGGCGAGCGGCAGCCCGCGCGACCTCAAGCCGCTACAGACGGTCGATCTGTATGAGGCCGGGGGCCGCGGCCGCTTCGTAACGCCCGACGGCCGCGCCTTCGAACTCACGCTGCACGGGCGCGACTGGCCGTTCTCGGTAGACGAGGATGCGCTGTTGCTGCAGCTGCGGCGGGGGGATGAGGCGCTGCTGGCGACCGCCTGGGCGCAGATGGATCAGCAGCAGATCGTGCTGCGCCTGCCGTGGCTCGAGGTGCGCTGCGGTTCGCTGGCGCCGGAGTCGGACGAGCTTGCTCAGTGAGCGTTGTGGCTGATCGCGGCGACGTCCTTCAACAGCAGCGCATTGAAGCGCGACGGATCTTCCAGCATGGGGAAGTGGCTGCTGTGGGAAATCACATCGAGCGTGAAGTCCGGCAGTGACTTCTTGATGCGCGCGGCATCGGTCGGCGCCAGATCCGCATTGATGGCGTACACCGGCACGTGAATCTGCGTCAGCACGGCCGCCAGGTCCATCGACAGCAGCGCGCGCATGCTCGGCACCGCGACAGCCGGGCGGGCCAGCGACAGGTCGTAGGACACCTTCTGCACCAGCACCGGGTCGGCGCCCTTCTCGAACAGCGATTCGCTCACCAGCTTACGGGTCGCGCCGATGAAATCGGCACTGAAGGGCGCGACGCGCTGCTCCACCTCGGCGGCCGTGAGCGGCGGCTGACCCACCGAGCGCAGCGCTTCTACGGCCACGATGCCGATCACCCGTGGGCCGATGAGCGGCGTTGCGCCCAGCACCACCGCGGCCCCCATGGAATGACCGACCAGCACCAGCTGCTTGTTGGGCAGCTGGCGCGCCACCGTGGCGACGTCCGACGCATAGTTGGCGATCGACCAGTCGGTGCGGTTGTTGGTGGAGGCGCCGTGACCGGCGAGATTCAGGGTGACCACGGTGTAATGCTGGGCACGCAGCGGCTCGACCTGCGCCTGCCAGTAATTGGAATTCTCCGCCCACCCATGCACCAGCAGCACGGCTGGCTCGCCGCTCCCGTAGATGCTGTACTCGAGGTGTACGTTGTCGGGTGTCAGCACGATGTGCGACCCCTGCGCACCCGGTGCCGCCGCCGCGGGCGCCGCGGTGGCCGGGGGAGCCTCTGCCGCCGGCGCCGACGCTGGCTGCCGGCTACAGGCTGCGAGCAGCAGCAGGAGTGCGCCGACCCATGCGCTTCGTCGCTCAGCCATCCGCAGCCCCCTCACTCAGGTACACCGCAATTGCCACTGCCGTGAACCGGGCGAGACAGCGCCGCTGGCACTGCGCCGGCGGCGTACGTCGATTGGTGAACAGCTGACGGGGTGCGCGTGCTCAACGGCCGCCAGCACCGAGCGCACGCAGCGCAGCGATGCGCTCATCCAGCGGCGGATGGCTCATGAACAGCCGCTTGATACCGCCGCCGACCTTACCGTCGGCGATGCCGAACGCGGCGAACTGCCGCGCGGGCAGCGGCTGGTGCGTGTCGCGCTTCAGCTCCTCGAGCGCGTCGATCATCTTGTCGGTGCCGGCGAGCTGTGCGCCGCCGCGGTCGGCACGGAACTCACGGTAGCGCGAGAACCACATGACGATGATGTTGGCGAGGATGCCGAGCAGTATCTGCAGCACGATGACGACCGCGAAGGAGGCGATGCCACGGCCATCGTCGGAGCGGAACACCGTGCGGTCGATGATGCTGCCGATCACCCGTGACAGGAAAATCACGAAGGTATTCATCACGCCCTGAATCAGGGTGAGTGTCACCATGTCGCCGTTGGCGACGTGAGTCATCTCGTGACCGAGTACCGCCTCGACTTCCGGGCGGCTCATGCGTTGCAGCAGGCCGCTGCTCACCGCCACCAGCGCGTTGTTGCGGTTGGCGCCGGTGGCGAAGGCGTTGGGCACGGGCGAGTTGAAGATGCCGACCTCGGGCATGCCGACGCCGACGGTGC
>DATHMN010000103.1:0-4708 GCA_035487135.1 Steroidobacteraceae bacterium | reverse complement strand
CTCCTTCGGCCTGATCTGGGACTGGACCCAGGTCACCGGCGACACGCGTCTGCGCACGCTGCTCAGCGATGCGGCACAGCGCTTCTACCAGGCCGATCGCGCCTGCCCGCTCGCCTACGAGCCCTCGGGCGAGGACTTCCTCTCGCCATGCCTGGCGGAGGCGGACTTCATGCGGCGCGTGCTGCCGCCGGCGGAGTTCGCGCGCTGGCTGTCCGGCTTCCTGCCGCAGATCCCGCACAGCGTGAAGGCCGCCGCGGCGCCGTGGCTGTCACCGGGGGTTGTGACCGACCGTTCGGACCCGAAGCTTGCGCACATCGACGGACTGAACCTGAGCCGCGCGTGGATGCTCGCCGGCATCGCGCACGGCCTGCCGCCGCACGATCCGCGCATACCCGCACTGCTCGCCGCGGCCCGGGCGCATGCCGACGCAGCGCTGCCTGCGGTCACCGGCGAGCACTACGAGGGCGGCCACTGGCTCGGTACCTACGCGGTGTATCTCACCAGCCAGGCGGGCATCAATCCCTGATGCCGCTGGCTGGCCGTGCGCGCTGATTCTATTCCGCTACGTCGAAGCCCGCGGGCGACAGGTCCTTCTCCCAGCGCGCCATCATCTCCTCATAGGCCGCTTCGATCCGACGGGTGGTGCGCGCGGTGTCGAACAAGGCAAGCCGCGCCGGGTCGCGAGTGAGACGACCGCGATAGGACTGCAGCAGCGCACGGTCGTTCGCGAGCCTGAGCGCCAGCGACTCATACTCCTGCAGACTGTCCGTGATCAGCTCGGCAAGGCCTGCGGCGCGCAACAGGCTGGCCGCGACGCATCCGGCGAACGCCTGACCCCGGCAGGTGATGAGCGGCAGCCCTGCCCACAGCGCGTCGCTGGCCGTGGTATGGGCGTTGTAAGGCAGCGAATCCAGGAGCAGATCGCCCAGCGCCAGGCGCGAGACATGCGCCGCATTCTCCATCGGCGGAGCGAACACCAGGCGGGCGGGATCGACCCCGGCCTGCGCGCTTGCCGCGCGCAGGTTGGCGGCGCACAGCGTGTTGCTCTCGAGCAGCCAGAGCACGCTCGCGGGCACGCTCTGCAGCAGCCTCAGCCACAGCGCGAACATCTCGGGCGTGATCTTGTAGGAAGCGTTGAAGTGGCAGAAGACGAAATCCGTCTCCTTGAGGCCATGCGCCGCCCGGGCAGAGGGCGCGGGCCGCGCCCGCGTGTCGTCATTGATCTGATAACAGCCCGCCAGCCGCACCACTTTCTCGCGATAGAACTGCTCCGCGCCCGCCGGGATCACCTCGGCATCGGCCAGGATGTAGTCGATGTAGTCCGCCCCCAGGCTACCGGGAAACCCCAGATAATTGACCTGCAGCAGCGCAGGCCGATGAGCGAACACGCCCATGCGCAGAGCCCCGAAATAGCCGTTGAGATTGACCAGTATGTCGATCTCTTCGCGGGCGACCAGGCGCGCGGCCTCGCGGTCCGAAAGCATCTGGATGGGCACGAATCTGTCGAAGGCGGCCATCACGCGCCGGCGCATCGCACTGCCGTCCTCGCGGCTGTTGTCGAAGCCGGTCACCGCGAAGCGGCTGCGGTCGTGATGCTCGAACAGCCCGGCAGCCAGATACATGGTGGCCTGGGCGCGGAACTCGCCGCACAGATAGCCGAGGCGGATTTTCCCCTCGCGGCGGCGGCGGCGGCGCGGCACGGGCAGCGGCGGATACTTGTCCAGCGCGTAGATCGTGGCTGCGGCCAGCAGATCAGCGGGCGAGGAGCACAGCCCCTGATAGACGTAGGGCTCGACCACGCGCCTGCCCGCGCGCACACCCTCATCCAACGCGGCGCGCTCGCGCGCCAGATCGCGCCAGTCGCCGGCGTGCATCTTCAGATGCAACAGATCGCCACGCGCATACGGATAGTCGGGCCTGATCGCCACCAGCCGTTCCAGGTCGGCGATCGCCCCTGCCACGTCGCTGTTGCGCGTCCACCGGCAACTGGCGCGGCTGGCCAGCGCTTCCGGCATGTCGGGCTGGATCGCCAGCGCGCGGTCATAGCTCTGCAGCGCCTGGTCCACCTCGCCCATCGTCCGCAACACGCTGGCGCGGTTGACCAGCGCCCCGGCATGGTCGGGCTTCGCTCGCAGCACCCGCTCGAATTCGAGCAGCGCCTCGCCCGCCATTCCCAGCGCCTTCAGCGCCAGTCCGCGATCGTTGCGCGCCGCCAGATTAGCGGGCTGCAGCTCGAGCACCCGGTCATGGCTGGCCAGCGCCTCCTCCGGCCGGCCCAGCGCCAGCAGCACCAGGCCGCGATTGTTCCAGGCATCCGCATTGTCGGGGTCGAGCGCGACGGCGCGATCCAGATCGACGAGCGCTTCCGCGTTGCGCTGAGCCTTGCTGAGCAGCGCGCCGCGGTCGCTCCAGGCGCGGCTGTCGTTGGGACTGAGCCTCACCACGGTCTCGAGCGCCGCGAGCGCTTCGCGGTAGCGGCCTACGCCCTGCAGCGCGATGCCGTAGTTGGCGAGCAATTCCGGCGCGGCGGGTTGCAGCGTGAGCGCGCGCTCGAGGTAGGGCAGCGCCTCGGCGGCGCGACCCTGATGCAGTCGCAGCAGGCCCAGCAGTTGCAGGGCGGGGTAACCATTCTTGTCCGCCGCGAGCGACTGCAGATAAAGCGGCTCGGCCTCGGCAAGCCGCCCGGCCCGATGCAGCGCCAGCGCCTCCTGCAGCCATCGTTGCAGCATCGGCCGGCTGTTACATCGTGCCGAGCGCCTGGCGCAGGTCCGCGATCAGGTCTTCGACGTCTTCGACGCCGACCGAAATACGTATCAGCCCGTCGCTGATGCCGAGCGACTCACGCATCGCGGCCGGCAGCGAGGCGTGCGTCATGAGTGCCGGATGCTCGATGAGGCTCTCGACGCCGCCGAGGCTCTCGGCAAGCGCGAACAGCCGGCAGCGCTCGAGCGCGCGGCGCGCAGGCTCGAGCCCGCCGCGCAGCACCGCGGTGACGATGCCGCCGTAGCCGCCCTGCATCTGCCGCCGCGCGAGCTGATGCTGCGGGTGGCTGGGCAGTCCCGGATAGAACACGCGCTCCACCTGCGGATGCTTCTCGAGGAACTGCGCGACCGCGAGCGCGTTGGCGCAGTGGCGCTCCATGCGCAGCGCCAGTGTCTTGATGCCGCGCAGCGTGAGGAACGCATCGAACGGGCCCGGCACGGCGCCCACGGCGTTCTGCAGGTAGGCGAGGCGCGCGGCGACATCGGAGCCGGCGCGCACGATGGCCGCACCGCCCAGGGCGTCCGAGTGCCCGTTCAGGTACTTGGTGGTGGAATGCACCACCACGTCGAAGCCGTGCTCGAGCGGCCGCTGGATGAAGGGCGTGGCGAAGGTGTTATCGCAGCAGGCGAGCAGGCCGTGCTGGTGCGCCACGCGCGCCGCCGCCTCCAGGTCCACCAGCTTCAGCAGCGGGTTGGTCGGGGTCTCCACCCACAGCAGGCGCGTGTCCGGGCGGATCGCCGCCGCGAGCGCTGTGCTCTTCGACAGGTCGACGAACGACACGCTGTGTCCGGCGGAGCGCTTGCGCACGTTCTCGAGCAACCGGTAGCTGCCGCCGTACAGGTCATGCATGGCGATGATGTGCGAGCCGGCACCGAGCAGTTCGAGCAGCGTCGCCGTCGCGGCCATGCCGGAGGCGAAAGCGAACGCCGCCGCACCGCCCTCGAGGTCGGCGAGCGCCGCCTGCAGCGCGTCGCGCGTCGGATTGCGCGTGCGCGAGTAGTCGTAGCCCTGGTGCACGCCGGGACTCGACTGCACGTAGGTGGTGGTGGCGTAGATCGGCGGCATCACCGCACCGGTGAGCGGGTCGGGATGCTGCCCGCCGTGGATCACACGCGTAGCAAAGCGCTGTGCGGATTCTTCTTTACTCATAGGGAGAACTTTCGCCGCGGAGGTAAGCGATTACAACCGCCGCCTGAGCCAGTTGAGCAGATCGATGCGCGTAATGAGTCCCTGGAACTCGCTGCCGTGCATGACGATCGCCACCATGCCGCGCTTGAAGATCTCCATCAGCTGCGCGACCGGCGCGTCGACCGGCACGGTCACCAGGTGGCTCGCCATGGCGCGCGTCACCGGCTGGTTGAAGTGCTCGGGGTTGCCGACCACCTCGACCAGGATGTCCTCCTCGTCGACGATGCCGACGATGCGCCCGTCCTGCATCACCGGCAGCTGCGAGACGTCGTAGAGCTTCATGCGCCGGTAGGCAGCCATCACGCTCTCGGTGGAATTCACCGTCACCGCCGCGTGCTCGGCGTGCGGCCGGGCGATGAGGTCGCGCAGGTCGCCGCGGTGCTCGCGTTCGAGGAATCCCTGGTCGAGCATCCAGTAGTCGTTGTAGACCTTGGAGAGGTACTTGTTGCCGCTGTCACAGACGAAGCTCACCACGCGCTTAGGTCGGAGCTGCTCCCGGCAGTAGCGCAGCGCCGCCGCCAGCAGCGTCCCGGTGGAGGTGCCGGCGATGATGCCTTCGCGGGCCAGCAGCTCGCGGCAGGTACGGAAGGCCTCCGCGTCCGCGATGCTGTAGGTGGCGCTGACGCGCGAGAAATCCGCAACCGGCGGCACGGAATCCCCGCCGATGCCTTCGACCAGCCACGGCGTCATCTTCTCCGGCAGCCGTCCGGTGGTGGCGAAGTGCGCCAGCCCGGAGCCCACCGGGTCGGCCAGCACC
>DATHMN010000102.1:0-32791 GCA_035487135.1 Steroidobacteraceae bacterium | reverse complement strand
CCGGGCTGCATGACGCGCTTCAACTGGCTGGTGATCGCCTCGATGATCTCCACGGCGCGCGACTTGCCCAGCAGCAGCAGGCCCGCCTTCATGCCGCGCATCAGGTCCTGCCAGCTGTCGAGCCCCGCGGCATCGAGGGTGCCGCCGACGGACTGGGTCACGGCCTCTTTGATGCGCGCCATGTTGACGATGCACTCGCGCAGCACCGCCGCCTGCACCTGCTGGAACTCGGTGTCCTCGGAGGCGCGCGGCACGTCGGGGTCGCGCGGCAGGATCATGCCGACCAGGCGGTCATCGAGGCGGTCCTCCACGCCGATCAGCGTCGCGGCGATCTCCACCAGCGTGGGTTCGTCCGCGCGCAGCTGACCGTTGACGATCTTGCCGAGGCGCTCGGTCTCGGTCTGCACGTTGGCGCGCAGCTCGCCGAGTCCCAACACCCCGAGCGTGTCGCCGATCTTGCGCAGCATCTCGACCTGGGAGGCGAGCTCCTGCGGCTGGCCGGCGCCGCGGCGCACGAAGATGTCCAGCACGTCCTTGACCTTGCCGAGGTCCTCGCGGATCGCCGCGGCCACGGTCTGCATGAGCTTCACTGAGGGCGCCGACAGGTTCTCGCGCTCCTGCTCGATGCTCTCGTCCACCGGCAGCAGCTCCGACAGGCGGAACGAGGCGCGCACCGCGCTCACCCGTCCGCCGGAGGACTCCGAGCGGCCGACGTAATAGAGCAGGTTGTTGAGCAGTTCCACCGGCGGGTTCTGCGCGTAGCGCGCCTCGCCCTGTTCGTACAGGCGGCGAATCTCGCGATCGCCGAGCCCGAGCAGCCGTTTCACCGACTGGCCGCCCTCCAGGCCGTTCTCCTGCAGCGATTCGATCACCGCGCCGGTCACCCACCACAGCTGGAACACCGGCTGGCGCGTCGCAATCTGCTCGAGCTTGCGGGCGACACCGGCCAGGATTTCGAGGTTCTGCTCGATGCGTTCGCCACGGATCCAGCCGATGAGACCCACCTGGTAGCGCGCGCGCACGCGCCGCGCCCACTGCTCGACGGTGAGCGGCGGCTCGCCGCCAGTGGTGGCCGGCTCGGCCTGCTTGTCGGACTTCAGGTTGAGCAGCAGCAGCGTGCCTTCGGACAGCAGCGAGTGCCCGCGCACCGCGCGCAGGTCGTTGAGCAGCGGCAGCAGCACCAGCGCGAGGTCGCGCCCGCCGGCCAGCACCCGCTCCAGGTAGGAGGGCAGCTGCACCATGGCGCGCATCAGCGCATCGAGGCTCTCCGCCTGGCTCTTGCGCTCGGCGTGCGTCGCGACCAGGTACTGCGCGACGTGCTCCATCTCCTCGGCCAGCAGCGCGGCGCCGTAGATTTCCAACAGGCGCAGCACGCCCTGCACCTGGTGCAGGTTCTGCGCACAGCTCTCCAGCAGCACGACGTTGTCGGGCTGCTCGACATAGCTCTCGAGCGCGCTGCGCGCCTCGGCCAGCGTAGTGTTGATCTCACGGCCGACGAGGTCGAGTGTCTGGGAAGCGACTTCAGGCATGCAGTGGCTTTCGCAGGATCCTGATCAGCTGCCGCCGAGCGCGGAAATCTGCCGCACCTTGGCCGTATTGAGCGCCGCATCCTCGAGCCGGCGCACCGATCCGGAGGTGCTGGCGCGGTCCCCCGGGCTCCCCGGCAAGCGGAAGCCGGAAGCCGACTTGCGCAGTCCGCCTGAGAGCTCCGCCAGTTTGGCGATGGCGATCGAGGTGGCGTTGGTCGACTCCGCGGTCTGCGCGCTGATCTCCTTCAGCACCTGCATGTTGCGCGCGATGTTCTGCGCGGCGTGCGTCTGCTGGCGCGCGCTGCCGAAGATGTTCTGCACCAGGCTCGCGATCTGGTTGGACACCTGCTCGATCTCTTCGAGCGCGGCGCCGGCGTTCTCGGCCAGCAGCGCCCCGCCCACCACGTCGGTCGTGCTGCGCTCCATCGACACCACCGCCTCGTTGGTGTCGGTCTGAATGGTGCGCACCAGCACCTCGATCTGCTTGGTGGCATTGGCGGCGCGCTCGGCCAGCCGCTGCACCTCGTCCGCCACCACCGCGAAGCCGCGCCCGGCCTCGCCGGCCATCGAAGACTGGATGGAGGCATTCAGTGCCAGGATGTTGGTCTGCTCGGCGATGTCGTTGATCAGCTCGACGATGTTGCCGATCTCCTGCGAGCTCTCGCCCAGGCGCTTGATGCGCTTGGAGGTCTCCTGGATGGTCTCGCGGATGGTGTTCATGCCGTCGATGGTGCGGCGCACCGCATCGCCGCCCTTGTGCGCGACCTCGACCGAGTGACGCGCGACGTCGGAGGCGCGCTCGGCGTTGCCGGACACCTCCTCGACGGAGCCGGCCATGCTGGCGGCGGACTCAGTGGCCGACGCGATCTGCTTCGACTGTGCGCCCGAGGCCTTGGCGAGATGCTGCGACAGCGCCTGCGTCTGGCGGGTGGCGCTCTCCAGCTGGATCGCCGAGCCGTTGATGGTGGTGACCAGGCCGCGCAGCGCATCGACCGCGTAGTTGATCGAGTCGGCGATCGCCCCGGTGATGTCCTCGGTCACGGTCGCCTGCACGGTGAGGTCCCCGTCCGCCAGGCTCGACAGCTCATCCAGCAGACGCAGAATGGCCTGCTGGTTGCGGTCGGTTTCCTTGCGCTGCGCCTCGGCGGCTTGGCGCTGCCGCTCGATGGTGCGATGCATGCGCAGCGCCGCCAGCAGGCCCGCGATCAGGAAACCGAGGCCGAGCAGCAGCAGCAGCAACGGCAGGTAGCTCAACGGGCGTGCGCTGGCGCTGACGGCCGGCTGGCTCGCGGCCAGCGCGCGCGCATCCGGCGGGATGGCGCGCGCGGCAGCCTGGGCCGCCGGCAAGGCCGGGGCCGCGGCCACGGCGCGTTTCACCGCCTGGGCGAGGTCCGAATAGATGGCATCGAGTGCCTTCAGGTGCTTGGCGGCATCCGGAGCGGTCACATGCGGCAGGCCGAGGGTCGGGTTGCCGGCGGCGAAGCCGGCGATCACCTGGCCGAGGTAGTCGCTCGCCTCGGCGATGCGCTGGGCGGCCTGCGCCGGGTCGGTGGCGCTTTGCGTGAGCGCGGTCACGTCCAGCTGCAGACGCTGGGCGCGCGACTCGAAGCGCTCCAGGGTCGCCGCGGCGCCCGTCGCGCCCGGCGGCGGCAGGCTTGCCACCAGTGCGGTCTCCTCCGACAGCAGCCGCGGCACCAGAGTCGCGGTGTCGTGCGCGGCGGCGCCAGCGTCGCTCAGCTGGGTGCGCGCGCGCAGCACGATGGCGGTGTTGTTGGTGAGGCGCGTGAAGCGCGAGTTGGTGGCGAACGGACCCGCGGGGTCCTGCGCGGCGATGTCCTCCAGTTGTTTCTGGTTCTGGGCGAAGCGCGCGAGCGGCTCGGCTTCGCCGGCAGCCGCCCCGCCGGCATCGACGCCGAGGCCGTAGAGCGCATCGGTCGGCGCATTGCGTCCGCCGCTGGCGTCGTGCGACTGCAGCCACCAGTAGCTCGCGCCGCTGCCGATGACCAGCAGCGCGGCGAGGCTGAGCAGCAGTGCAAACGCGGACGGCGAGCGCGTGCTCATGCCGCAGCCTCCGCGAATGCCTGGCTCTCCAGCACCTGGCGCAGGCTCAGGACCGGCCAGGTTTCCGGTCCGCGGCGGAAGGCGCCGGCGAGGTAGCGCTCGCAGCGCGCCACGGTCGGCGGAGCTTCGCCGGAAAACTCCGCCTCGGAGAAGCGCCGGAAGCCGAGCACCTCATCCACCAGCAGGCCGGCCGGAATCTCGCGGTGGTTGACCACCACGATGCGGGTGTTGCGGGTGATCGGCGTCACGCCGCTGCCCAGGAACTGGCGCAGATCGATGACCGGCAGCAGCTGGCCGCGCACGTTGGCGAGCCCCTTGATCCAGGGCTTCGCGCCCGGCACGCGCGTGCTGCTGGTCGGCACACCCAACACCTCGCGCGTTTCTTCGCGCGCCACCAGGTAGAGGTCGCCGGCCATGCGCAGTGCCACCCCCACCCACTCGCGTCCCTGCTCGGCCTCCTGGCTGAGCTGCGCGGATACCGCGCGCCCGCGCCGCTCCAGCTCCGCGAGCAGCTCGAACGGCCGATCGCGCAGCGACTTCAGCTGAACCTCGCTTGCGGCGTGCTGGGTCATGCTCGGGACCGTGCGGCTGAGGGCTGAGGCGCTGCGCTCACGATGACAGGGTCGCCTGCGCCTTGGCCACCAGCTGATCGGGGGACACCGGCTTCACCATGTAGTCGACCGCGCCCTGGCGCAGGCCCCAGATACGGTCGGTCTCCTGCCCCTTGGAGGTGACCATGACGATCGGAATGGTGCGCGTCTTGGGATCGTTGGCGAGCGCGCGCGTCGCCTGGTAGCCGTTCATGCCCGGCATGACGATGTCCATGAAGATCAGATCGGGGCTCATCTCGCGCGCCAGCCGCACGCCCTCGGCACCGTCGGCCGCCGCCGCGGTGCGGAAGCCATGCTTCTCGAGCGCCTTCTGCATGACGTGCAGCTCGGTCGGTGAGTCGTCGACGATCAGGATCAGGGGCATGACCATCATCTCCCGATATGGGTCTCGATCGCAGACAGGAGCTCGTCCTTGGTGAAGGGTTTGGTCAGGTAATGCTCGGAACCGACGATGCGGCCGCGGGCGCGATCAAACAGTCCGTCCTTGGAGGACAGCATGATCACCGGAATGGAGCGGAACACCTTGTTGTGCTTGATCAGGGAGCAGGTCTGGTAGCCGTCGAGCCGCGGCATCATGATGTCGACGAACACGATGTCCGGCTGGTGGTCGGCGATCTTGGCGAGCGCATCGAACCCGTCGATGGCAGTAAAGACTTCACAGCCCTCCTTGGCGAGCAGCGTTTCAGCCGTGCGGCGGATGGTTTTGCTGTCGTCGATGACCAGTACCTTGAGACCCTGGAGCTTCGAGTTGCTGCCGGTCACGGTCACGGAACTCCTTCCTCAAAGCCTAAAGCGGCGTTAGCGGGACGTCAGGCGGCTCGCGCCACCGGCCTGTCGCAGCAGCAGTCACGGAACTCCACGTGCAATTTCGAGAACTGCGCCAGCGACAGCGCACGTGGATTTCACCAGCCGCTGCAGTTGCACGGGGCCCCCTGCTCACAGGCAAGCGCAGCGCGGTTTTAACATATCGGTACACCCCCTGCTATGCCATGCGCGTCACGTTTTTCGAAGCTCGTCTGCAGCGGCCAATGCAGCGCTCGTGCCGGGCAGACATATTCGCTTTGGCTACGAGCATAATGGCCGCCGAATGAGCACCGGGAAGCGCCTGGGCGTCGTGATGGACCCCATCAGCGCCATCACTTTTGCCAAGGATTCGACGCTGGCGATGCTGCTCGCGGCGCAGGCGCGCGGCTTCGAGCTCAGCTACCTCGAACAGCGCGACCTGCTGCTGCGCGACGGCGTCGCCATGGGGCGCATGCGCGCGCTCAGCGTGCGCCCCGACCCCACCTCGTGGTTCACGCTCGGCGAGCCGCGCCTCGCGCCGCTGAGCGAGCTCGACTGCCTGTTGATGCGCAAGGACCCGCCGTTCGACACCGAGTACATCTACACCACCTACATCCTGGAGCGCGCCGAGACCGCCGGCGTGCTGGTGGTGAACCGGCCGCAGGGCCTGCGCGATATGAACGAGAAGGTCTACACGGCCTGGTTCCCGCAGTGCTGCGCACCCACCCTGATCACGCGCGACATGGGGCTGATGGCCGCCTTCCTGCATGAGCACGCCAAGATCGTGGTGAAGCCGCTGCACGGTATGGGCGGCAGCTCCATCTTCGTGCTCGAGACCCACGATCTGAACGCGCACGTGGTCTTCGAGACGCTCACCGACTACGGCCGCCGTTTCGCCATCGCGCAGCGCTATCTGCCGGAAATCGTGAGCAGCGGCGACGCGCGCGTGCTGCTGATCGATGGCGAGCCGCTGCCGTACGCGCTCGCGCGCATGCCTTCGGCGGAGGACCACCGCGGCAACCTCGCCGCCGGCGCCAAGGGCGTCGGCCGGCCGCTGCGCGAGCGCGACCGCTGGCTCGCCGCTCAGATCGGACCTGCGCTCGCGGCACGCGGGATGCTGTTCGTCGGGCTCGACGTCATCGGCGACTTCGTCACCGAGATCAACGTCACCAGTCCGACGGGCATCCGCGAGCTCGACAAGCAGTTCGGCCTCTCCATCGGCGAGCTGCTGATGGCCGCGATCGAGCGGCACCTGAGCGCGCGCGGCCGCCGCGCCGCGGGTCGTTAAGGCCGCTGAGGTTTCATGGCGCGCCGGGCACTCATGCTGAAAGAGGGTAAGGCCCCGGTATGGGACCGCCTTCTCACCATGCTGTTCCTGGTCGCCTGCCTGCACGGCCTCATCATCATCGGACTCACCTTCAATGCTGCCGCCGAGGACAAGGGCGAGGCCCCCGGGCTCGAGGTGCTGCTGGTGTCCGACGAGCTGCCGACCGCCGACAGCAATCCGACCGCCAGCTACCTCGCGCAGCGCACCCAGAAAGGCTCGGGCAACACCCGGGAATCGGTGGCGCCGCACAATCAGGCCTCCGCCATCCCCATGCTGCAGCACGAGGGAACCGAGGCAGGGAACTCGCTGGCGGACAGTGGCGAGCTCTCGGGCGATCCCAACGAGCGCGTGCTGACGACGACCGGCTGGAGCACCGTGCTGCGCTACGTGTCGGACGTCGGCAGCGAGGGGGCGACGCGCGACAAGCCGCTCAAGGTCGACCAGCCGGTGAACGCGCAGCCGGGACCCGACGAGGCAGGTCCCGCGACGCTCAAGGGACCGCAGCGCGATGAGCTGTGGGTCACGCCCGATACACGCGCGGCAACGCTCGCGCCCTACCTCGATGCGTGGCGCCGCAGAGTCGAGCGGATCGGCACGCTCAACTACCCGACCGCGGCGCGCGTGGCGGCGGCGCCGCGCGCGCCGGTGGTCGAGGTCGGCATCAACGCCGACGGCACGCTCGACCGCGCACTCATCCGCCGCTCGAGCGGCAACCCGGAACTGGACCAGTCAGCGCTGGCGATCCTGAAGCTCGCCACGCCGTTCGACCGTTTTCCCCCGGAGCTGGCGGCGCAGTACCGTGTGTTGCGCTTTTCCTACGAATGGCAGTTCAGCGGCGGACGCTCCGAGCGCGGCGTCCTCTCAACCCTTCCTTGAGACTCCCCGGCACCATGCCCATACTGTGCTCATGAGCGAAAGGCGCAGCTCCACCAGCCCCGACGAGGAGGCCACGGAGGCCGCGGAAAGTGCCGAGCGGCTGTTCGCCGACGGCGAGCCGGGCAGCCTCACCAACCACCTGCTGATCGCAATGCCGCAGCTCGCGGATCCGAACTTCGCGCAGACCGTGGCCATCATCTGTGAACACACCGATAAGGGTGCCCTCGGCATCGTGCTCAACAAGCCGCTGCCGATGAAGCTGTCGGACGTGCTCTCACAGATGAAGCTCGAGCCGTCCACCGAGTTCATCGCAGCACAGCCGGTGCTGCGCGGCGGACCGGTGCACACCGACCGCGGCTTCGTGCTGCACCGCCCCGGCGGGCAGTGGGATCACACTCACAAGGTATCGGACGCCATTCAGGTGACCACCTCGCGTGACGTGCTGGCGGCCATGGCGCGCGGCGAGGGCCCCTCGGACGCCTTCATCGCGCTCGGCTACGCCGGCTGGGAGTCCGGTCAGCTCGAGCGCGAAATGAAAGACAACGCCTGGGCCTCGATGCCGGTCGACCCGCGCGTGGTGTTCGAGCTGCCGTTCGAGGAGCGTTGGGCCGGAGCCTGGCGGCTGCTCGGTATCGACCCGGACCGCCTCTCCACCGAGGCCGGCCATGCGTAATCCCACCGCCAGGGCATGACGCCGGCTCAGACCGTCCTCGCCTTCGATTTCGGACTCAAGCGCATTGGACTCGCCAGCGGTGACACGCTGACGAAGAGTGCCGCACCGCGCGCCGCGCTCCCGTGTGGACGCGACGGCCCGGACTGGCCGGCCATCGAGCGTGCGGTGCGCGCGCTCGCCCCGGGGCTGCTGGTGGTAGGGGCACCGTATAATGCCGACGGGAGCGAAGGGACGATGACGGCGGCGGCGCGCCGCTTCGCCGCCGAGCTGGCCCGCCGCTTCGCCCTCCCCGTGCAGCTGGTCGATGAGCGCTTCTCCTCGCTCGAGGCGAACGAGGCGCTCAAGGTCCGGCGCGCGAGCGGCGCGCGACGCCGGCGGGTGCAGCGCGCCGACATCGACAGCGCCGCGGCGGCGGTGATTCTGACGCGTTGGTTTCAAGGCGAGGGACAGACTCCATGACCGAACAGCTGCGCGCGGACGGCTCGCTGCGCCACCTGCTGACGCTCGAGAACCTGCCGAAGGCGTACCTCGAGCGGCTGCTCGAGCGCTCGCAGTCGTACGTGCGCCCGCTCGGGGCCAAGCCCGCCCTCAGTCAGGTGCTGAACGGCTTCACCGTGGCCAACCTGTTTACCGAGCCCTCGACCCGCACGCGCGTCAGCTTCGAGCTGGCCGCCAAGCGCCTGGGCGCCCACGTGGTCAATCTGGAGGTGCAGCTGTCCTCGCGCGTCAAAGGCGAGAGCATGCTCGACACGGTGTACACGCTGCAGTCGCTGCACGTGGATGCCTTCGTCATCCGCGACGCCGAGGCCGGTGTGCCCAGCCTGGTCGCGGCCAACGTCGCACCGCACGTCAGCGTCCTGTCCGCCGGCGAAGCGCACGTCTCCCACCCGACACAGGGGCTGCTGGATGCGCTCACCATCGCGCAGCGCAAAGGGCGCTTCGAGGGGCTGTCGGTGGTGATCGTCGGCGACATCCGTCACTCGCGCGTGGCGCGCTCGGCCTGGCACGCGCTGCGCACCCTCGGGGTCAGCGAGATCGCGCTGGCCGCGCCCGCGGCGCTCATGCCCGAGGAGCGCGAATTCCCGGGCGCCAAGCGCCACCAGCAGCTCAATACGGCGCTGCGGGGGGCGGACGTCATCATGATGCTGCGCATCCAGAAGGAGCGCATGCGCGAAGCCGATCTGCCGGATGCCGAGCGCTACTTCGCCGCCTGGGGACTCACCCGCGAGCGGCTGCGTGCCGCGCGGCCTGATGTCATCGTGATGCACCCGCAGCCGATGAACCGCGGCATCGAGATCGCCAGCGACGTCGCCGACGGGCCGCAATCCGTCATCCGCGACCAGGTGAGAAACGGCGTGGCCGTGCGCATGGCGGTGCTGGAAGAGGTGCTGGTTGCGCACGGCGGCGCCGCATGACGAGCGCGACCCGCGGCACGCTGTTCCTCGAGGAGGCGCGCGTCCTCTCGCAGCTGAAGTTCGACGCCGAGCAGTACGTGCTGCGGCTGGCAGCACCCCAGTGCGCCGCACGCGCCGCGCCCGGCAGCTTCGCGCACCTCACCTGCGCGGCGGCCATCCCCATGCGCCGGCCGCTGTCGATCATGCGTGCCAACCCTGCAGGCGGCTGGCTCGAGTTTCTCTATAAAGTCGTGGGCCCGGGGCTGCACGCGCTCGCCGCCCGCAAGGCCGGTGATGTCGTGAGTGTCCTCGGCCCGATCGGCCGGCCGTTCGCGCCCCACCGCGAGCGGCCGCGCACGCTGCTGCTCGGCGGCGGGGTGGGCATTCCGCCCATGGTGTTCCTGGCCGAGCGGCTGAGCGCCGACAAAGCCACGCCCTGGAAGCCCATGGTGCTCATGGGCTCGGAAGTACCGTTCCCGTTCCGCGTCCGACCGTCCGCGCTGATCGTCGCCGGGATGCCCACCGAGGCGATCGCCTGCATGCCGCTGCTCGAGGAGTGGGGCGTGCCGAGCCGGCTGGCAAGCGGTGCGGATTTCCCGGGCTGCTTCTCAGGCTTTGTGACGGAGCTCGCGGCGGCATGGCTCGCCTCGCTCGGCAAGGCGGAACTCGCCGAGGTCGAGATCTTCGCCTGCGGCCCGACCGCGATGCTGCAGGCCGCCGCTGCGCTGGCGCGCCGTTATCAGCTGCCGGCGCAGGTGTCGCTGGAAGAATTCATGGCGTGCGCCGTGGGCGGCTGCGCCGGCTGCACGGTGGCAGTGCGCACGCCCGAGGGAGCGGCGATGAAGCGTGTGTGCGTCGATGGCCCGGTGTTCGATGCCGACACCGTCTTCTGAGAGCTGCGGCCCCGCAAGTCGCGCGGGGTCCGCGGCCGCGATGCCAACGCCGCGGTGTGGCTGTATC
Source organism: Steroidobacteraceae bacterium (assembly GCA_035487135.1). Classification (GTDB taxonomy): domain Bacteria; phylum Pseudomonadota; class Gammaproteobacteria; order Steroidobacterales; family Steroidobacteraceae; genus 13-2-20CM-66-19. Next base: position 22,577 of record DATHMN010000102.1, on the reverse strand, counting down.
GTAAGGGCCGCACGCGGCTCGCCGCGCGGCCGCGCGCGGATCACGGCGGGTGCGCGGCCTCGATCCTGAGCACCTGTCGCAGCCAGACATAGGACCGACCATGAACTGGAACTGGATGGACCTGTTGTTCTCTTTCAAGGGACGCGCCAGCCGCGGCCAGTACTGGGTGATCTCGCTGCTCGCCAGCATCATCATGATGGTGGCTCTTTACCAGAACCTGAAGGCCAACGGGCTCGACGTCGAACATCCCTGGGTCGGACCGGGGAGCTGGCTGTTCATCCTGCTGCTGCCGCTCATTCCGGTCACGGTGAAGCGCTGGCACGACCGCGACAAGTCCGGCTGGTGGATTCTGATCAATCTCATCCCGATCGTGGGCGACATCTGGTCGTTCATCGAGAACGGGCTGTTGCGCGGTACGGTCGGCGACAACCGCTTCGGGCCTGATCCGGCGGCACCGCGCACCTAAGAGGAGGTGCCGGCATGCGTGCTCTGCCCTGCCTGCTGCTGCTCGGCGCGCAGCTAAGCGCTGCCGCGCCCGGATCCCCGGCACCCAACGCGCCCGTGCCCTTGCCCGAGAAAATGCGCTTCTGCGGGATGGCCTGCTTCGATCTCGCGCTGACGCACGACCACTATGAGGTGGTCACCGACGGCAAGGTCACCTCGGTGTACACCGTCGAGTCGTTCACGCCCGACTCCGTCATCCTGCAGCGCCAGGACGTGAACGGCGCGACGGCGGTACTGCGCGGCTCGATGGCCGGCGACTTCAGCCGCGTCATCAACGGCGAGGCTGAATGGCTCACGCCGCAGCACGTGCGCGGCCCGTTCCAGCTGAGCTGGGGCAGCGCGCTGCAGGCCGCGCAGGTGCCACCGATCCCGATCGTCGCCGCGCTGGACACCCGGCCACCGCCGCCGCCGCCGCTGCTGCTCAACACCGCCAGCGCCGCTCTGCCGGCGGTGATTCACGTGTGTGCGCAGATCTGCATGACGCTCGAGCCGCGCGATGGTCATTACATCTCGACCAGCCATAACTCGTGGGACCCACCGGGCTTTCACAGCGTGTGGGCCTTCGAGAGCTTCACACCGCAATCGGTCATCGTGCACCGCTACGATCCGCCGCATCCCACCAATCCCGGCGGCCTGGTGGTGGACGTGACCTACCAGGGGCAGATGTCGAGTGACGGCACGCTGCTGCTGAATCCCACCATCAACGGCAAGCCGGCCTCCCTCAGCATGGGCTGGGGTGCCTCACTCGGCGCCGTCCCGGGCAATGACGCCGAACAGAAGCGCTTTGCGGACCAGCGCTGGCAGCAGAGCTACCAGGACGCCGCGCGCAAGCGGCACGCACAGCAGGTCGCCCTCGCCATGCCCATTCCGGCCGCGTGCCAGCCGAACCCGGCGGTGAGCGCACCCTCCGGCGCCGTCGCGGGTTTGCATCTGGCGCTGTGCGAGTGCGAAAGCGCCGACTGCCCCGGGGCGGGGGCTGCCATCTGGACGCTCGACGGCAAACAGGGCAGCGCGCTGTGGGCGGCGCGTCCGGTCATCGCAGATCTCACGGTGGAACGCTTCGATCAGGGCGGTGTCGTCATCCGCAGGCAGAACCGCTCCTCCGATACGATCGGTCTCACCGCGGTGTACAGCGGGACGCTGCACGGCAATGAGATCGACGGCGAGGTCACCTGGACCTGGTCCGGCTTCAAGGGCGGCGCGGCGCACGGGCCCTGGCATGCCTACATCGTCAGCGCCGAGCAGCAGCCGGTGCTGGCGCAGTACCAGCAGGACGTCGAGCAGGCGGTCATCCAGCGGTTCTGGTCGGGGCTGGCGGACGTGCTGAACGTCGTGGCTGCGGTGGGCGGTGCGGCCGGTACCAGCGACAACAGCATCCCCGCGCAGGTGCACCGCGCGGTCTACGACGGGCCGGAGCGCCGCGCCCAGCCGCGCTGAGCCGCGCGGGCGCTCACGCGCCGAACAGCGCCCCCCAGATCATGCCGAGGGCGGCGAGCGCCATCACCGCGGTGGTCAGCAGGCCGACCAGCATCGCGCCGCGCGATACCACGAACCCGCCCATGATCCGCTCGTCGCGCGCCATGCGCACCACGACCGCCATCACCGGCACCGCGACCAGGCCATTGATCACCGCCGCCCAGATCAGCGCGCTCATGGCATCAAGCGGCAGCAGGTTTGCGAGCGCCCCGATGAGAGTGGTTGCGGCGATGGTCGCGTAAAAGCCTTTGGCCTGCGACAGGCGGCGCGACATGCCCACGGGCCACATGCAGGCCTCCCCCAGCGTGTAGGCCGCCGACGCCGCCAGCACCGGTACCGCCAACAGCCCGGTGCCGAGGATGCCGAGTGCGAACACCGCGAAGGCGAAGTGGCCCGCCAGCGGGCGCAGCGCTTGGGCGGCATCGGCCGCGCTCTTGATGTCCGTCAGGCCGTGCGGGCGCAGCGTGGTCGCGGCGGTGACCAGGATCGCGAGCCCGACCAGATTCGACAGCGCCATGCCGACCACCGTGTCGAGGCGGATGCGGGCGAGGACCGCCGGGCCCTGGCGCGGCGCACGCCGCAGCGGCGGGCGCTGCGCGGCGCGCGTGTCCTCGACCTCGAGCGCCGCCTGCCAGAAGAGCATGTAGGGGCTGATGGTCGTACCGAGCACCGCCACCACCATCTGCCAGAAGGCAGCGCCGCTGGACCAGCGCGGCCAGAGCATGCCGCGCAGCGCCTCGTGCCAGGGGACGTGCACGGTGAACAGCACCGCGAAATAGGCGAACAGGGCGAGCGTCAGCCACTTGAGCAGGCTGACGTAGCGGCGGTGATTGACCAGCAGCGGCGCGAGCGCGCAGCCCAGTCCGAACAGCGCCACGCCCAACCCGAGTGGCAATAGCGGCAGCAGCAGCCGCGTGGCTTCGGCCATGGCGCCCAGGTCCGCGCCGATATTGACGGTGTTGGCGAGGCACAGGAGCGCTGCCACCGCGCGCAGCGTCGCGGGTGAGTAGTGCGTGCGGATGTTGCCGGCGATGCCGCGCCCGGTGACGCGGCCGATGCGCGCGCTAATCTCCTGGGTCACCACCATCAGCGGGTAGGTGAGCACCAGCGTCCAGCCGAGCTCGAAGCCGAAGCGCGCGCCCGCCTGGGTGTAGGTGGCAATGCCGCTCGGATCGTCGTCGGAGGCGCCGGTGATGAGGCCCGGGCCGAGGACCTCGGCGAGCGGGACCCTACCGCAAGGCGCGCTGCCGGGTTGGCGTGGTGGCCTCATCGAGGCCCAAGGCTAGCCGAAAAACGCTAACCGAAGTTGATCTTGGCCTCGAGATTGGCGCGCGAGTCGGCGTTGGCGAGCGCCTCCTCCATGCCGATACGCCCCTGCTTGTAGAGCTCGTGCAGGCCCGCATCGAAGCTGCGGATGTTCTTGTCGCCGCTCAGCTGGATCGCTTCCTTGATCGACACCACGTCGCCTTTCTTGATGAGTGTGGCGATGTGCGGGGTATTGATCATGATCTCGACCGCCGCCACGCGGCGGTTGTCCTTACCCATGACCAGGCGCTGCGCCAGGATGGCGCGCAGGTACTGCGACAGGTCGAGGAAGATCTGGTTGTGCTGCTCGCGCGGGAACATGTTGATGATGCGGTCGAGCGACTCGGCGGTATTGTTGGCGTGCAGGGTCGCCAGCACCAGGTGGCCGGTACCGGCCAGGTTGATGGCTGCCTCCATCCCTTCCTTGTCGCGGATTTCACCGACCAGGATCACGTCCGGCGCGGCGCGCACCACCCCACGCAGCGCGCGCGCAAAGCTCTTGGTGTCGAGTCCGACTTCGCGCTGGTTGACGATCGAGCGCTTGTTGGTGTGCAGGAACTCGATCGGGTCCTCGATGGTGACGATGTGGTCGGAGACGGCCTCGTTACGGTGGTTGAGCATCGCCGCGAGCGTAGTCGACTTGCCCGAGCCGGTCGCCCCCACCATGAGGATCATGCCGCGCCGATACATGGCGAGGTCGGTCATCACCTCGGGCAGCCCGAGCGCATCCAGCCGCGGCATGTCGGCGGTGATGTAGCGCATCACCATGGCCGGATAGCCGCGTTGCATGAAGACGTTGACGCGGAAGCGGCCGAGCCCGGGCTCGGAGACCGCAAAGTCGAGCTCCCACTCGACCAGGAAGTGCTCGCGCTGCTCGGGCGTCATGATGGCAAAGGCGGTCTGACGTACCGTCTCGGGCGTCAGCACCTGCTTGTTCACCGGCAGAATCTGCCCCTCGATCTTGATCTTCACCGGCGCGTTCGAGGTAAAGAACAGGTCGGAGGCTTTCTTCTCCACCATCAGCTTGAACAGTGGCTTGGTATTGAGCGTCGGATGGCGCGCGCTGGCGTTCAGGTCGAGCGCCGGATTCGGACCGGTGGCTTCGAGGTCTTCGCGCCCCTTCACATCCTTCGCCGGCATCACAGATTGCGGCCCTGCTCTTCCTCGACGATCTTCAGGGCGCCACCTTCATCAATGTTCTTGGCCTCGCGCTTGCTGTCCAGCTTGATGCGCAGCCGCAGCTCGTTCTTCGAGTCGGCGTTGCGCAGCGCATCCTCGTAGGAGATGTAGCCGGCCTCATACAGCTCGAACAGCGACTGATCGAAGGTTTTCATGCCGAGGCGCGTGGAGCGCGACATCACCTCTTTGATCTTGGCGACCTCGCCCTTGAAGATCAGGTCCTGGATCAGCGGCGAGTTGAGCATGATCTCCATCGAGGCGATGCGGCCGGTGCCGGACTCACGCGGGATCAGGCGCTGCGAGACCAGCGCACGGATGTTGAGCGACAGGTCCATGAGCAGCTGCTCGCGGCGCTCATCGGGGAAGAAGTTGATGACGCGGTCGAGCGCCTGGTTGGCGCTGTTGGCGTGCAGGGTCGCCAGCACCAGGTGCCCGGTTTCGGAGAACTGGATGCCATATTCCATGGTCTCGCGGTCGCGGATTTCGCCGATGAGAATCACGTCCGGCGCCTGACGCAGCGTGTTCTTGAGCGCATTCTGCCACGAGTCGGTGTCCACGCCGACCTCGCGGTGGGTGATCACGCAGCCCTTGTGGGTGTGCACGTACTCGACCGGGTCCTCGATGGTGACGATGTGGCCGCGGGTCTTTTCGTTGCGGTAGCCGACCATCGCGGCGAGTGAGGTGGATTTACCCGAGCCGGTGCCGCCGACGATGATCACCAGGCCGCGCTTGGTCAGCACCACTTCCTTGAGGACCGGCGGCAGCTCGAGCTCCTCGAAGGTGGGGATCTTGGCGTTGATCAGACGGATGACGCAGCCGATCGCGGCCTGCTGCACGAACGCGGACACGCGGAAGCGGCCGATGCCGGGCGGCGCGATGGCGAAGTTGCACTCCTTGGTGGCGTCGAACTCGCGCGTCTGGCGGTCGTTCATGATGGCACGCACCAGCGTCGCCGACTGCTCGGCGGTGAGCGCGCGCTCGGACTGCGGGCGAATCTCGCCGTCGATCTTGATCGCCGGCGGGAACCCGGCGGTGATGAAGAGGTCGGATGCCTTCTTCTCAGTAACCCGCCGCAGCAGGTCCTGCATCAGCTTGATGGCCTGGTCGCGATCCATGATTCCTCGCCTTGCAGCTTACACAGCGTCCTTGTTCTGGGCCTTGTAGCGCGCCTCTTCCTTGCTCACGACGCCCTTGGCGACCAGCTCGGTGAGACACTGGTCGAGTGTCTGCATGCCTGCCGCCCCGCCGGTCTGAATGGACGAATACATCTGCGCGATCTTGCCCTCGCGGATCAGATTACGGATCGCGGGGGTGCCGATCATGATCTCGTGGGCCGCGACGCGTCCGCCACCGTTCTTCTTCATGAGCGTCTGCGAGATCACCGCGCGCAGCGACTCCGACAGCATCGAGCGCACCATGTCTTTCTCCTCGCCGGGGAACACGTCGACGATACGGTCGATGGTCTTGGCGGCGGAGCTGGTGTGCAGCGTGCCGAACACCAGGTGGCCGGTCTCGGCGGCGGTGAGCGCCAGGCGGATGGTCTCGAGGTCACGCATTTCGCCGACCAGGATCACATCCGGGTCCTCGCGCAGCGCCGAGCGCAGCGCCTCGGAAAAGCCCAGGGTATCGCGGTGCACTTCGCGCTGGTTGACCAGACAGCGCTTGGACTCGTGCACGAACTCGATCGGATCCTCGATGGTGATGATGTGGTCGGGGCGGTTGTCGTTGCAGTGGTTGACCATGCCGGCGAGCGTGGTCGACTTGCCCGAACCGGTCGGCCCGGTGACCAGCACCAGTCCGCGCGGCAACATGCACAGGTCGCGGAAGATCTTCGGCGAGGCCAGGTCGTCCAGCGAGAGAATGACCGAGGGAATGTTGCGGAACACCGCGCCCGCGCCGCGGTTCTGGTTGAAGGCGTTGACGCGGAAGCGCGCCAGCTTGGGGATTTCGAAGGAGAAATCCGTCTCGAAGAACTCTTCGTAGGCCTTGCGCTGCTTGTCGTTCATGATGTCGTACACCATGGAGTGCACTTCTTTGTGCGACAGCGGCGGCATATTGATGCGCTTCATGTCGCCGTCGACGCGAATCATCGGCGGCACGCCCGAGGAGAGGTGCAGGTCCGAGGCATTGTTCTTCACGGCGAAAGCCAGAAGTTGCGCGATATCGACGGCCATTGATGCTCCCTGGGGCGGGTCTCGCGGACAGGAAAAAGCGACGTGCAAGCCTGTGTCACGAGGGCGCAGGCAGTATAACGGAGGGGTCCTACGTCCAATATGTTAATGGGTCCGCAGAATTTGCCCGACCGCATCCGCGAAGTGCGGGAACGCATGGCGCGGGCGGCCGTCAGTGTGGGGCGGAATGCGCACTCGGTCACACTCCTCGCGGTCGGCAAGGGCCAGCCCACGCAGTTGCTTGCCAGCGCCGCCACCTGCGGCATCAGCGATTTTGGCGAGAGTTACCTGCAGGAGGCGCTCGGCCAGATGGCCGCGCTGCAGGAGCGCGCGCTCACCTGGCACTTCATCGGCCGCATTCAGTCCAACAAGACGCGCGCCATCGCCGAGCAGTTCGCCTGGGTGCATACGCTCGACCGGCTGAAAATCGCCGAGCGCCTGGCGGCGCAGCGCCCCTATCACGCCCCGCCGCTCAACGTCTGTCTTCAGGTCAGTATCGGCGCGGAAGGCAGCAAGGGCGGCGTGGCACCGGGCGCACTGCCGGCGCTGGCGCGCGCGGTCGCCGCGCTGCCGCGGTTGCGGCTGCGCGGCCTCATGTGCCTGCCGCCGGAGGAAAGCGACCCGCAGCGCCAGCGCGCCTGGTTCCGGCAGCTGCGCGAGCTCAAGGACGGCCTCGGCGCGCAGGGTCTGGAACTCGACACGCTGTCGATGGGGATGAGCGGCGACTTCGAAGCCGCGATTGCCGAGGGCGCAACCCTCGTACGGCTGGGGACAGTGCTGTTCGGGCCGCGCGCCCAGGCTGAGTAAGCTGCGCAGGCGCTTTGCCGCTGTCCATGAGTACAATCGCTCACCCATGAGCCACCGGCGAGTCTGCATCCTCGGAGCCGGCAACATCGGCCGCGCCTTGATCGGCGGTCTGTTGCGCTCCGGCACCCGCCCCGAACAGCTGAGCGCGGCCGACCCCGACGCGGCAGCGCGCACGCAGCTGGCGCGCGATTTCGGCATCACCGCCGGCGATCCGGCGCAGGCCAGCGCGGACGCCAGCATCGTTGTGTTGGCAGTCAAGCCGCAGGAGGCGCAGGCGCTGCTGCGCCAGCTGGCCGCGGCGCTCGCTGCCACGCGGCCGCTGTTGATCTCGGTCGCCGCCGGGGTACGCATCGCAGCACTCGAGTCGTGGTGTCCGGCTGTGCCGGTATTGCGCGCGATGCCGAACCGCCCGGCACTGATCGGCGCCGGCGCGAGCGGCCTGTACGCCCCGCCGGGGATCAGCGCCGAGCTGCGCCGCGCGGCCGAACAGGTCCTGGGCTCGGTCGGCGAGACGGTCTGGGTGGACTCGGAAGATGCTCTCGATGTGGTGACGGCGCTTTCCGGCAGCGGGCCCGCCTACTTCTTTCTGCTGGCTGAGCTCATGGCCGAGGCCGGCCAGCGGCTGGGCCTGACGGCTGCCACCGCGCGGCGCCTGGCGGCGGCCACCCTCTATGGCAGCGGCCTGATGGCGCGCGGCGAGAGCGATCTTGCCCGGCTGCGCGACTCGGTGACCTCCGCCGGCGGAACCACGGCGGCCGCGCTGGCCGTATTCAGCGAGTCACAGCTGCCGGCGATCGTTGAACGCGCGCTCGACGCTGCGACGCGGCGTGGCCGCCAGCTGGGAAGCTAACAAGCATGAGCGCCATCACCTTTATCGTCGAAACACTCTTGTCGCTGGCGCTGTTCGTGGTGCTGGCGCGGCTGCTGCTGCAGTGGACCCGGGCCGATTTCCGCAACCCGCTCTGCCAGGCGATCGTGCGCCTCACCAACCCGCTGATCCTGCCGCTGCGGCGGGTACTGCCGCCGATCGGCAAGGTCGACAGCGCCTCGGTGGTCGCGGTGCTGCTGGTGGCGATCGTGGACGTCGCCGGCATCTTTGCGCTGCGCGGCGTCGGCCTGCCGCCGGTCGAGTTCTGGATCCGTCCGGTGCTGACGGAGATCGCGCGCACCCTGCTGTGGACTTACTTCTATGCGATCTTCCTCTACGCGCTGCTCAGTCTGATCGCTCCGGGCGGTTACTCGCCGCTGCAGTCGGTGCTGAGCTCGCTGTGCGAGCCGGTGCTCGGGCCGATCCGGCGGCTGATTCCCTCGGTCGCCGGCCTCGATCTGTCGCCGCTGTGGGCGATCATCCTCATTCAGGCGATTCTCATCCTGATGCGCTGAGCTGGCGACGCAACGCACGCCGAGCGTCTGCGCCACGGCGCCGTTACGTTGCCGGAACACACGCTTAGCGGCGACATTGCACCGAGAATCGCAGCATTCCCCGCACCTTGCGCGTGCCTGCAGGCGGCGCGTGCTGACAACGATGGGTCGCTTGCAGTGTGTGCGCAGCGGTGGAAACCCTGAGAAAAAAGGCATTTCTGCAACAGTCGATCGCAAAAAAGCGCTTGCCAAAGAAACTGCATGTGCTATTTTTCCGCCCCGATTCTCATCGCGCGGCGCAATTGCCGCGATCAGCAACTACAAATTCTCGAGGAGCAGCAAATGGCGAAAAAGGGTGGCGCGCCGACTAAGTCGGAGGTTCTGACACACATCTCCAAAGATACGGGGCTGTCCCGCAAGCAGGTGAGCGGCGTATTCGATTCGATGGGAGGCGTGATCAAGAAGAGCCTGCGCGCCAACGGGCTGTTCACGATGCCCGGGCTGCTGAAGATGAAGGTCGTTAAGAAGCCAGCCACCAAGGCCCGCGAAGGCGTCAATCCCTTTACCGGCGAGAAGATGATGTTCAAGGCCAAGCCGGCCAGCAAGAAGGTGCGGGTGATGCCGCTGAAGAGCCTGAAGGCGATGGTGAACTCCTAACGAGTCACCGCCGCTTTGGCGAGCGAACAAGGCCTGGCAGGGACTCCTGCCAGGCCTTTTGCGTCTCTACAGCTCGCGCGCCTCGGCGCGTGTCAGGAAGTCGACCAGCACCTCGCGCAGCTCATTGATGCGGCCGTGAAAGAAGTGACTGGCGCCGGGCAGCAGCGCGATCTCGGGGGCCGGCGACAGGGTGCGCGCCCACTCCAGCACCTGCGCGGTGGGGACCACCTCGTCCGCATCGCCCTGCACGATCAGCCACGGGCATTCGGGGGCAGCAGCACCGCTCACCTCGACCGCGGTGATGCCGGGCGCCACGCTGATGAGGCGGCTCGGCCGGGCGGCCTCGGCGGCGAGCAGCGCGACCGCAGCGCCGAACGAGAAGCCACTCAGCCAGAGCGCCGCGTGCGGCCAGCGCGCCCGCCCCCAGGCGATCACCGCCAGAGCATCGGCCTTCTCGCCGCGGCCCTCATCGTAGGCCCCCGCGCTGCTGCCCACGCCGCGGAAGTTGAAGCGGATCGTGGGCGCCCCGAGCGCCTGGCAGGCGCGCGCCAGCGTCCATACCACCTTGTTGTCCAGCGTCCCGCCGAACAGCGGATGCGGATGGCAGACCACACCGAAGGCACGCACCGCACCGTCCGCGGCGGCTTCCGCCGGCGTCTCGATGAGTGCTTCCAGGGCGCCGGCAGGTCCCGGCAGGCTCATCCGCTCGGCGTGCGGCGGCTTCACCTCAGGCGGCGGCGTGCGGCTGGCCGGCCAGGCGCACCAACAGGCGATTGAGCCGCTGCACGTACTCGGGCGGGTTGCCGAGCGGAGCGCCTTCGGCGAGCGCCGCCTGGTCGTAGAGCAGCTGCGCGAGCTCGCCGAACTGACCCGGATCGCTCAGCCCGTCGAGGTACTGCACCAGCGGATGGGTCACGTTCACTTCGAACAGCGGTTTGGCCATATCGGTCTTCTGGCCGGCGGCGGCGAGGACGCGGCGCATCTGCTCGGTGAGATCGTGCTCGCCCAGCACCAGGCAGGCCGGTGACTCCCGCAGACGCTCACTCACCCGCACCTCGGTGACGCGCTCGCCCAACGCATCCTTGATGCGCTTGAGCAGCCCCTTGCTCTCCTTGAGCTCCTCAGCGTGCAGCTTCTTGTCGCTCTCGCTCGCGAGCCCCCCGAGCTCGAGATCGCCGCGGGTGGCGTCCTTGAAGCGCTTGCCCTCGAAGTTCTCGAGGTGCCCCATGACCCACTCATCGATGCGCTCGGACAGCAGCAGCACCTCGAGGCCGCGTTCCTTCAGGCGCTCGATGGCCGGGCTGCCGCGCGCGGCCGCCAGGCTCTCGGCGATCACATAGTAGATACGCTCCTGCCCCGGCTGCATGCGCGCGACATAGTCGGCGAGACTCACCGTGGCGTTGTCGTGGCTCTCGTGGGTGCTGGCGAAGCGCAGCAGCGGCAGGATGGCGCCATGGTTGGCATGATCCTGCGCGATGCCCTCCTTGAGCACTGCACCGAATTCCTTCCAGAAGGTCGCGTACTTGTCTGCGTCGTCCTTCATCAGCCGCGCCAGCATGTCCAGCACCCGCTTGGTGAGGCCGCCGCGGATCGCCTCGACCTCCGGTTCCTGCTGCAGGATCTCGCGCGAGACGTTCAGCGGCAGGTCGCTGGAGTCGATCACGCCGCGGATGAAGCGCAGGTACAGCGGCAGGAACTGCTCGGCGTCATCCATGATGAACACGCGCCGCACGTACAGCTTGAGCCCGCGCGCGGCATCGCGCTGCCACAGATCGAACGGCGCGCGCCCGGGAACGTACAACAGACTGATGTATTCGCGCTTGCCCTCGACCTTGTTGTGGCTCCAGGTCAGCGGGTCGGTGTAGTCGTGCGCCAGGTACTGGTAGAACGCCCTGTAGTCCGCCTCCGAGATCTCGGTGCGCGGCAGCGTCCAGAGCGCCTTGGCCTGGTTGACCACCTCGTACTCGAGCGAGGCCTCGCCCTCCTTGCGCATGCGCACCGGGAAGCCGATGTGGTCAGAGTAGCGGCGGATCAGCGCGCGCAGCCGCAGCGGGTCGGCGAACTCGCGCGCATCGCTCTTCAAATGCAGCGTCACCGCGGTGCCGCGGCTCGCCTGCTCGACCGTCTCGACGCTGAATTCACCATCGGCGCTCGACTCCCAGCGCACGCCGGCGCTCGCCGGGTCGCCGGCCTTGCGCGAGCGCACCTCGACGCGCTCGGCGACGATGAAGGCGGAGTAGAAGCCGACGCCGAACTGGCCGATGAGCGCCGAGTCCTTCTGCTGATCGCCCGACAGCTGGCGGAAGAACTCGGCCGTGCCCGAGCGCGCGATGGTGCCGAGGTTGGCGACCGCCTCGGCGCGCGTCATGCCGATGCCGTTGTCAGTGATGGTGACGGTGCCGGCCTTCTCGTCCGCATCCACGCGGATGCTCAGTTCCGGATCCGTCGCCAGCAAGGCACCGTCGGCGATCGCCGCAAAGCGCAGCCGGTCGCAGGCATCCGAGGCGTTGGAGATCAGCTCGCGCAGGAAGATCTCGCGGTGGCTGTACAGGGAGTGGATCATGAGCTGCAGCAGCTCGCGCACCTCGGCCTGGAAGCCGTGCGTCTCGCGTGCTGCCGCCTGCGGGGCTGCCGGATCGGGTTTGGTGGATTCCATGGAGTTCGCGCCCTTCGTCCAGGACGTTAAGTTATGACGTCGGGGGCGATCTTGGGAACCGCGACGGGAATTTCAAGCGTCCGGAGGGCTTTTTGGAGCGCCGCGGGGCCTGAGAGCGTCGCCAGGGGCGGCAAGGGGCGGGCGCCAGCGCCCGCGGGCGCTCAGCTGAGCAGCGACAGCAGCTGCTGGCGGGTGATGAGGAGCGTGGTGCCCGCGGCGAGCAGCGCGCCCGCGACGGCGGTGAGCGGCACGGCGGCGGAGACGATTTCGGCGGCCATCTCGGTCGCGAGGTGGCGACAGATGCCGGTGAGATCGTCCCACTCGTCCCACAGATGCAGAAAGAACTCTTCCATCGACGCGAGAATCTACGGAACGCGCGCTGCGCATGGCGTGCGCGCGCTCACAGTCACACACGTGACGGCGTACGCTTGCAGGAGTTCTGAGTGGTGCGTACGCTTCGCTGCGTGTGCTCCTCACGCGGATGTGACAGAACAAGGCTCTCATGCAGCGTATCGTCGTCCTGAACCCCAAGGGCGGGTCCGGCAAGACGACCATCGCGATCAATCTGGCGAGCTATCTGGCTTCCCGCGGGCACACGCCGGTACTCATGGACTTCGATCCGCAGGGTTCCTCGCTGCGCTGGGTGAAGAAACGCAAGCCCGCGCAGCCAGCGGTGCACGTGATCGCCGCCTTCGAGACCGACAGCCGTACCACGCGCGCCTTCCAGCTGCGCGTGCCCGATAACACCAGCCACGTCATCGTCGACACGCCCGCGGCGCTCGAACCGCAGCAACTGCCGGAGATGACCCGCAACGCCGACAAGGTGATCGTGCCGGTGCTGCCCTCGGACATCGACATCCACACCTGCTCGCGTTGCATCCGCGACCTGCTGCTGGTCGCCAAGATCCGTCGCGACGACGACCGCATCGGCGTGATCGCCAACCGCATCCGCCGCAATACCCTCAGTTACCAGGCCTTGATCCGCTTCCTGCATACCCTCGGGATTCCGATCGTGGCCACGATCCGCGACTCGCAGAACTATGCGCGCGCCGCCGAGCTCGGCGTCGGCGTGCACGAGATGAAGCGCTACGTCGCCGGCGAGGACGTCGAACAGTGGCTGCCGCTGGTCGACTGGCTGACGCGCCCGCGCGGTACCCCGGCAGCACCGCCGCCGGCGCCTACGGACGGCACGCCCGGCACCGCTGCCAGCGACGGCAGCGCGCCGGCCGCGCCCGAAGGTGGCCGCACGCAGGCGGGTGAAGTCGCGCTGCTGCCACTGCCGGCGCTGGCGCTGGCCTAAGGAATACTGCTGGGAAATTGCGCTGCGCGCCGGCGGCGCGCCACATCAGCCGCGGCGCTTACTTCTTGCTGATCGGCTTGGCCGTGCCGTGCGGCGGGGTGCTGTTCTCGGGATTGTTCCAGGAATCGCGCACCTGGTCGGCCCAGTTCTTGTAGTTCGACCAGGTGTACAGGTTGCGCGTGATGGCGGCCTGACGGGCGCGGGCGCGTTGCATACGATCGAGCCAGTTGGCATACGCATCCGCACCACCCGTCGGGTTGCCTGGTGTCGGATCGCGCTGCGTGCCGGGCGCGCCGTCTCGCCCCCTGTCGCTTGAGCCCATGAGAAGCTCCTGATGTCTGATCGCAGCGTACGGCGTTCGCGTGCGGGCTTCAGGAACTGGTTCACAAGCATGTCGCGCCTTGCCTACGCTGGGACACAGCTCTCGCGCGCGCTGCGCAGAGTGTGCGGTGGCCGGCAGCGTTATGTCACCGACGCGCGTACGCGTGCGGCGTCAGGCCACCAGGCGGTAAACCGGTTTGTAGGTGCTGCCGGGCAAACGCATGCGCCGCTGCGCGACGAACGCTGCGAGCAGCTCATCCAACAGGCGCATGATCGCCGGATCGCCGGCCAGCTCGTACGGGCCGTCGCGCTCGATCGCCTGGATGCCGTAGTCCTTGACGTTGCCAGTGACGATGCCGGAGAAGGCGCGCCGCAGGTTGGCGGCCAGCTCGTGCACCGGCTGGTCGCGGCGCAGGTCGAGCGCGCGCATCGAGGCATGGGTCACCTCGAATGGCCGCTGCAGCTGCGGCGGGATCGCCAGCAGCCAGTTGAAGTTGTACGAATCGCTCTTCTTGCGACGGAACTCGCGCACCGCATCCATGCCGCGCACCATGCGCCGCGCCACTTCCGCCGGATCGTCGATGATCACGCTGAAGCGTCGCAACGTCTCGCTGCCGAGCGTGCCGGCGAGGAAGCGGCTGATGTGCTCGAAGTAAGCCGCGCTGCCCTGCGGGCCGGTGAGCACGACCGGAAACGGCTGGTCGCGGTTGGCCGGGTCCATGAGGATGCCGGTCAGATAGAGGATTTCCTCGGCAGTGCCCGCCCCGCCCGGGAACACCACGATACCGTGTCCCAGACGCACGAACGCCTCCAGGCGTTTCTCGATGTCGGGCATGATCGCCAGCTGGCTGACGATGGCATTGGGGGGCTCGGCGGCAATGATGCCGGGCTCGGTGATGCCGATATAGCGCCCATGCTCGATGCGCTGCTTGGCATGGCCGATGGTGGCGCCCTTCATCGGTCCCTTCATGGCGCCCGGCCCGCAACCGGTGCACACGTCCAGACCGCGCAGGCCCATCTCGTAGCCGACCTTCTTGGTGTACTGGTACTCCTCGGAGTCGATCGAGTGCCCGCCCCAGCAGACCGCCAGATTGGGGCGCGCCTTGTAGTCCAGCAGGCGTGCGTTGCGCAGCACGTGAAACACCGCGTTGGTGATTGCGGCCGAGTCGCTCAAATCGAAGCGCCCGCTCGCCACGATCTCGTCGGAGATGAACACTACGTCGCGCAGCACCGCGAACAGGTGCTCCTTGATGCCGCGGATCATCTGCCCGTCGACGAAAGCCGCCGCGGGCGCATTCTGCATCTCGAGCTTCACGCCCCAGGGGTGACGCACGATGCGGATTTCGAAGTCACGGTAGCGCTCGAGCGCCTCCTTGGCACTGTCGGTGGGCGCGCCCGAGTTGAGCACCGCGAGCGCGCAGCGGCGGAACAGCGGGTACAGGCCGCCCTGGCCGGTGTCCAGGAGCTTGTCGATCTCGGCCTGCGACAGATTTTCGAGACTACCGCGCGGACCGACGCGTGCGTCGACGAATTCTGAGATCTCTTGGCTCACGGCTTATGGCTGGATGTCGATCGGCGTGTCGTCGGGGGTCAGCATCCAGATCTCGGTCATGTCGGCGTTCGACACCGCGATGCAGCCGTCGGTCCAGTCGTGGCTCTCGTAGTACTCAGGCTCGTGCTTGAGGATGTTGGGCAGGCCGTGAATCATGATCGAGCCGCCGGTGTCCCAGCGATGCGCGTGCGCGCGTTTCAGGTCTGCCTGGTTCGGATAGGACACTTTCATCGACAGGAAGAAGTCGCTGCGCGGATTGCGTCGTTCGACGCGGTAGCTGCCCTCGGGAGTGCGGAAGTCGCCGGAGCGCTCCTTCTGACCGATGGGATTGAGTCCCAGGGCGATGTGGTAGGAGCGCACGATGTTGCCACCGTGCATCAGCAGCAGTTGGCGCGCATTCTTCTTCACCACCACGCGATCGACCACCGGCAGGTTGTCGAGCGGCGGCTGCGTGAGCATGACCGGCTGTGCAGGCGGCAGGCCGTCGGCGCGCGCCACGACCATCAGCGCCAGCAGCGAAAGCGCCGCCAAGCTTCTGAAACTCATCACTTTCCGATCCAACTCCACAGCTGCGGCGGATTATAGTCGTACGGCAGTACGGCCTGCATGTGCGCCCGTCACAGGGGCCCCGCGCGCGCACCGCTCAGCCGCCACTGCCGACATCCTGCACGCGCGGCATGACGATCTGCGTGCCCGCGCGCAGCGCGGCGAAATCCAGATCCGGGTTGTACTGCTGCAGCAGCCACAGCGGTTGCGCGCTCTTCTGCATGAGCGTCCAGCCCGAATCCCCGGCGCGCGCGATATACACCACGGTGCCGAGGATGCGGTGCGCGGCGAAGTAGCTCGCCTGCAGCGTGCGGTGATACTCGCGCCGCCGCGCCTCGAACTCCTCACGGGTCACCTTGGCGAACTCGAGCTGCACGCGCTGGCCAATGCGCACCGGCGTGCGCGCCTTCAGATGGTTGAGTTCGCGCAGTCGGGTCGCGCTCACGTCTGCCCAGTCGGCGTAGTGCCCGAGGGTCTCCTCGGCGGCCACGCGGATGGTGCTGTCGTGCGCCACGCTGTAATCCGTCGGGTCAGCGCTCTGCTGCGCCTCGGCCGCCGGCCCGAGGGCGGGGCTGAGAGCCTCGGCCTGCGCGGCCGACACCGGCTGCGCCTGGGCGCCAGCATGCGTGCGGCTGGCGGTCACGACGATCTCCGTGGTGGCGGCCGCATCCGCCGCACTCTCCTGCTGCGCGACCGCAGCAGACACGGCTCCGCCCGGCGAGGGCGGTGCGACACTCGCCGCGCTCGCGGCCGCGAGCGCGTGTTCGCCGGAGGACGGCACGCCCGCTGCAGGCGCGCTCGCCGCCGCGAGTGTCACCGGGGCTGTCTCCGGGATACTGATCATCCGGCCGGGCTTGATCGCCGCACTGGTACGGATGCGGTTCATGCGGGCCAGCGTCCCGATCGGCACGCCGTAGCGGTCGGCGAGCTTGGCCAGGGTATCGCCCTGTTGCACGCGGTAGCGCTGTGGTCCGCGCTGGCCGGCGAACATCTCGGCCGGGTTCAGGCGCTGCGCCAGCAGGTCGCGCGTCCACGGCGCTCCGTCTGAGGGCAGCCGCAGACGATAGCCCTTGGGCACGCGCTGCGCGCCGCTCCACACCGCAGGCAGCAGGGACGGGTTCAGCTCGCGCAGCTGAGTCGCATCCAGCTTGAGCGCGCGCTCGAGGGCGGCGACGGAGACGTAAGCCGGCAGCTCGAGCTCGCGAAAATGCGCCTCGCCCTCGCGCTGCAGCGGCCCGAAGTACTTCTCCGGGTTGCGGTCGATGTCGAGCGCGGCCAGGAAGGACACGTAGAAGTTGCGCGAGGCGAAGCCAAAGGTGCGCCCGTTGTAATTGCGCACGATCTTGACGATGTCATCGCTGGCGAGGGTGAGCTGGGCATGGCGCACGCCCTCGGTGCCGTGATTGTAGGCGGTGAGCGCCAGCGGCCAGGTCCCGAGCACGCGGTAGTTGTAAGCCAGCAGCTGCGCTGCGGCCTCGGTCGAGCGGAAGGGATCGAGGCGGTCGTCGACCGCGCCGTCGATGCGCATGTAGCGCCGGCCGGTCGAGCGCATGAACTGCCACAGACCCGCCGCCCCGACCTTGGAGTAGGCGCTCGGGTTGAACGAGGACTCGACGTGCGGCAGTACGGCGAGCTCGGCCGGCAGACCGAGGTTGGCGAGCGTCTCGGCGATGTGCGTCTCCCAGGCGCCCGAGCGGATCAGGCCGGCGCGGAAGCGGTCTGCCTGGCCGAGCTGAAAACGGATGTCCTCGACCGCCTCGCGCAGCCGCGTGCTGTTGCCCTCGGCACCCCACAGGTCGCGGATACGCTGGTCATCGGCCGACAGTGAGGTTCCTTCCGGCGTATCGGCGATGCGCTTGAGCGCCGCGGCGTAGCGCCCGCGCGCCTCCTCGACCTGGTGCTGGCGCTCGGCAGAAGGCAGGTCGGGTGCGAAATGCAGCGTTTCGTAGATGACAGCGAGGTTGTACTGGTCGTGCAGGAAGCCTGAATTCGTGTCGATCTGCGTATAGACGCGGATCCAGAACTGCACGTCGCGCTCGAGCTGCGGCGGACGTGGCATCGGCTCCTCTGCGGCGCGCACTGCGAACGGGGCGTACCACGGCAACAGCGCCACGAGCCAAATGCCGAGGATCCACCGCGGCCGGCGGGCGGATCTCACCTGCGGGGTGAACTTATCCACTGTCGAGTTCATTTACACCCCTGCGGGAAGCAGTGTTCTCATACAGCTCAATGGCTTGCATCATCCGCCGCGACACAGACTGCATTCTTTTGGGGCCCATAAGTGTCGAGTATTTTGACACTCTGTTCTTTCCAGCCCGCTGCAGTGACCCCGCAATCCGCCACGCGGGGGTGCCGCACTGGACATAGTGGGTGCACAACGTGCACTGCGTCACAGTTGCGAGCCCTGCGGGGGGCCAGAGGGCGTGAGCGCTCGCCGGGCCTGGTCGTTGGCACGAGTGTTGCTCATCTACTTACCAGCAACGGCATACCGCCGGGAAGGACAACCCAGGCCAAGGGATAACCGAAGAAAGCGTGGATCTGCGAAGAAGGTTGAATGCCCACCGGATACCGCGCGCCGACCGGATAACAACGAGAACGACACTCCTCCACACACAAGCAAGCGACCGACACCCCGCCTCCAGCGGGGTTTTTTTTGCCTCGCTGCCGGCGTTCGATCGTCAGCGAAAGCGGTTGCGCCTAGCAAGTGGCAGACTGCACTCCCATGAAGCGCAGCCCATGTGCGCGCGCGGTTGCCGCCGCCGTGCTCGTCCTCTGGATCTGCCCGCTCGTGTGCGCGGCCCCGGCGCTCGGGCCGAGCGGCCTGCAGCGTGAGGTGGTTTTCAGCAATTACTCGCAGCTCGCTTCCGGTCCTGAGCTGCTCCGGCGCACGCTGAGTCCACTCGATGCCCTGCAGGTGCAACAGGCGCTCGCCCAGTCGGGGCGGCAGCTGCAGACGCAGTCGCTCAACCTGGCCGAGGAGCGCTTCATCCTGTACGTGCCGGCGCAGGCGCCGCTGTTCGGCTACGCACTGCTGGTGTTCGTGCCGCCCTGGGATGATGCGCGCCTGCCGCAGGGCTGGAGCGCGGTGCTGGACCGCTACGGCATGATCTTCGTGAGCGCCGCGCGCTCCGGCAACGATCAGAATGTCACTGCGCGGCGTGAGCCGCTGGCACTGCTGGCGGCCTACAACGTCATGCAGCGCTACCCGGTGGCGGCCGCCCGGGTGTTCGTGGCCGGCTTCTCGGGCGGCTCGCGCGTCGCCAT
Source organism: Steroidobacteraceae bacterium (assembly GCA_035487135.1). Classification (GTDB taxonomy): domain Bacteria; phylum Pseudomonadota; class Gammaproteobacteria; order Steroidobacterales; family Steroidobacteraceae; genus 13-2-20CM-66-19. Next base: position 3,477 of record DATHMN010000102.1, on the reverse strand, counting down.
GCGCCTGGCACTGGCCTACCCGGATCTGTTCCGCGGTGCTTTGCTCAATGCCGGCTCCGACCCGCTCGGGGCGCGCGGCGCGATCCAGCCGCCGGCCGAGCTGTTCAGCCAGCTGCAGTCCTCCTCGCGTCTGATCTACCTCACCGGCGATCGCGACCTGGCGCTGGCCGGCGATGCCGAAAGCATCGCGTCGATGCACAAGTGGTGCGTGTTCAATATCGGCTCGCATGTCGCCCTCGGCCGCAGCCACGAGGCCGCCAGTGCTGCGGCGCTCGATGGCGCGCTGCAGACGCTGCTCGCGGCGGATCCACCCGATGAGGCCAAGCTCGCCAGTTGCCGCACCGGGATCGCCGCGGAAGTGAACTCGCAGCTCGATAAGGTGCAGGCGCTGCTCGCCGCCGGGAACCGCAGCGCGGCACAGCGGCTGCTGACTGAGACCGACCGCTACTTCGGCGGCCTGGCCGCGCCGCGCAGCGTCGAGCTGCAGAACGCCCTCAGCACGCCCTGACGGCCACCGCCAAAAGAAGCGGGGCAGCCTGATGAAGGCCGCCCCGTCATTTGCGTCGCATCTGTCAGTTGCAGTTGGCCGTCGCAATAACTCTCAGGGAACTAACCACACTTGGAATCGCCGCAGTTCAGGCAGGTCATGCAGCCGTCCATCATCACCACCGCGGCCGTGCTGCAGCGAGCGCATAGCTGCGCGCCGTCGGGGAAGTGGCCCTTGGCAAAGGCATCAGTCTGCTTGCTGCGCGCCTCGAACTCGGCGCGCTTCTCGTCCACCAGCTTCTGCTGGTGCACGTCGAGCTGGGTCTTACGGATCAGACCGATGGTCTGCAGATGTTTCTCGATGACGTGGCCGAGCTCGGCGATGATCGAAGGCATGAATTTGCCACCCGGCTGCCAGTAGCCGCCGCGCGGATCGAACACCGCCTTCAGCTCGTCCACCAGGAAGGTGACGTCGCCACCCTTGCGGAATACCGCAGAGATAATGCGTGTCAGCGCCACGATCCACTGGAAGTGATCGAGGTTCTTCGAATTGATGAAGATCTCGAACGGCCGGCGCTGCTCGTATTCGGTACCCTCGTTCAGCACGATGTCGTTAATGGTCACGTACATGGCGTGATCGGAGATCGGCGTCTTGATCTTGTAGGTCGAGCCGATGAGCACCTCGGGGCGCTCGAGCTTCTCGTGCATGCGGATGACTTTGGCGGTGCGACCGTGCTTGTCGCGCACCAGCTCCGGGTCAGCAGCCGCGGGCACCTTGGCCTCAGACACCTTGTCCACGGGCTTGTCTTCCGGCTTCTGCACCTGGTACTTGACGATTTTGCGGTCGATCTTGATGGTCATAAGCGGTTCCTGGGAATGGCGCTGCGGCTTTTCAAGCCTCAGAAGCGCCCGTAATAGCCTTCGCGCATGGCGTCGTAGAGGTTGGCGGCGGTATGAATCTCGCCGTCGTAGTCAATCTCCTCATCGCCGCGCACTTCCACGACCGAGCCGTCCTCGAGCGTGAACTTGTAGAGGGTGTTCTTCAGGTCCTGTTCCTTCACCAGCACCCCCTGGAATACCTCCGGATTGAAGCGGAAGGTCGTGCAACCCTTCAGACCCTGCTCGTATGCATACAGATAGATGTCTTTGAACTTTTCGTAGGCAAAATCCGTAGGCACGTTCGCCGTCTTAGAAATCGATGAATCGACCCACTTCTGGGCCGCAGCCTGCACCTCGACATGCTCTTTGGGAGTGATGTTCTCGGAAGAGATGAAATATTCCGGCAGTCTTTCCCCATCGGTGGTGGCTCCAGGTTTGGCATTCGGGTTGACCAGCTCGCGGTACGCCAGCAACTCGAATGAATAGACGTCTATCTTCTCCTTCGACTTCTTGCCCTCCCGGATGACGTTACGGAAGTAGTGATGTGCGAACGACGGCTCGATGCCGTTCGATGCGTTGTTGGCGAGGGATAGCGAGATCGTGCCGGTGGGCGCGATCGAGGTGTGGTGCGTGAAGCGCGCGCCGGTCTCGGCCAGCTCGTGCACCAGCGCCGGTGCCACCTGCGCAATGCGCTGCATGTAGCGGCTGTACTTGGCGTGCAGCAGACGGCCAGCGATCTTGGCACCTGGCTTCCAGCCATCGCGCGCCATCTCCGGACGTTTGCGCAGCAGCTCCTTGGTGACCGTGAACTCCTCGTTCATGATCGGCGCCGGCCCTTTTTCACGCGCCAGTTCGAGCGCGGCTTCCCAGCCGGCCACGGCCATCTCGCGCGACACCTCCTCGGTGAACCGCGTCGACTCCGGCGAGCCGTATTTCAGGCGCAACAGCGTCATCGCGCTGCCGAGGCCGAGGAAGCCCATGCCGTGGCGACGTTTGCGTAGGATCTCATTACGCTGCTGCTCGAGCGGCAGACCGTTCACCTCGACTACGTTGTCGAGCATGCGGGTGAATACCTTGACCACCTCGCGGTATTCGCTCCAGTCGAACTCGGCGAAATCGCTAAACGCGTGCTTCACAAAACGCGTCAGATTGATCGAACCCAGTAGGCACGAGCCGTACGGCGGCAGCGGTTGCTCTCCGCAATTGCCTGTCACCAGCCCATTGAAGATCAGGTTGTTCTTATCTTCCTGAGTCGTGTCGAACACCGCCTCGCGGCCGGCGTGCTGGATGCTCGCGATCGCGCTGACGAACTTGTCGGCGTGGGTCTGCGGATGCTGTGCCTTCCACTCACGGTACTTCTGATTTTTCGCATCAGAGATGAACCCGATCTCCTCCATGAAACGGTCGCAGGATGAGGAGCCGATGATCAGCTCGTAGTCGGCCTTGCAGTCGTACCGGCGACGGCCGCCCGTTCCGTCTGGCAGCTGCCCTGCCTCGCGTCGCCGCAGAATCCGGCTGAAAATGCCGAAGTTGGCGAGCAGCACCTGCACGTCCTGCAGCAGCGATTGCGCGCTCGAGGCTAAACGGATACTGCAGTAGGCGCGCCTATCGTCACGCTGCACCGTCGCGTCGGTCTGGAACAGACCCCGCAGGTACCCGCGGACGCAGTCCTCATTGCCGCGCCAGATGATCTCCGGCACCTGCGTCTTGGCTTTCGCCGTGAAACCGTAGTACTCGAGCGCCCGAGCCAGCAGCACCGAGCGAATCATCACCAGATTGCGCTCGGGTACCGCGACCGCGCTCACCTGATGCCGCCGCTGCCCTGGAGCCCAATCGGCGATCAGGGAGTTAATGTAGCCAACCACTTCCTGCGCATAGGCGCGATCCTGGCCCCAGAGCTTGACGACCGCCGCGGTGAGGCCCTTGCCACGATTGGTAAAATGGCCATCCGCGGTTATCAGGCCGATGAGTGTTCCCAGTTGCTCGCTGCCGCCACCGCCGAACTGCCCCTTGCCGGACTGCACCAGGAGTTCATCGCCCACCTGCAGTTCCTTCAGTTTGATCTTGCCGCGTGAGGTATAGAACTCATGCCATGCAGTGGCTTTGATTTCA
>DATHMN010000101.1:0-24665 GCA_035487135.1 Steroidobacteraceae bacterium | reverse complement strand
TCTTTTAATACTCACGGGCAACTGGACCCCTCCCCCACGCCCCGGAGGGCCGCCGGGCGAGTAAAAGAAGTGCGTCAATTCAGTGACTTGCAAAGAGGCGCCCGCGGTAACTGGCTCATTCGGACACGACCTATCCGGGTGGGCGTCGATCTCGGCCCCCGCCAACCGTCGTAGAATTTATGGAAGCGAGGAAAGCGCCATGACACTGAAAAAGACGGTTTCGCGAGATGAGTGGTTGAGGGCGCGCAAGGCGCTGCTCGAGAGGGAGAAGGTGCACATGCGCGAGGGCGACCGGCTTGCCAGCGAACGGCGAGCGCTCCCCTGGCTGAAGATCGAGAAGACCTACACATTCGAGACCGCACAGGGTCGCAAGACACTGGCAGAGCTATTCGACGGCCGCGGACAGCTGATCGTGCACCATCTGATGTACAACCCCGAATGGAGTGCCGCCTGCCCCGGCTGCTCTTTTCAGGCCGAGCACATCGACGGACCTGCGCAGCACCTGGCCCATCACAACGTCACGATCCTGGCTGTCTCGCGCGCGCCGCTCGCCAAGATCCTCGCATACAAGAAGCGCATGGGCTGGCAGTTCGAGTGGGTGTCCTCATTCGGCAGCGACTTCAACTACGACTTCCACGTCTCGTTCACGCGAGAGCAGATCGAACAACAGCGCATCGACTACAACTTTGGCACCATCACGAGCGATGAGCGCTATGTGAGCGAGGAGCTCCCCGGCCTCAGCGTTTTCACGAAGGACGAGCGCGCTGAGGTCTCGCTCACCTACTCCACCTACGCTCGCGGGCTCGACATGCTGCTCGGCACGCATCATTACCTCGACCTCACGCCGGAGGGTCGCAATGCGAGCGGCTATCCGGCGTGGCCGCGGCGTCACGACGAATATCCGACCTCGTCTACCTGACAAAAGCAACCGGCATGCGCGGTTCGCGCCCGCTGCAGCTGCAGGACAGCGCTCAGCACGGGAGCGCTTGCCCCAAGAGTTGCGTGAGGTACGCAGTCGCGAGTAGCTCGGTTTTGCTTGATCCGCTGCGCTGGCGGTCGTGACGTGCCCACAGCACGCGCTCGCTACTCCGTACCGAACTGCTCCGTGCCAATCCAGAACTGCGCAAGATCGCTGAGATTGTCGCGGTAAGTTCGCGTGACGTGATATTCCTTGCCGGTTTTGGTACGCAAAATATATTCGCTGCCGACACCCGGCTGAATGGTGTCCACAAAGGCGATATTCACCAGTACCGAGCGGTGAATGCGGATGAATCCATAGGGCTTCAGCTTCTCCGCGATACTTGAGATGGTCTCGCGCAGCAAGTACGTTCCGGTCTTCTGCTGCAGCAGCACGTAATTGCCGTGTGCTTCGGCGCTGACCAGCTCCGTGGTATCGGCGAAGACGATGCGCCCCTTATCCTTGATCGCAAGTCGGGTTCCGCGGTCTGAGCGCAGATTGAGACCGCCGAGCATGTCCAGCATGCGCGCGGCACGTTCCTCCGCGGAGCGGCGTACTGCGACGTCGAGAGCCTGATGAACCCTCTCAGGATCAAACGGTTTCAGGACATAGTCGGCGGCGCGCTTCTCGAATGCCTCTACCGCGTGCTCCTGATAGGCCGTGATAAAAACGATCGACGGCATCGGGCCACTCTGCTTGCTCAAGCGCTCTACCAGCTGCAATCCAGACAGACCCGGCATATGAATGTCGAGCAGCAACACATCAAAAGGACGCGCGCGGAACTTTGCCAGTGCCTGATGAGCATCCTCCGCGACGTCAAACTCCTCGATGTCCGAACGCTCGGACAACACGTCCCTGAGAGCGGTCCGTGTCAGCGGCTCATCGTCGACAACTAAGACTCGCATTCCAGCTCACCTACAAGGGAAACTCCCCTGCTCATTTCAACGCTGCTCGTCGTAAAAGTCGGCAACTCGAGGCGCGCGACCGCACGTGCCGGATCGGTCAGCCGGTGAAACTCGAAGCGTGCGTCGTCCGAAAACATCCATTTCAACCGCGCCCTGACATTTTCCAACCCCAGGCCCATGCCCGGCCGGGAGACACCTGCGATGCTGTTGGTGATCTGCACCACCAGCCGGTCGCTGTCAATGCTTGCCTCCACGGCAATCCAGCCGCCTTCATTCGAATTGGCGACGCCGTGCTGGATCGCGTTCTCCAGAAGCGGCTGCAGCAGCAGCTGCGGGATGAGGGCCGGCTCAGCCTCCGCTGCAATGTTCCAGCGAACCTCGAGGCGCGTGCCCAGGCGCATCTTTTCGAGATTCAGGTAGGCGCGCACGAATTCCAATTCTTCGCGGAAGGTCACGATGTCGGTGCTGCCATGCTTGAGGACCGTGCGTAGCAGCGCAGCAAGTGTCAGCACCATGCGCTGCGCGGTCGCCTGGTCGCGGGGGATGAGGGTCGAGACGCCCTGCAGGGTGTTGAAGAGAAAATGCGGGTGCAGCTGCGCGCGCAGCGCCTGCAACTCGCTCTGCGCCAGAGCCTGGCGCAGCTGCAAGCGCTCTATTTCCTGGCGGCGGGCAGTAGCGAAGTAGGTGTAGGCGTGTGCAACAATCACCAATGTCATGTAAAGCAACAGCATGTCGGCAATCTTGTCGAACATGATGCCTTCCAGCGACATGAGGTTACGCGGTGCCCACATCCCCTTTTCCTGGACCCATGACGGCAGCAGTGCCAACCGAATAAGCCCGAACCCCAGTAGAAACGGTCCGAATCCAAGCACGTAAGCCAGGGCACGCCGGATTACCGCGCCGGACTTCACCGGCCAGCGGGTGACGCAATAGAAAATCGGCGGAGTGAGAAGCGCGATAGCCATATAGCGTGCTGCATAGGCAAGCGTCAGCACGGGCAAATTCGACGGGATGTTCAGCTGCTGCTCCTGCTGATACGCCTGCCAGGTCGCAAGCAGGGATAGCGGCAGCCAGACGGCGATTGACAGCCCGAAGTCGCGCAGCAGGGGTCGAATCTTTGTTTGCCAGTTCGTCATTGCGGAATTGTAACTCGCGGCAGCGGTTTTAACTTCACTCCAGCGGGGACAGAACCCGCTGGGGCCGGTGTCTCACGCGGCGTCGGCCGCCGACGCGCCGCGCATGCACGTGGCACGCTGCATCCCAAACACGACATATCGCAGCTGCGCAACCCACCCAGCACGCCCGCAGAGAAAACCGCCGGCGTGGGCCGCCTCGATTTGGTCCCTGAAACAAGTTCCTCAAACCCCCATGTCGGTGCGCCCGTCACATAAAGCAACCTTAAGGCAACTGTTGCGGACTAAGTTTCCACTGCGCAGCCGCGTGCCGCCAGAGTCTCTCGCAGGCCCGCGTTGCTGTCTGACAACAGGCGAACGGTCGTGGTCGTTTCAGGCACGCCCGGCGGGCGCGTTTTGTCTGAGACGCAGGGAGAACAACGATGACTCAGGGTCAACAGGGTCGTGTGATCGGGCCGCCAGCAGTGCAGCGAGCGTCTTGTCTGGGGCGATCGGTCAACCATGCCGTCATGAATCTGCTCATCGTCAGTGACGAGCCCGCAATGAGAGGCGCGCTGATTGAGCTGTGCCGCAGTAGTCGTGATCTGCGTGTGATCGGTGAGTTGCGCTCAGGTGCTGAGGCGATCCAGCACGCTGCGGAATCACATCCGGATCTGTTGCTGCTCGAGGCGGAACTGCCGGACATGACGGGCTTTGAAGTTCTGCGTGCCCTGCGACCGCGCCAGCAGCGGCGCACCGTTATCATCAGCGCCCACACTCGCGACGCCGCCGCCGCAATCGCGGAAGGGGCGCTCGATTGCCTGCTGAAGCCCGTTACCGCGGAGGCGTTTGGCACCTCGGTGCTGCGTGCTCAAAAGCATGTCAGGCTGCGAATTGCGACCTCCACCAGCGCCTGGGCAGGAGCCACCCGTTCTGCGATCGACATCGAGCGTCAGGTGCCGTTGTTCCTGGTCGGCGAGCGCGAGCGCCGTCTCTATCCGTTAGATCCGCGGAAAATAGAATACATAGAATCCGCTGGTAATTACGTGAAATACCACATCGGCGACGCAGAATACATCGCGCGCGAGTCGGTCAAACGGCTCGACAGCTTGCTTGCGCCGGCCGGTTTTGTGCGCATCGAGCGTTCCTTGCTGCTGAACATCCGCGCCGTCTCCTACGCGCAGCCGATTGGCCACGGCATATTCGCATTCACACTCGCCTCGGGTACGCGCCTTCATTCCGGTCCGGCCTATCGCGAGACCATCCTGGGCGTATTGCCTCTGCGGCGCCGGGCGCCCAATGGGGAAAGAACGCCCGCGTCCGAGGAATCATTCGCGATGCTGGCGCACGAAACCATCCTCTAGGCGAGCAGCGGGCTCGCAGCGGCGCAACACCGCTCCCCAAAGAAGCGCGGTAGCAGCCGCGACCGGCCTCCGATCGCGCTTTTTTCCGCCGCGGCGTTCAGCCAGCGGCGCATTCCGTGGAACTCCAGCGCAACAGAGCTGCGCAGTCCTGCGCCTGCCGCCGCAGGCGCGGCAAGGGGTTGTGATGCGAGCGCTGAAAACTCGCGGATGACTTCACGGCGCTTGGAGGGGTGTTCATCCCTGTTAGAAGGCAGCGACGTCACATTTTTTCTTGTGCGTTGTAACGCGTGTCTATTCTGCGATCTGACAAAAACGACACGGCGCTGAGAGTCTCAACTTACAGGCGTTCCTCGTAGCGGGCGAGCAACCAATCTTTGGGGAGTACTTAAAACATGACGACGGTTAACAACCGCATCCTGCGGCGGGCTGTACGCATTGCGCTTCTGTCCTGCACCACCGTTGGCATCGGCGTTGGCGCGAACACAACGGTCGCGCAGACACCACCCACACCGGCCACCGATCAGCCCGAAGCCGCAGCTCCTATTGCAGAAGTCGTGGTGACGGGCTCGCGTATCGCGACACCGAGCCTCGAGTCCGTCAGCCCCATCACCACGGTTTCCTCCGACGAGATCAAGGCCACGGGCACCACGCGCGTGGAGGACTTGCTCAACAGTCTGCCCCAAGTGGTTGCCGACCAGGGCTCCGGGCTTTCCATGGCCTCAAACGGCACCGCGACGGTGGATCTGCGCGGACTCGGAATTCAGCGCACGCTGGTACTGATCAACGGCAGACGTCTGATGGGCGGCGACCCCGCGGCCGGGGCACCCTCTACCACCTCGCTCGCCGGCACCTCCGCGGCCGACATCGATCAGATTCCGGTGGCGTTGGTCGAGCGCGTCGACGTGCTCACCGGCGGCGCCGCCTCCACCTACGGTGCGGATGCCGTCGCAGGTGTCGTCAACTTCGTCATGAACGATCACTTCGAGGGTGTGCGCCTCGATGCCAACCTTGGCATCTACAATCATTCGCAACATGAGAGCTGGATCGACCCGCTGCTGACGGCATCGGGCACGCCGGTTCCCAGCGGCACCAACTGGGACGGCGCCAACAGAGATCTGACGGCGATCATGGGCCACAACTTCGCCGACGGCGCCGGCAACTTCGAAGGCTACCTGGGATATCGGCGCACATCGCCCATCACCGCCGACCACCGCGATCATGCCGCGTGCGTGCTCAACAACAACCTGGATGTCAGCAGCGGGAGATCCTTCGGGCCGTACAAATGCGCAGGCTCGGCGAACTCGGCGCCGGCGGTAATCTTCAATCAGCAGACTTTTGTGCCCAGCCAGGTGGGACCGACGGGCGACGTCGATCCCTTCTATCAGTCGTACAACTACGCCGCCACGCATTATCTGCAGCGTATCGATGAGCGCTACACCGCCGGCTTCTTCGGCCACCTGAAGTTCAACGATCACGCCGAGGCGTACACCGAGTTCATGTTCATGGACGACAATACCCGCGGTAACTACGCACCCGCGGGCGCGTTCCTCGGCAGTGGCTTCGCGACCTCCGGCAGTCCGGCGCTGCGTGACGGCAACTACTACACCAACTGCGGCACCGGCGCGTACGGCAATTCAGGTATGAACCCCTACCTGACGTCGAACGAGTTCGACACGCTTTGCAATCCGAGCTCGCCGCTATACGACGCTGGCTTGACGGCTGTGAAGAATGGCACGGTGCCGGTGCCGGGTGACATTCAGTTGCTGCTCGGCCGCCGCAATATCGAAGGCGGACCACGCGAAGACACCTATGTTCATACGACGTTTCGCGGGGTGGCCGGCGTTCGCGGCGAAATCGCGCCGGACTGGACCTACGACTCGTCGTTTACCTACGGCCTGACCCGTTCGAGCGACTATCACAACAACGACACATCGTCCGCCCGCATCCAGAATGCGCTGCTGGCGGTCGAGGGCCCCAACGGGCCCGTTTGCCGTGGCGGACAGACAGGCTGCGTTCCCTGGAACATCTTCAATCCGACGATACCGATCACTCAGGCGCAATTGAACTACCTCGAGGTGCCCGCGCTTCTCAACGCTTACGGCACCGAGGACATCTGGACGAGCTTCATCAGCGGCGATCTGACACATGCAGGCGTCAAACTGCCGACCGCGGATGAGGGCCTCAAAGTGGTGTTCGGCACCGAATTCCGTCGGGAAGCTGACACACTGCAACCCGACAATGAGTACCTCACCGGAGACCTTGGCAATGTCACCGTGAGTCCCTATGACGCCGGCTACCACGTCTGGGAGGGATTTACAGAGGAGCGCCTGCCGCTGGCGAATAATCTGCCCGGCGTGAAGAGCCTGGATTTCGAGGCCGGCTATCGTTACTCCGCCTATTCGAGCGGCTTCGACACCAACACTTTCAAGGTAGGCCTGACGTGGTCGCCGATCAACGACCTGCGCTTCCGTGGCAGCTACAACCGCGCGGTGCGCGTGCCCAACGTCGCGGAGCTGTACAAACCCGATGTCGTTGAGCTGGACGCCGGCACGGATCTGTGTGCCGCCGGCCCGTACGCCGGTACGAGCCCGGCCGACCAGAAGGCCTGTGCGCTGACGAACGGCGGTAAAGCGATCACCACGCCGACACCTCCCTCCCCCGCCGGCCAGTACAACGGTATTTTGGGTGGCAACCCGAATCTGAAGCCTGAAATCGGCAAGACGACGGACGTCGGGCTGGTGCTGACGCCGGCATTTATCCCGGGATTCAGCCTCACGGTCGATTACGCAGACATCAAGATCACCGATGTCATCACCTCGTACGGACCGAATCTGATTCAGAACAACTGTATTCTGAGCGGCAGTGCCACCAGCTACTTCTGCGAGCTGGTGCACCGCGACCCCAACGGGACTCTTTGGGCGAGTCCGCAGGGCTACACGATCGATCCGCTGCTGAACATCGCGGGTCTCGAGAACAAATCCATAGACGTCGGACTGGCCTATCGGTGGGATCTGGGGGCCGCGGGCAAGCTTCACACGCGCCTGGATGGAACCTACATGCTGCATCTCCTCACCACCCCCGGTGGTGGCGTGGCGACGTTTGACTGCGCGGGCCGTTTTGGGCCGAGTTGCGCGCCGGTGACGCCGAAGTGGCGGCACCGGTTCACTCTCGACTGGGATACGCCGGTCGCAGGTCTCGCAGGCGGAGCCACCTGGCGCTTCTTCGGCAGCGCCACCAATACGCTGATCGACCCGAACAGTCCGGACTACGTGGGCGCAGCCGCCATCGCAGCGGCCGGGCCGCCGCCCGATGCGCGCATTCCGACCATCAGCTACCTCGATCTGCACGCCTCCTACACCTGGAACAACGTCACGCTGCGCGTGGGCTGCAACAATGTGCTCGACAAAGATCCGCCGAACATCGATACCCAGAACACCGGCGGCAACTCGTCCTACGCGGAGAGCAATACGTACCCCTCTGTCTACGATGTGGCGGGGCGCTATCTGTTCGCCAACCTGACGGTCGATTTCTGACGGCTTGATCTGGAGTCGCGAGGATGAATTCACCGACCAAGGCGTGGAGCGCAGCCAGGCTCACTGGTGCGTTGCTGGCGATCAGTGCAGCGCTGATCGCCAGCGTCGGTGAGGCCAATCCGGACGCCACGGCAGCGAACGAGCCCCCCGCGCAACCGTCTGCGGTGACCCCTCCGCAGACGGTTGCGCAACCTTCGGTCGCAGCACCGGCGGGTCCGAGCACCATCGGCACGGTGACTCAGGATGCCTCCCCCAGCAGTCAGGCGGATGCGGGCGCCCAACCCGGCGGCATTGCGCCCGCGCGCGCGACCGCTGACGCCCCATCTGCTGCCGACAAGTCCGGCAGGAAGGTGTTGGTGGATGACACGGTGACGGATGCACAGCTCAGGCAGATCCTTGCGAAGGGTTACCGGCCCGAGACTCAGGCGCAGGGCAACGCGGTCTTCTACTGCCGCAACGAGCATGAGCTGGGGACGCGTTTCGGCACGAAGGTCTGCAGGACCGCCGCGCGAATCCTCCAGGACGAGCTCGATAGTAAGGATGCGACGGCTCACGCGGAGCGCAATTATGGCAACCGGACAGTGCCGTAGTCCAAACCCTAGGGGAACTTGCGCCCCTCGTTTGCGCGCCCGATGGTAGGGCCGCGAGCGACGTGCGCCCGTCGCTGGCGTGCGCGTCGATCCCGCAACTACCCGAGCGAATAGCCCCAGCGCTCGATCCAGGGCGTCAGCAGCGTCAGCGCTTCGCTGCTGAAGTGATGCTGGTAGTGCTTCCAGCGGCCTACGGCGCGGTCACTGACCGGCTCGAGCACCTGAGCGTAGCTCGGCGTGCTGATGAAGCCTTTGGAACGAGCGTGCTGATGGGGAGTGAGCATCGCCTCATGCCGTGGCAGTTGCAGAAAGGCGCACAGCTCGTCGAGCGCGGCAGCGAAGTTCGTGGTGAGATGCTCGTATTTCAGTTCATGAGTACGCGGTTCCAGCAGGGGCCATTGCGCATACCAGAAGCTGAAAGCCCGCGAATAAGAGCGTGCCAGCGCCGTCAGATCGCGACCCAGCAGTGCCAGATCCGAGGGGAAGTGCTGCAGGAAGCAGCTCAGCACGGTGTCACAGGGATGGCGAATGACAAGAATGATCGGCGCGTCGGGAAACAGACGGCGAATGACCGGCAGCAGCACCATGTGCATGGGATTCTTGTCCACCAGCCGCTGCTGCGGAGCCAGTGCCACGCGCTTGCGCACCGCGTCCCAGTAATGGCAGCGGATGGCGTCCAGGTCGTCGCCGCTCAACCTGCCAAGCTCGCTGGGATAGGCGATGCCCCGATCCGTGACTCGCGCGACGGCTTGCAACAGGAATGGCTGCTCGTCCATCGACTGCAGCTGCGGATGTGCATCGAGTGTCTGCTCGAGCAGGGTCGTCCCCGAGCGCGGGAAACCCACGATGAAGATCGGGCTGCCACCCCGCGGCGTGGTTCCTGCGCTGTCCCAGCGCGCGACATCCGCGGGGTCGCAGCCGCACGCAGTCAGTGCCCAGAGCTGCGACTGCTGCTCGGATGCGCGGCCGGTCGCGCGCTCGAGAAAGGCGAGCTGCGAGCGGTGCGCCTCGAGGGCCGCGCTGTAGGCTTCTTCGTAAGACCCCAGTGCATCGCACGCGGCGGCAAGAGGATAGAGCAGGTTATATCGATGCGCAGTTTCCCCCTGCTGCGCCAGCGCCGCGCTCAGCAGCCGATGAGCGTCCGCGTGGCGCCCGTCCCTGTCGGCCAGCAACGCCGACATCGCCAGCCGCTCCGGATCAGCACTCGGACTCTCATCGTTGAGCGCGAGCTGCTCCATGACCAGCCGCGCCTCGTCGACCCGGTGCAGGCGCTCGAGCAGCAGTGCAAATCCCACGCCCGCGGGACCGCTGGTCGGGGGATTCGCCATGAGCCGCTGCACCGCCGGCTGTGCCAGATACGCGGCGCCCGAAGTGACCAGCAGCAGGGCGATGGATACAGTGAGCTCGGCACTCAGGCCCTCGAGCTTTTCCCAGTCCTCCAGCGCCGTGACGGCTTCCTGGCGGTGACCGATGTCGCTGCAGCACTGTGCATAAGTCCAGCGAATGCGGGCATCGCGGGGCGCCAGCGCCACGGCATCGCGCAGGGCGAGGTGGGCCGCCGGATACTCCAGACGGTCCATCTGCAAGGCGCCGAGGTTGTACAGGAGGCCGGCGGTCGGCGGAGCGAGCTGCAGAGCACGCTCGAACGCCGCCAGAGACTGCGCGGGTTGCCCGTTGGCGCGCAGCACGGTAGCGAGATTCTGCCAGTGGGTGGCGATCGTCGGCTGCATCAGAGTCAGCGCATTGAAGACGCGCACCGCCTCCTCGTGCTGGCCTTGCGCAGTAAGGATCGTCCCGAGCATATCCAGTGCCGCCGGGTGATGCCGGTGCGCACTCAACACCCGCAGGCATTTTTCCTGTGCGGCGCCGAGCTGCCCGGCGGCCAGGTCCTGGCGCGCACGGTCCACCAGCCTTACAGGATCGGAGTGGAACGAGGCCGGCAAAGATTTTCCTGGGCGAGTTGGCTGATCGATCATGGCGCATCAGTGCAGTGTTAGCGAGCTGGCCGCTCACCGTGCGGTGTATCCTTGGCGCCTCTGACCGCGGGCAAATTCCGTGAATGCAGCCGATGAAGCCAAGCAGGTGACACTCGCCGCCGCAGTGCGCGCGCATCGTGCCGGCCGCCTGCGTGAAGCGGCAGCGGATTACGAAGCGCTGCTACAGCGCACGCCCAACGATGCCGACCTCCTGCAGCTTCTCGGGGTCGCCCTGGCGCAACTCGGCAAGTGTGCTGACGCCGTCGCATTCCTGAGTCGCTCACTGCAGCTCAAACCCGAGCGCCCGAGCGTTCTGCTGAATCTCGCCCAGGCGCTGCACACGCTCGGGCGGGAGGAGGAGGCGTTGCAGGCGTGCAATCGAGCGCTGAGCTTGGATGGTTCGCTTGCCGGCGGATATCGCACCCGTGCCGCGATCTGTACGGCCCTGGGACGTCGCGAGGAAGCGCTCGCGAACGCCGGCCAGGCAGTGCGTCTGGCACTGCAGGATGCGGGCGCGCATGCGGATCTGGGTGTGGCACTGGAGGCAGCCGGACGTGAGCGGGAAGCCTTGGAGTGTTTTGAACGCGCCATCGCGCTCGACCCCAACCTCGCGCCGGCGCATCACAACCGTGCCATGCTGTTGGCCCGCCGCGGCGAGCATGCGGACGCGCTGCACAGTTTCGATCGAGCCCTCGCTCTGCAGCCGCACCATGCAGCTCTCCATGCCAATCGGGCCAATACTCTCAAGGAGCTCGGACGTCTGCCGGAAGCCGAGCAGTGCTATTCACTGGCACTCGCGCTTCAGCCCGACGACCCGCTGACGCTGCACAGCCGCGCGCTGGTGCGCTATCTGTTGCAGCAACATGGCGATGCGCTGCGGGACTACGATGCCCTCGCCGCTCAAGGCAAGGAGAGTGCGCCCGCCCTGGTCGGTCGGGGCGCGACGCTGGTCGCGCTGCAGCGCTACAGCGACGCGCTGGCGGTGCTCGAGCGCGCGACGCAACTCTTGCCGGGTGATGCGGACGCGCATGTTCAGCATGGGATCGCGCTGCTCAACCTCGAGCGCCCCGCCGCGGCAGTCGCAAGCTTCGATCGCGCGCTTGCCATCCGCCCGGACCTGCCTGAAGTGTTGAACAACCGCGGCATCGCCCTCACCGCCACCGGGCAATTGTCGCGGGCGCTGGATGATTTCGTCTGCTCCTCGGCGATGGGTGGTGCGACCGTCGAGACTCTCACCAACACCGGCATTGTCCTTAAGATGCTCGGACGATATCGCGAATCGGCCGCGGCATTCGGGCGCGCGCTGACCCGCAAGCCGGATGACCCTTCCGCCAGGTTCGCACTCGCGTTCCTGCATCTGACGCTGGGCGAATTCGCCTCCGGATGGCCGTTGTACGAGGCACGCTTCGACGTGCCCGCGCTCGGCAACCCCGCGCGACACTTTGGTGCGCCGCGCTGGGACGGCAGCGAGATCCTCGCAGGCAAAACCCTGCTGGTGCATGCCGAGCAAGGGCTCGGGGATGTCATCCAGTTCTGCCGCTACCTGCCCTTGCTTGCGGCACGCGGAATTTCCGTCGTGTTCGAGGTGATGCCCCAACTCAAGTCCCTGCTGGCGACGCTGCCGGATCCGGTGCGTCTCGTCGGCCGTGGCGAGCCGCTGCCGCCGTTCGATTGCTATTGCCCGCTGCTGAGCCTGCCCCTCGCATTCAACACTCGACTCGAGACGATTCCGGCGCGGGTGCCGTATCTCGCGGCACAGCCGGAGCGCATCGCCCGCTGGACACAGCGGCTGCAAGCGCTCCTCGGTCTGCGCGTGGGTATCGCCTGGCAGGGCAACCTCGCCGTGGAGAAGCTGATCTGGGCTCGTGGACGCTCGATTCCACTGGAAGCGCTGGAACCGCTCGCGCGGCTGCCCGGTGTCAGCCTCGTATCCCTGCAGAAAGGGCCGGCGCTCGAGCAGCTGCGCAACGTCCCCTTCGCCGCGCGGGTTGTCGACCTGAGCGCTGAGCTCGATCGCGGATCGGATGCCTTTCTCGACACGGCGGCCGTGATGGCGGGTCTTGACCTCGTCATCAGCTCCGATACCTCGGTGGCGCACCTCGCTGGCGCCCTGGGCCGACCGGTGTGGACGGTGCTTGCCGCGGCGCCGGAATGGCGCTGGGGGCTCGAGCGCAGCGACAGCCCCTGGTACCCGACCATGCGACTGTTCCGACAAACGGCTGTCGGTGATTGGCAAGCGGTCATGGCTGACATCACGGCGGCGCTGCGGGTGCTGGCCTCGCAGTGAACGCGGGGCGCCTGCACGCGTATCCTGCGCTAGCCCCTCAACGAATGCGCGCATGCCGTTATTCCAGGCGCTTGACGCGCACTCTGCGATGCTGATCGGCCACCAACCAGAGGGCGCTCATCGCCCCGTGTTCGATGCGCACATCCTCACCCACCACAAAATTGACGTTTGCCCGCGGCTCCGCCTCGACCCAGACCTGGCGATTGTCGAGGGTGAACGTCCACTCGCCGTTGGCTGACTGCCGCAATGCCGCGATTTTCCCGCCGAGCACCGCATCCTTCGCCGCCTGCATCGCCCGAGGGTCGCGCTGGCGCTCGATGTCGACCGTCATGCCGAAGCGATCGGCCTCGATCTGTGGGAGCGTGCTGACGATTGCATCAAAGCATGACAGGCGCTGCGCACTCTCGTTCACTCCCGCGCAGCGGTGCAAAGCGTCGTCCAGCTTGTCGGCCTGCGTGAGTGCAGGCAGGCCGCTCACCACCAGAAACACCACTACGCTTCGACCCCTGATGCGGCTCATCGCGACCCCAGCACCGGGGCGTCGCTGCCGTAGTACTGGCCGATGCCCGCGGTCAGGGCGCGCACCAGAGCTCGCTCCGCCTCTGACAAGAGCGGGTTCCAGATATCGAAGATGAGGATGATGCGGTTCGCGTCGCTGTTGTTCCAGGCTTCATGCTCGATACTATCGTCGAACACCCAGGCGCTGCCCTGCTGCCAAATGCGCACGTCCTCGCCGACACGAAAGCCGCATCCCGCGGGAACTACGAGCGGCAGGTGGACGATCGAGCGCGTGTTGGTTGTCCCGGTATGTGGCGGCAGCCGGGTATGCGGCCTGAGCAGAGAAAAGTACGCGCCGGGGGCATGCTGCGGGATATCGCACAGGGGTAGCCCGGCCAGTAGTGCGGCAGTCCGCGGGCACCTCTGCACGTGCGCGGGAATTTGCACGCCATCGTGCCAGAGCGGGTAGACGCTCCAATTGGGCGAGTAATTCAGGGGTGCCCACTCATCCATCGGCGTGCCAGAGGGAAACTCGATGTAGGGTTTGAAGCCTGCATTGTCAGTGGCGAGCGCACCCAGAGCCTCGGCGGCGATCTCCTCGGTGGCAGCCTCCAAGACGTCGAGCCAGGGGAAGTCCGCGCGCCGGAAGAACTCGATCTCCGGCAGATAAGGAAACAGGATCTGCTTGGGCTGATGATGGAAGACGCGCCGCTTGCGCAGGTACACATCCCGACAGGCATCGAAGCGCGCCTGGTCGGCGGCGGCATGTTGCGCACGCACGGCGGCGACCTGCTGTTCCAGGAACCTCTCGAGTTCCCTGCGGTTGGCGAGCACAAAATCCCGGGCATGTCCGAGCTGAGCGCGAGCCTGCGGCGGCGCAGGTGCGCCCGATGCCACCGAGTCGAGCGCCGCTTCATAAAAGAAAGATGCCTTCTTGTTCTCCGCAAGGCTTTCCGCCAGCCGGCCCTTGGCGAGCAGGGCGAGCACATAGCGGGGCTCGATGGCGAGCGCCCGCTCGAGCGCCCGTGCTTCGGAATTTCGGTCGCTGAGCGCTCGGCACGCGTTCGCCAGGTTGAGCCACAGAACCTTCGAAGCAGCATCGACAGCAATGGCTCTCTCATACAGCTCGCGGGCGTGGCGCGCGTCGCCGGCCCGCAGCATGTGCCCGCCGGCCGCATTCAGCACCACAGCCTGCTGCGGTGCGCGCGCTACGGCGAGCTCCACGAGCTTCAGAGCTGCGTCCGGGGCTTCAGTCCTTGAGACCTGGTCGATGGCATCGGCCAGGGCGCGGGCATCAGCTTCGCTGATCGGGGCGGCGTTCACGGTGGGGACGGACGGTTTTTTTCGATGGCACCCTGCTGGCCGAATTGTAGCGCTGGCCAGTTTCCCGCTAACCCTGCGCCGAGGGGATCGGTCACGACTTCCATAGCATTCGTCACGCGCGTTGCCGTGTTGATCACGCTCTATGGCGTGTTGATCACATCCCCGATGGCTCGCGGCTTTTGGGGCCAGGAAACATGGCCCCGGGGTCCGTGCTAGGGTAGCCGGGTGCGTGGCCTCTTCGCACCTCGGCGCCCTGGCGCCCGCGATCACCTGCGGGTCAGCGTTCTTCTTTGGATGCTGCTCTGGGGCACGGCAATGCCGGTGTGCGCCGAGCCGGAGAATCTGCTTCCTCCACCGGCAGAGACAACGAGTGCACTGCCGCCGTCCCCGCCGCTGAGCAGGGACCAGGCCCAGTTGTTCGCTCTCCCGACGACGCGCGACCATGTCGGCCGCGTGGTGGTCGCGGTCTATGTCAACGGCAAGGGTCCGTTTCGCTTCATCGTCGATACCGGAGCCACCAACTCGACGATCACACCTGAGCTGGTGCGTGCCCTGGGCCTCAAGCCCACGGAGATGGCCTCGATCGTACTGAACGGAATTACCGGCACTGCGCAGGTGTCGGCCGTGACACTCGACAAGCTCGAGACGGGCGACCTGAGCGTCGATGAATTGCTGGTGCCGATCGTGGCGTCACAGGTCATGGTCGGCGCTGACGGCATCCTGGGCGCCGCGGGGCTGACCGAGAAAAGCCTGTCGGTCGATTTCATCCGCAACCGTGTCGAGATATCCACCACTGTCAGATTCATGGTGCGTGCGGAGGCACGCCGACTTCACGCCACGCGGGTGACGCATGGCCTGATGATTCTGCCGCTGCAGGTCGGCAGAGTGCACGCCTTCGCGGTCATCGACACCGGTTCCGAACGCACTCTCGGCAACCTCGCGCTGCGCGATGCTCTGAACGAGCGGCGCCGGCCGGGTACCGTGGCCAAGGTGACCTCGGTCTACGGCGCTACTGCGCAGGTCCAAGCTGGTGAGATTTTACGGGCGCCTCCCCTCGTCATCGACACCTTGCGCATCGAGGATGTCAACGTGGTCTATGGCGACTTTCATATCTTCAAAGTCTGGGATCTGCAGGACAAGCCCGCCATCGTCATTGGCATGGACGTCCTGGGCACGGTCAGCTCTCTCGGCATCGATTTCAAGAATGAGGACGTCTATCTGACCAACTCTACGGTCACCACTCGCACGTTTGGGCAACCCGGAGCGCTGGCAGCCCCGAATCAGCACCGCTAGCCCCGCATCGCGCGCGCCTGAGTCGGACACCACGAGGTGGGATGACCGACTCGCCACAAAGTCAGGGGATCAGGACGAGCCGCGACTCCGTCTCGAGGGAAGACCAGACGCGGTTGATGTCGGCGAGCGGTACCGGCCTGATGGCTGCCTTGAGCCCTGCGGGAAGAGCGGTTTGCATGACACCCTTGACGGCCTGCAGAAGTCTTGGCAGCGGGACGCTGGCGATACCGCTACCCATCAGTTGCAGCCCGCTGGAGCGCAACGCCGCACTCGGCAGGGTGATATCCCGCCCGCTCATGGCGCCGATCTCGACGTAGCGGAGCGGCACCCCTTCCGGGGCGGCCTTCGCCGCGGCCACTATCAGCGTCTCGGCGCTGATCCCCCACAGATAGTCGAGGACGATATCGACTCCCTCCTTGAATACCTGCTCGAAGCTCTCCGCGAGAGCGTCCCGGTCCTCGACCAACTCGACGATCACGTCTGCACCCAGTCCGCGCAGATCATCGCTAAGCCTGCGTCCCGTGGCAATCACCTTGCCGGCGCCGAGATGCTTGGCGATTTGGATGGCGAGACGCCCGGAAGTACCCGTCGCACCATTAATGAGAACCGTCTCGCCCGCTCGCAGCTGAGCGCGCTCTAACAGAGCGGCCCAGGATGACATTCCGGGGATGGCGATGGCGGCTGCCAGGGTCTCATCGAGACCTTGCGGCAGGGAGACGCAATGATGACTGTCCACGAGGCA
Source organism: Steroidobacteraceae bacterium (assembly GCA_035487135.1). GTDB lineage: Bacteria > Pseudomonadota > Gammaproteobacteria > Steroidobacterales > Steroidobacteraceae > 13-2-20CM-66-19. Next base: position 8,084 of record DATHMN010000101.1, on the reverse strand, counting down.
CCGCTGCGCCAGCCCACCGTACGGGTGCTCGGGGAGAAAGAAATACACGCGCTCGCCGGTCTCCGTCACACCCGTGCCGTCGATTCCCGGCACGAACGGCAGCTCGCCCTGGGAGGTGTAGTGGGTTCCCGAGGCACGGCTGCGAGTCACGTGACTGAGGGCGGATGCTGTGACCTCGATGATTCCTTTGCCAGCTGCCGGGCGAGGGTCCTTGAAGTCACCGTACACAGGCGCCCGACCCGCTTCCATCACGACTGCTGCCTTCATACCCGCCTGCCTCCGGCGCAAATCTGGAGATGGCCGTTATTATGTGTATAATACACATATTATCCCGAGTTGAGCAAACGATGAAACGCGATCTGCGGCAGTTGTATGAGGCGTTGCTGGATCTGAGCGGCGTCCTGAACCAGCCGCAGCCCGACGCGGCGCTGATTGCGCTCGCCGGGATCGACCTCGACCGGGCACTGTTCCCGCTGTTGGTGCGTGTCGGACGCCGAGGACCGCTGGCGATAGGTGAGCTCGCTGGGCTGTGCGGACGCGACTATTCGACCGTGAGCCGGCAGATCTCGAAGCTTGCGAGCTTGGGACTCGTCGCTCGACACGCCGGCGCAACCGATGCGCGGATCTCGAGCGCCGCGCTCACCAAAAAGGGGGAAACGATGACGAGGGCTCTGGATCGTGCGCGCGAGAAACGCATGACTGCGCTGCTGGCAGAATGGGATGCAGGGGACATCGCTGAATTGGCGCGCCTGCTGCGCAGATTTGCCGATGATGCACTGACGTTTGTGCGCGCAGATCGATCGACGGTGCCGTGAGCGAGCGCCAATGCGCCGGTGAAGTCCGGACGCCCCCATCGACATCGGCGATGATTCGGGACGCCGCAGCCTCCAGCGCCTTCCGAAGCCAGTCCGAACGACTCCGGGTCCGTTGCGCGTCCGTGTCCCGCGTCAGTGCGCGTCTGCCTCGCGCGGCGTCTCGAAGGTCTCGTGGGTGAGAACAATTTTCCAAGTTCCATCCTGCCACCGCAGCACGTCGGTTTCGCGCTCTCGGACATCGAAAGGCTTTCCGACAAACGTGCCGGCAGTTCGCACCTTCGTAGTCACGAGGGCCACGTCGCCGTAAAGACGCACTCTGGGCTCGGAGACCTCAAATGCGGTTCGCGTCAGCTGACCTGACTTGATGCCATCGGGAAAGATGGACTTTCCCTCACCTACTCCACCTCTTGCACTGATCACCACCCAGTCATCGGACAGCAGCCGCGCGATACCCTCTGCGTCATTTTCGCGCATGGCGCGCGCCATCGCCTCCACGGTCGCCAGCGCGCTTTCCTCGGTCGGCCCGGCTTCCGGCGTCGCGCCTCGCGGTGCCGCAAGGATCGGTGCGGATGCCAACAGCGCACTCACCACGGTCATCGACAGTGACAGAATGACGATTTCCCAGAACCCCCGACGATCGCACGACATATTCGCTCCCTTCAAAGGCGCTCATGGCCAAAGGCCGCCCACACAGCCGCAGACTCTGTCCGATGGGGCCAGTGCGGCAACGCGCAAGACCTGAGAAAGGATCTCTTCAGGGCCGCGAACGCACCGACTTCAACGGCGCTCAGGGTACGAAAGCGTCGCGGCGCGCCCAGTCGAATGTGGCAAATGCCCCTGACCGCGTGGCGAATCGCGCATGCGGCGGGACGAGCGATGGAACGACGCACGCACCATTTACTTGGCTCTGCGAATGACGAAATATGACCGCCGACAGCGAGTCGCCCTGATCTGCCGCTTTCGGCCCCAAGCTTGACGTCTGATCCGCCGCGCTCGAGGAATTTCATGTCTGCACACACTCCCTCCGCTCAGCCAGGCTTCGTCCTGCGCTGGGGCGAACATGAGATCTCTCATAACCTGCTCTACTGGCTGCTGCAGTCGGTGGGCTGGCTGTTGTATGGCCTCATGATGCTCGGCTATGCGTTGGCGCACGAAAGCACCGCGCAGGCGCTATTCGATGTGCTCCTGCTCCTCGTCAGCGGGCTCCTGCTGACACTTGGCTATCGACTCCTGTTCCAGCGCTGGCGGCGACGGCGCACCCCTTCTTTAAGACTTGCCGCCCAGGTACTCGCGCTGACCATCATCAGCATTCCCTGCTGGTACGAGTTGCAGGTGCTGATCACTCGATTGGCCTATGCCGTAAGTCCCGCGCTGGTCAAAGCGCTACCCTCCTACGGCCCGATTCCACTCAAGATCTGGTTCAACTGGGGATTCGTACTGCTCGGCTGGTCGCTCTTATATTTCAGCATCAACGGCTGGATCAGCCTCGAGCGTGAGCGCCGTCGCGCAGCGGCCGCCGAAGGACTGGCGCAGTCCGCAAGGCTGCTCGCTCTGCAATCGCAACTGCAACCGCATTTTCTGTTCAACACCCTGAACAGCATCTCGGCACTGATCGCCGACCACCGCCTCGACGCAGCACTCTCCATGATCTCAAGGCTCAGCGATTTTCTGCGCATCTCCCTGCAGACCGCCGAGACCCCGCAGATACCGGTCGCCCGCGAAATGGCGTTTGTTCGCCACTACCTCGACATCCAGAAGATTCGCTTCGGTGATCGCCTGACGTTCCACGTGGACGTCGCCCCCGAGGCGCTGTCGGCGCTGGTGCCGACGCTGCTGCTGCAGCCGCTGGTGGAGAACGCCGTGCAGCACGGCATTCTGCCGCACCGGGACGGCGGCTCTGTCCGCATTGCAGTGCACACGCACGCCGGTACGTTGAGATTGCGAGTGGAGGACGACGGCCCGGGCTTCAGGGCCTCTGCCACTCCAGCATTCGGCGTGGGTCTGTCAAATACCGCCAGACGGCTCGACGAGCTGTACGGCGACGAGGCGCACCTGGTGGTGGGCCGCGGCGCTGTGGGTGGCGTGGTCGTGGCCATTGATCTGCCACTCAACACGGTTGCCGATCCCACTGTCGCAGGCGTTGCGCTGGAGTCCGCATGATGTCCATCCGAACGCTGCTCGTCGACGATGAGGAGATCGCGCGCCGTGGCCTGCGGGTGCGAATCGAACGCGTGAGTGAGATCGAGATCGTCGGCGAGTGTCGCAACGGGTCCGAGGCGATTTCCGCCATCAACCTTTTGTCACCGGACCTGGTATTTCTGGACGTGCAGATGCCGGTGCTGTCCGGCTTCGACGTGCTGCGGTCGCTGCGGCCGCAGCTGACGCCGCATGTCATTTTCGTCACGGCGTTCGACAAATATGCGCTGCGCGCTTTTGAAGTTCACGCCCTGGACTATCTTTTGAAACCCATTGACGATGAGCGTTTCGCTGCAACGTTGCGCCACGCTCGCGAGGTGATGCTCGGCAGGCACAACGGCAGCTATGCCCGTCAATTCGCTGCCGCGATCGCGAGTCTCACCCGCAACGGCACCGCGCCCGAAGAACCTCTCGGCTGCGATCGGCTGGCCATTCCTGCCCGCGATCGCGTCGTGTTCGTTCGGCTCGCCGACATCGATTGGATTCAGGCAGCCGATAACTACGTTTCCGTCCATGTGGGCAGGAAGGTGTGGCTGCTGCGCGAGACCATCTCGGCATTGGATGAGCGTTTGACCCGCAAAGGGTTCGTGCGCATTCACCGTTCAACGATCGTCAATGCGCACCGTATCACGGAGCTGCGCTCGCTGTCGGGCGGTGAATTCGCGGTCGTGCTCACCGACGGGACCACGCTCAGACTCAGCAAAAGCTACCGCGCCGCCTTGGATCAGCTGGTCGGAAACGCGCGCTGATGCACACGACCGGTCGCGGATCCCGATGACGCCGCCGGCTGCCGCTCGATGCCGCAGTGAGCTTGCCTCCCTGGCGCCTCGCGATGGGTCGCACTGCCGTGCAGAGCGCCGCGCGGACGGCTGACCGCGGCACCCGGTTGAGCCCGATCCAGCGCGTGACAGCGCAGCGGGCCGGGCGTAACCTCGAGGCAAATACCGATCAGTGAGACTGCAGCTGCAGAAGAATTTGCGGCTGCCCCTGCAAAGCACCCGCCGCTCCCGGCTACAGGACACGCCATGAAGACGATCTCCCGGCTGGTGTACGCCCCGTTCCTTTTCTATCTGGCCGCCTCGGCCCACGGTGAGGCAGCTGCGGGCGCGCAGGCGACGCCCGCGGTACACAGCGCGACTGTCCCTGCGGTCAACACCGAGCCGGTGCTGACTCCCCTGGTGATGCAGATCGAGCACCCGCCTGTTCCGGTGAAGGGCGGCGACGGGCGCTATCACCTGCTTTATGAGCTGGATCTGGCCAACTTCAGCGGCGAGCGCGTCACTGCGAGCCAGCTGCGGGTCTTAGATGCCGGCAAGGGTGCGAGCGTGGCGCAGCTCGCTGCGACACAGCTCGCGACTCGGCTCGTCGTCCGCGATCTCAAGGCACAGCCCGGCCAATTCGGCGCCTCGCAGTACGGCATCCTGTACCTGCATGTCAGGTTCGACCAATTGCGCGATATCCCGCAGGCGCTGGCACACCAGCTCAACATGACATGGAATGGCCAGAGCGCAACCGCCACGGCTGCCCGCATCGAAGTGCCGCGACCCACGACGCTGCTGCTCGATGCGCCGCTGCGAGGTGCGCGCTACATCGCCGGCGACGGCTGTTGCGATTCCAAGCGACACATCCGCGCGACTCTTTCTCTCAACGGCGGCGCCTACGACGCGCAGCGCTTCGCCATTGACTGGGAGCAGCTGGATGCGAATGGCCGCATCTACGTTGGCGATGCCAAGAATCCCAAGAGCTACATGATCTACGGCAAGCCCGCGTACGCGGTCGCCGACGCAAAAGTAATCGCCGCCGTCGACAATTCCGCGAACTCTCCCATCGGCAGCCTGCCGAACGTGGCGGTCGATCAGGCCGACGGCAACCACGTAATCCTCGACTTGGGCGGTGGTTGCTACGCCATGTACGCGCACTTCGCCCCGCACACGCTCCAGGTGCACGAAGGTCAGTATGTGAAGCGTGGCGACGTCCTGGGAATGGTGGGTACCTCGGGGAACTCCTCCGAGCCGCATCTGCATTTCCAGGTCATGGACGGCCCGTCGTCAATGTTGTCCAACGGCCTGCCTTACCTGGTGCGCCAGTTCAGCGCCACGCAGCGGGGCGTCTCGACTGCTGCGTTCGACAAAGCGACCACCGACGGTCAACCGATCGAGACCGTAGCGCTCCCCCCTCCGGCGCAACACCAGCAGGAGCTGCCCCTCGACCTGTGGATCACCGATCTGCCGTAGCCGAGAGGGAGGCCGAGGCTTTCGCGCACCAGTGCCGAACTCGGCGGCCGTCGCATCAGCGATCCTGATCCTTTCCCGGAACCTCCTGATAGAAGCTCGCGGCGTGGGGTACATAGGCCGCCTCCAGCTCGGCGCGATCCGTTGCATCTAATGTGACGGACAGTGCCGCGACGGCCTCAGCCAAGTAGCTCGGCTTCGCCGATCCCACAATGGGCGCCGTAATCCCGGGCTGCGACAACAGCCACGCCAATGCGACCTGGGAGCGGGAGATGCCTAAGCGCTCGGCCACTGAGCCAACCGCCCGCACCACCTTCTGGTCTGCATCCTCCGTCGCACCGTAGAGCATGGCCGCGGTGCGATCCTGAGAGACGCGGTCGGAGCTCGAGGGTGCCGCCCACGGCCTCGAGAGCCTCCCTCGCGCCAAGGGGCTCCAGGGCAGCACTCCGATGCCTTCCGCTCGGCACAGCGGGAGCATCTCGCGCTCCTCTTCCCGGTTGAGGAGATTGTAGTGCGGTTGCATTGCTACAAAGCGAGTCCAGCCGCGTTGCTCTGCCAGATACAGCGCCTTGCAGAATTGCCAGGCGAACATCGATGACGCCCCGAGATAGCGCACCTTGCCGCTCTTCACCAGATCGTGCAGCGCCTCGAGTGTCTCTTCAATCGGTGTGTCCGCGTCGAAGCGATGAATCTGGTAGAGATCAACATAGTCCGTGCTGAGTCTGCCCAGACTTGCGTCGATGGCGGCGAAGATCGCTTTGCGCGACAGGCCACGGCCGTTGGCATCCGGTCTTACCGGATAGTAGACCTTGGTGGCGACGACGACCTCGTCTCGTCGCGCATAGCGCGCCAGGGCGCGCCCGAGAACCAGCTCGCTTTCCCCTGATCCATACATGTCAGCCGTGTCGAAGAAAGAGATTCCGAGCTCGAGCGCCTGCCGAATGATTGCCAGGCTCGCCTCCTCACCGAGGCGCCAGGCGCGTGCTTGCATGCCAAAACTCATGCAACCGAGCGCTATTCGTGAAATTTTGAGCCCGGCATTCCCGAGTCGGACGTAGTCCATGTGGCCTCCTCACCTTCAAAGTGACGTCAGTTGCCCGAGTCCGGCCTCGGCTGATGCAGTGAGACGCCCAGCATCACCAGAGCAATACCGAGCACATCGCGCGCGGTGGGGATCTGTGCGAGAACCAGCGCGCCAATGAGGGTCGCGCAGGCGGGTAGCAGGCTCAGGAGCAGCGCGAATGAGGCCCGCGGAAGACGCGACATCGCGATCTGGTCACAAATGTACGGCAGCACCGATGAGGCCACGCCAACACCGAACCCCGCCGCCAGCAACGGTGGGTGGCGAAACGCCGCGAGCGCCTGCGTGATTCCGATCGGAAAGACCACCACAAAGGCCACCCACATCGCCGCGCCGAGACTCGCCACACCGGCGCCGGCGCCACTGCGTGCGAGTCGGTGTCCGAGGATGACGTAGATGACAAAGAAGATGCCATTCAGGATGGCCCACATCAGTCCCTGCGAATCGGATGACCAGCGCAGACGCAGCAACAGCGCCACTCCCAGCAGCGCTAAGAGCAACGCGGCCAGATTTCGCTGCGTCCTCAATCCCACCAGCGCTACCACCAGTGCGCCGACAAACTCAATGGCGGCGACCAAGCTGATGGGCAGGCGACTCAGCGCCAGGTAAAAGCAGCAATTCATGGCGGCCAGAGTCAGGCCGAATGCCAACAGCAGACGACGCCGAGCCTGATCACTCGAGGCGAACACACGCCAGGGGTGCGTCACGGGTGCAAACACCAAGGCGGCGGAAGCAATCCTCAGCCAGGCCACCCCGAGCACGCCCACGCTCGGGAACAGCAATACCGCGAATGACGGGCCCAGATAGTGGAAAACGGCGCTGATGCCGAACCAGACCTGCGGCGGCATCTGGCTCGCTCGAAGCGATACGATCTGGGCATTCGACATACCGCATATTTTAAGGAGCGATCGCTATTAGCGTAGCGATCTATTATCTTTGTTTGGCGGAGATTCCTATTTTTTGTAGCATGTAATGAACATATACATTCTTTTATGAGGTCGATATGAGGCGCAATGGCAAGACCAATACCGGGCTGGACAAGCTTGACGTCGCAATCCTGAAGGCTCTGGTGGAGAACGCCCGTGTTCCGGTCAAGACACTGGCCGGCCGCATTGGACTGTCGTCACCGAGTACCGCAGAGCGCATACGCCGCCTCGAGGAGGCGGGCGTCATCGAAGGTTACAGTGCGCGCCTGAACCCGAGTGCTCTCGGGCTGCCGGTTGCGGTACTGATGCGCATCCGCCCGATGCCCGGTGAACTGCATCGCGTGGCCAAGCTACTCGCCAAAAAGACCAGCGTGGTCGAGTGCGACCGGGTCACCGGAGATGATTGCTTCGTGGCCAAGGCCCATGTGCAAACCGTCGAAGAGCTGGAGCGGCTCATCGACGATATTCTGCCGCTGGCAACGACCAATACTGCGATCATTCAATCGTCGCCGGTCAAAAGACGAATACCGGAAATTGTCGTGCGGCCGGCACCCGATCGACGAGCCGGCCCGTAAATCTCTCGCGGCGATCGGGATGGCCGGATCAACGCCACGCAGTCGAGTCGCTTTGAATCAGTCGAAGCAGCAGCCACGCCCGCAAGACCTCGCGGGCGTAGCCGCCGCCCTCAGACGACGGTCCGCACAAGCGACGCTCAGCGCCCGCTCTGAAACGGTAGCGCACGACCGGTCTCGAGCAGCGTTTTGATGCCGCTCAGAATCTCGCTCCATCCGCCGCCGGCTCCCTGGCTTTCGGAATCTCCGGCGAGCACGCGCGC
>DATHMN010000100.1:0-6802 GCA_035487135.1 Steroidobacteraceae bacterium | reverse complement strand
TGCTCAAGCGCACCATGATGCGCGGTGAGTACCGGCCGCTGCTGCTGGAGCTGCCCGAGTACCGCCTGCCGCACCTGCGCAATCTCGCCCTCGGCCTGTGGGAGCGCACCAAGATCTTTCTGACGCGCGTCGGCACCATCATCCTCACGCTCATGGTGGTGCTGTGGTTCCTGGCAAGCTTCCCCGGCCCGCCCGCCGCGGCCAGCGGGCCTGCGATCCAGTACAGCATCGCCGGCATGCTCGGGCACGCGCTCGAGTACCTGTTCGCCCCGCTCGGCTTCAACTGGCAGATCTCGATCGCGCTGGTGCCGGGACTGGCGGCGCGCGAGGTCGCGGTGAGCGCGCTCGGCACCGTGTACGCGATGTCCGGCACCAGCGACGTCGCCAACGCGCTCAGCCCGGTGATCGCGCACAGCTGGAGCGTCGCGACCGGACTGTCGCTGCTCGCCTGGTACGTGTTCGCGCCGCAGTGCCTGTCAACACTCGCCGTGGTCAAGCGCGAAACCAACTCGTGGCGCTACCCGCTGTACATGGCGGCCTACCTGTTCGCGCTCGCCTACGCCGCGGCGTTCCTCACCTATCGCGCGGCCTTGCTGTGCGGAGGCGGCGCGTGAGCCTGCTGCTGCAACAGCTGGCTGTCGGCGTCGTGGTGAGCGCCTGTGCGCTGTTCAGCGCCTGGCGGCTGTCCTCGCTCACGCTGCGCCTCAAGTGGTTGACGCTGCTCGAGCGGGCGCCGCTGCTCGCGCGCAGCGCGTGGCTGCTGCGGCTGCGCCAGCGTACGCTGGCGCGCCAGCTGGATGCCTGCGGTGGCTGCGCCAAGGCGCCTACGCCGGACGCGGCTTCGCCGAATCGAACACCTGGCGCACTTCGCCGTTGACGATGCGCTCCTGGTAGGTGCCACGGGTGTAGCCGGCGACCACGCGGCGCCAGAAATTCACGGCCACGGCGTTGCGCAGGTATTCGCTGATCTCCCAGCGTCCGGCGAAACGACTCAGGATCAGCTGCACTGCCGTCTGGCCGATGCCGAGGCGGCGCCGTGCGCGTGTCACGAAGAACTCCGCCATGCGGTAGTCGACGCGCGGTGCTGTGCCGCCCGCGAGCGCGCGCTGCACGCGGGCGAAACCCACCGGTTCGCTGCCGCGCACGATGATGAGCGGGTAAGTGTTGGGATCGCCGAACCAGTGCGCAATCTGATCCGGCTCACGGTGACCGACTTCGCCCAGCGCCGGGAACAGTCCGGTGCCGGGATTGAGGTCATCAAGGTAGTCGCGGTAGACGCTCTGAATCCACAACCGGTCAGCCGGTGCTGCCCGGGCGTCGCGCACACTGACCGAGGCCACAACCATGTCGCGCCATCCCTGAAACGAAAACGGCCCGGACAGCTCGCGCGCGGCGAACCGTCCAGGCCGGGTGTTTTACGCTCGCAGCGTGAAACTTATTGCTTCGGCGGCGCAGAGCTGTCAGCCGGCGGCGGCGTCGCCGGCTGCGCGGCCTGGCCGGCAGCCTGAGCGGCCGAGGCAGCCGAGTCGGCAGCACCAGCGGCAGCGTTGCCGGCGGACTGGGCGGCATTACCCGCGGCGTTCGCGGCGTCGCTGGCAGCCTGGCCCGCGGCCTGGGCGGCGTTGCCCGCGGCGTTCGCGGCGTCGGAAGCAGCCGGAGCAGGAGGAGCTGCAGCCTGATCAGTGCCTGCGGATTCCTGCTTCGCGCAGGCCGTCAGCATCAGCGCGGCAACAATAGCGCTAAGAGCAAGTTTGGTTTTCATCGATCGGTACCCCGAGAGAAGCAAGAGTTGTGTTGATAAGACGGCGACCCGTCCTGGTCGTTCCCCGCGCCCGTTACCAGCACCGCGGGGGCCAAATTCTATATAAGTCCCGGTAGGATTGGAAACGGCACGCCGGTTTACTGTTGTCTGTCCGGGGAGACAGACGCAAGCTGTCGCAACATAAGGGGGGTTGGAATGTCAGCGGTTGTTTCGCAGCAGCTACAGGCGAAGCTCGCAGCCACCTTCGGTTCACACCTTGCAACAGTCTGTGGGCGAACCGCTCAGGCGCTCGATGTTTATGGCTATACCGGTCTCTTGCTGCACGCCGGCGCGCCGCTGCCCGTGTTTGAGGACGATCGCCACTACCCGTTCGAGGCCCATGCGCCCTTCAAGGTGTGGGCGCCGCTTGCGGATGCGCCGGACAGCTTCATCTGGTTCCGGCCCGGCGAGCCGCCGCGGCTGATTCTGGCGCGCGCCGCCGATTACTGGCACAAGCCCGCGGAGGTGCCGACGGGCTACTGGGTGAGCCATTTCGACGTGCGCGTCGTGCCGGATCGCGCCGCAGCGCGCGCCCAGCTGCCCTCGGACCTGTCACAGGCGGCCTACATCGGCGATGCCTTTGCCGAGCTTGGCCGCTGGGGCGTGGGCGCGGTGAATCCGCGCCCGCTGATGCAACGCCTCGATTTTGCCCGTGCCATCAAGACGCCGTACGAGCTCGAGTGCCTGCGCGAGGCCAACCGCCTCGGGGCGCGCGGACACCAGGCGGCGGCGGAGGCGTTCAACCACGCGGCCTCCGAGTTCGAGATCGAGCTCGCCTTCCTCAAGGGATGCGGATTGCGCGAGCAGGAGCTGCCCTACAATCCGATCATCGCGCTCAACGACGGCGGCGCCGTGCTGCACTACCAGCTGCTGCAACGCTCAGCCCCCGCCGAGCGCCTCTCGCTGCTGATCGACGCGGGGGCTGAGTTCGCCGGCTACGCCAGCGACATCACGCGCACCTATGCGCATGCGGATGCGGAGTTCGCCGCGCTCATCGGCCGCATGGATCAGATGCAGCAGACCCTGTGCAAGGCGGTGCGTCCCGGGGTCGACTGGCGCGACGTGCACCTGCAGGCGCATGAGCTCACCGCGCAGCTGCTCAAGGATGCGGACCTGCTGCGCGGCAGCGCCCAGGCAGCGCTCGCTGCCGGTGTGACGCGCGTGTTCCTGCCACATGGCATCGGCCACCTGCTCGGACTCGAGGTGCACGATGTCGGCGGTTTCATGGCCTCCGCCGACGGCGGCGAGATCCCCAGGCCCGAGGATCACCCTTACCTGCGGCTCACGCGCGTGCTCGAGGACGGCTTCGTCGTGACGATGGAGCCGGGGATCTACTTCATTCCGCAGCTGCTCGCGGCCGCCCGCGCCGATGCGCGCGGGCCGCTGATCAACTGGTCACGGGTCGAGGCTCTCACACCCTTCGGCGGAATCCGTATCGAGGACGACCTCGCCGTGAACCCGCAGGGGTGCGAAAATCTGACCCGGGACGCCTTCCGCTCGCTCTAGAACGGCGGGCGCATCTGCCACTTGCCCGAGTCGTCCTTGTAGAAATTCGCCCCGGGGATGTCGTTGTAGAAGCCCGCCGCCATGTTCGCCGAGGCCACCTGCACATCGAACGTGCAGTGCACTCCCTGTCCGGTGGGCTTGTCGCAGGCCTCTTTCTTGAAGAACTTGATGCTCACCGGGTCCGAAACCGTGACCCCGGGCGGATGATTCATCTCGAACAGCATGGCATCCTTCATCTGCGACTCGGACGGCTCGCCGCCCCCCGCTGCTCCGCAGCCTGAAAGTGCCGCAGTCAATACGCCGGCCACTGCCAGCGCCATGGGCCCTCTCTTCATACTGCCTCCCCTGGGGCCTGTGGCCCCTTGGTTATTGTTTCTTTAATGAGACAATCAGGGCTTCTTCGCCAGAATATCGCGGATGTCCTGTAACAGAGCCTCGGTCTTGGTCGGCGGGGGCGGTGCTGCCGCAGCCGCAGGCGCGGGCCGCTTCAGCCGGTTGATGCCCTTGATGACGACGAAGATCGCGAGGGCAATGATGATGAACTCGAAAATGGTCTGGAGGAAAGAACCGTACTTGAGCAGCACAGGCTTGCCCGCCGAGTCAGTGGCGATGCGCAGCGACAGGTCGGTGAAATTGACGCTGCCGAGGATCGGTGACAGCGCCGGCATGACGACGTCGCCGACCAGGGAAGAGACGATCTTGCCGAACGCGGCGCCGATCACGACACCGACCGCGAGGTCGATGACGCTCCCCCTCATTGCAAACTCTTTGAATTCAGAAGCGAGGCTCATGGCGGGTCTCCTCCCCTTAAGCGCCGGTTCGTGGCGCCGGCTTGAGGTCGGAGCCTAACGGAGTGCTTCCAGCCAAGGCAAACCCGTGAACGGGGCCATCGAGTGCCACGCTTACGGTGCAGTCGGCAAGCGTCTGCGGACCGGATACCCGTCCCACGCCCGCTCGGCCGGCCGCCTCCGGCGGATCAGGCGGCGGCGGTCTTCTTCTTGCGCGTGCGCTTCTTGGGAGCGGCTTCCACAGCGGTCTCTTCGGGCGCCGCAGCGGCCTTGGCCTTCGCTTTCGACTTGGCGCGCCGAGTGGTCTTCTTCTTTTCCGCCGGCTCCTCCGCGGCCACCGGCTGCGGCCCGTCGACCAGCTGCATCAGTGCCATCGGCGCGGAATCGCCCGGACGCGGCAGCATGCGCAGGATGCGGGTGTAGCCACCCGGACGCGCCTTGAAGCGCGGACCGAGATCCGCGAACAGCTTCTCGACGATCTGCGCATCGCGCAGGCGTGCAAAAGCGATGCGCCGGTTGGCATCCTGATCGTGTTTGGCGAGGGTGATCAGCGGCTCGACCACGCGCCGCAGCTCCTTGGCTTTCGGCAGCGTCGTGCGGATGGTCTCGTGCCGCAGCAGCGAGACTGACATGTTGCGCATGAGCGCATGGCGGTGCGTACTGTTACGCGACAGCTGTCGCCCGGAGAGATGGTGACGCATAGATCAGACCCTGTTTCTGCAAAACGGGCCGCGCCGGTGGCGCGGCCCGCGTGTCGCTTCAGATGACGTCGCGCTCTTCGTCGTGCTTGAGTCCGGCCGGCGGCCAGCCGTCCAGACGCATGCCGAGCATCAGACCGTGGCTCTGCAGCACTTCCTTGATCTCGGTGAGCGACTTCTTGCCGAGGTTCGGGGTGCGCAGCAGCTCGACCTCGGTGCGCTGCACCAGATCGCCGATGTAGTGAATGTTCTCTGCCTTGAGGCAGTTGGCACTGCGCACGGTGAGCTCGAGCTCATCCACCGGACGCAGCAGGATCGGGTCGAACTGCATCTCCGAGACCTTGGTGGCGGTCTCTTCCTCGCCCTGCAGGTCGACGAACACCGACAGCTGATCCTTGAGGATGCTGCCGGCACGGCGGATCGCCTCCTCAGCGTCGATCGTGCCGTTGGTCTCGATGTCGATCACCAGCTTGTCGAGGTCGGTGCGCTGCTCGACGCGCGCCGCATCGACCGAGTAGGTCACGCGCCGCACCGGCGAGAAGGAGGCATCCAGCTGCAGGCGCCCGATCGGACGGGTCTGCTCCTCGAAGGCCACGCGCGATGCCGCCGGGCGGTAGCCGCGGCCGCGCTCGACGCGCAGCGTCATGGCGAGTTCGCCCGCTTTGGTGAGATTGGCGATCACCAGCTCCGGGTTCACGACTTCGACGTCGTGATCGGTCTGGATGTCGCCGGCGGTCACCGGTCCCGGTCCCTTCTTGTGCAGGCGCAGCTCGGCGGAGTCACGCGCGTGCATCCGCAGCGCGACCGTCTTCAGATTGAGCAGGATGTCGACCACGTCTTCCTGCACGCCCTCGATGCTGGTGTACTCGTGCAGCACGCCATCGATTTCGACCTCGGTGATGGCGCTACCGGGCATGGACGACAGCAGCACGCGGCGCAACGCGTTGCCGAGCGTATGGCCGAAGCCGCGCTCGAACGGCTCGATCACCACGCGCGCCTGGCGCGGGGCCACCGGCTGCACCTTGACCACCCGCGGCCGCAGAAACTCGCTCACTGAACCCTGCATTGCAGTCTCACCTTGCCGGCGAACACCGGCGCAAAAGGAAACACGGCTGGACCGGCTTCAATGGGGGCGCTGCGCCCCGATTGCAAGCCAAGCCAGTTATTTCGAATACAGCTCGACGACCAGGTTCTCGTTGATGTCCGGCAGGATCTCGTCGCGCCCGGGAGCCGACTTGAACACGCCACGGAACTCCTTGTCGTTCACTTCCACCCACTCCGGCAGGCCGACCTGCTGGGCGACGTTGAGTGCGCTCTGGATGCGCAGCTGCTTGCGCGACTTCTCGCGCACCTGAACGATGTCGCCGGCCTTCACCTGATAAGAGGCGATGGTCACCGGCTTCTCGTTCACGCTGATGGCCTTGTGGCTCACCAGCTGGCGCGCCTCGGCGCGCGTGGCGGCGAAGCCCATGCGGTAGACCACGTTGTCCAGGCGGCTCTCGAGCAACCGCAGCAGGTTCTCGCCGGTGGCACCGGCCTTGCGCGCGGCTTCCTCGTAATAGTTGCCGAACTGCCGCTCGAGCACGCCGTACATGCGCCGCAGCTTCTGTTTCTCGCGCAGCTGCAGGCCGTAGTCGGACAGCCGCTGGCGGCGCTCACTCTTGAGACCGCCGGGAGGCACAGTGAACTTGCACTTGTTCTCCAGGGGTTTCACACCGCTCTTCAGGAACAGATCGGTGCCCTCGCGGCGGGCGAGCTTGCACTTGGGACCTATGTAACGCGCCATAACTTCCTCTTAAACCGTTACACGCGACGCTTCTTCGGCGGACGACACCCGTTGTGCGGGATCGGCGTCACGTCGGAGATGCTGGTGATCTTGAGTCCACAATTGTTGAGTGCCCGCACCGCGGACTCGCGCCCGGGGCCGGGGCCGCCGACGCGTACTTCCACGTTCTTCACGCCGTGCTCCTGCGCGGCCGTGCCGGCCTTCTCGGCCGCCACCTGCGCGG
>DATHMN010000099.1:0-3811 GCA_035487135.1 Steroidobacteraceae bacterium | reverse complement strand
CTCAGACCAGAAGCGTTCGTAGCGGCGCAACCATGCCATCGCTTCGCGCATGGGCTGCGGCCGCAGCCGTACCGTCACCGTGCGGCCGGATTTCGAACGCGTCACGAGGCCGGCGTCCTCGAGCACATCGAGGTGCTTCATGACGGCCGGCAGCTTGATTGCAAAGGGTTGCGCGAGTTCGCTGATTGACGCGCTCGCCCGGCGTTCGAGCTGTGCGAGAATCGCGCGCCGTGTCGGATCGACGAGTGCTGCGAAGGTGCGGTCGAGGCGCTCCTGATAGTTCACCATTGAGCAAAGCATTGACCGCCGGCGGTCAGTTTGTCAATGAGCAGAGGCCTCAATCTTGTCGTGCCACCATCCTCCGCCCAGCGCGGTCAGGAGGCTTGCGCTGTCGGTGAACTGCTGTACTCGAGCGTTGACGTAGCTGAGACGCGCCTGTGCGTAAGTACGCTCCGCTGCAATCAAGTTCAATACGGTGGTCGTGCCCACGGCGTAGCTTTGCTGCTGCAGCTTCAGCGCCTCAAAAGCGACGTCCATCGAGTGCCGATCGACAGTGAGGATCTGCGCGTCGTATTGCAGCGCCCAGAGATCGTCGGCAACCTGCCCGAGCGCCTCGAGCACCACTGCCTGGTAGGTGGCGGCCTCGGCCTTGAAGGTATCGCGCGCCGCACGCACTTGCGCGCTCAACGCTCCGCCCTTGAATAGCGGCTGCGTCAATGAGCCGCCGACCCCCCAGAGCGTGCCGAACTGATGAAAGAGATCTGCCGCGCGCAGGGCCTCTCTAGTGATGGAGGCCGACAAGCTGATATCAGGAAACTCCTGAGCAACCGCCACGCCGATCGCCGCGCTCGCGGCGTGAAGCTGCATCTCGGCGGCAAGGACATCCGGGCGCTGCTGCACCAGTCGGGCGGGCAGGCTCACGGGAATGTCCCGCGGCGGAGTGAATTGATCGATGTCGAATGGCTGCACCTGCCACTCGGAGGGCGCACGGCCTGACAGCACCGCAAGCGCGTCATAAGCCTGATCGAGTTGTTTGTGCAGGGATGGCAGCTGGGAGAGATCGGCGGCCAGCTGGGTGTCGGCCGTCAGTACATCGCTGCGCGGCACGATACCCACGTCAAATGCGCGTTGCGTCAGCGCGAGATTCTTGCGGTCGCTGGCGATCAACTCCTCGGTGGTGGTGATTTGGAGTCGAGTCGACGCAATTGTCAGCACTTCATTCACGACGCTGCCGGTCAGGGTCAGATACGCCGCCGCGAGCTCATTGCGCTGGAAGTCCGCGAGCGCTTGCTGTTGCTCGACGGCGCGGCGCGTGCCGCCAAAAATATCCAGGTTGTAGCTTGTGGACAGACCGATGCTGTAGAGATTGGCGGTGGCGCCGGTACCGGGCGCTCGAAGCGCACCCGTGCCCGCTCGTTGGGCGTCGGCGGCCGCACTCACGATGGGTAGTAGCGCGCCGCGTGCCACGGTCACTGCTTCGCGTGCCCCGGCCAGAGTCGCGTTTGCCGCAACCAGCGTGGGGCTCGCGGCAATTGCATTGCGAACCACCTCGTCCAGTTGCGCCGAGTGAAACAGTTGCCACCATTCACCGGCGAGCTCGGCGCCCGGTGAAATGTTCTGCACGTCCCGCGCCTCCGGCTGCACCGGCGCGCTATCTGAACTCGGGTGCAAGTAGCCTGACGTGTCCGGCGGATTCGGTCGGTGGAAGTTGGGGCCGACCGCGCAGCTCGCGAGCGCCGAAGCGGCGGCGACGCCGATCATCCGCCCTGTGAGCGATCGGCCATGCAAGAGCTTACTCATAGCGCAGCGCATCGATCGGATTCAGGCGCGAGGCTTGCCGGGCGGGATAGAAGCCGAAAAACACCCCGACCGCGCCCGAGAACGCAAACGCCAGAATCATGACATTGAGTTCCAGCAGGATTGGCCAACCCGCCAAGTGTGAGATCAGCAGCGAGGCGACCACGCCGGCCGCGATACCCGCTACACCGCCCATGAGCGCCAGCAGCATGGCCTCGACCAGAAACTGCGCCAAGACGTGCAGCCGCCGCGCGCCGGTGGCCATGCGGATGCCAATCTCGCGTGTCCGTTCCGTCACAGAGACCAGCAAGATATTCATGATGCCGATGCCGCCGACCACCAGCGAGATCGAGGCGATCGCGGCCAGCAACAATTCCATGGCTTTGGAACTCTGTTCCGCGACTTCGGCGATCTCGGTCAGATCGCGCACCACGAAATCATCCGGTTTGCCGGGAAGAATCCGGTGCGTCTTCTCGAGCGTCTTGGTCACTTGGTCCAGCGCGGTCTTCACCAGCGCGGGGCTGCGCGCCTGAACGAAAATGGTGTTGACGAAGCCTTCCAGCTTGGGCACGACGCCGAAGGGATTCGGAGGCGGCCCGATGGTGGCGAATACATTGTTCGACAGCGTCTGGGCGGAGGAGGGCGTCGCGACACCCAGAATGCGCTCTTGCGACGTGGTGAACGGGATGAATATCACGTCGTCCTGATCCTGGCCGCTGGCGGAGTGGCCCTTCGCAGCCAACACTCCCACCACCGTCATCGGGACATTTTTCACCAACACCGTGGCACCGAGCGGGTCGGCAAATTCGCCGAACAGATTGGCCAATACCGTTTGACCCAACAGGCACACGACGGCACCGTCGTGATCGTCCTGATCGTTGAGCGTGCGGCCTGCCACGACCGGCCAGCGCCGAATCGACAGATAGCTCGGCGAGATACCTTGAACGCTGGTGCTCCAGTTCTGATTGCCGTTGACCGCTTGGGTGTTTTGGCGGTTGACATAGCTGACATCGGCGACCGCACCGTCCTCTTCGAGAATTCCGCCGACGTCCTTGACCCGCAGACTCGCGGCGCTGCCGTTGCCGGCGCGCACACCGTTGACGCGCGTCGTACCCGGCAGCACCACCAGCAGATCAGTGCCGAGGCTCTGCACCTGCGCTTCGACCGCGGCGCGCGCGCCTTCGCCCACCGCGACCATCGCGATCAGCGCGGCGACGCCGATGAACATGCCGAGCATCGTCAATCCGGCGCGCAGCTTGTTTCTGCCAATGGCCCGCAGTGCCGCGAGCAGCGCGATCCAGCCGATTGAGCCGGCTTCGCGCAGCAGACTGTCAAACCGGCTGACGAACCGGCGCTCACGGTACGGCTGCACGGCCGGCAGCGTGCGCGTTGCGCCCCGCCCGGCGCTGTGAGCGGTCGGCGAATCGGAAATGATCCGGCCATCGCGCAGCGTGATGATTCGGTCGGCGAGCTCCGCCAGGTCGCGCTCGTGCGTCACGAGCACGACGGTCACGCCGCGCTCGAGATTCAAGGCGCGAATGGTCGCCATGATGTCGAGCGCATTCTGGGAATCAAGATTTCCGGTGGGTTCATCCGCCAACACGATGGCCGGATCGTTGACCAGCGCCCGCGCGATGGCGACGCGCTGCTGTTGTCCGCCGGAGAGTTGATTGGGTTGATTGCGCTCGCGATCCGCAAGTCCGAGCATATTCAGCATGTCGCGGGCACGGGCGATGTTGCCCTCAATCTGCGCCGCGTAGAACAGCGGTAATTCAACATTTTCGAGCGCACTGGTACGCGGCAACAGATTGAAAGTCTGAAATACGAAGCCAATGCGCCGCCCGCGGATGCGGGCCAATGCCGGCTCGTCCAGCTGCGCAACGTCGATGCCTTCCAGCAGGTACTCGCCGCTGCTCGGGCGGTCCAGGCACCCTAGAATGTTCATCAGGGTGGACTTGCCGGAGCCCGAGGCGCCCATGATCGCGACGAACTCGCCACGGTTGATCGTCAGCGT
>DATHMN010000098.1:0-21042 GCA_035487135.1 Steroidobacteraceae bacterium | reverse complement strand
GAGCACGCCGTAGATCGGCCAGGTGCGCTGCGTGCCGCTGTGCGCGAGCGCCAGCAGCAGCACACTGCCGATGAGCTGCAGCAGCACGCACAGCATCAGGATGCGGGCGCGGTCGTGCCGGTCGGCGACCGGACCTGCGAGCGGCATCAAGAGCGCAAAGGGTGCGAACTGCGCAAGTCCGATGAGGCCGAGTTGCGCGAAGCTGCCAGTCTGCTGATAGACCTGCCAGCCGATCGCCAGCGACTGCATTTCCGCGGCGACGCTGCCGCAGGCGCTGGCTGCGAGATACCGGCTGAAGCCCCGTGATTGCATCGATCGCCTATTTGACTGACCACCAGTCAGTAGACTAGCAGCGCGCGCGCTGGGCTGCAAACGCGCGTTTGCAGGTTGATTACAGGTTCCGTTGCAGGTGACGGCACTGGCGTAGCCGGCAGTCACTCCGTAGGATAAGGTCGACACTGACCTGCGTTCAGTGGCGAGTGAACATGCCGCGTAGCAAATCCGGCCGTCCGCGTACCAAGCCCGCCGCGGTGCGGCGCGAGGAGCTCTTGAGCGCCGCCCAACGCCTGTTTCTCGAGCAGGGCATCGCCGCGACCAGCATCGAGCAGATCACCGCGCGTGCCGCCGTCGCCAAGGGCACCTTCTATCTGCACTTCACCTCCAAGGAGGCGCTCATTGAGGCACTGCGCGAGCGCTTCGCACGCGAGCTGCTGCGCGCGCTCGAGAAGGCGGTGGCAACCGCACCCGCCAGCGACTGGAAGAAGAAACTGAGCGCCTGGGTGCGCGCCGCCGTCGCCGGCTACCTCGAGTCGCTGCGCCTGCATGACCTCATCTTCTATGCCGCCCGACCGCCGGACAGCACCGGGATGACTGACAACCCGCTGATCGATCACCTGCTGGGTGTGCTGCTCGCCGGGGCGCACGCGCGCGCCTGGCAGCTGGATGAGCCGCGCGACACGGCGATCTTTCTCTTCAACGGCCTGCACGGCATCGTCGAGGCGCACGGCCATGAAGCCGAACCTCAAGCTAAGCGGCTGTCACAGCAAGTCGAATGGCTGTTTTTCCGCGCCATTGGCGTCTGAGTGAACTGATGGCGCAGCGTGGGCAGCTCGAGGCCTTGCCGCGCGGCCCCGTCAGGCGTAGAGCGGTAGGCATAACAATATCCCGAGGAAGGGACACTCCATGAAATCAGCGCAACTTCTGGCCACCCTGCTGGCCGCGGCGTGCTCGCCACTGTTCGCGGCGCAGCCCAGCGTGTTCGACATCAGTGGCACCGTCGACATCTTCAACCCGGACACCGGGGCTGCCACCAGCGTCACGGACAACTTCAGCGGCACGCTCGACATCAACACCGCGACCGGCGCGGTCACCGGGGCAGATATCCAGTTCGGCACGCCCGGGTATGGCCTGACGATTCCGGCCATGACCCTGGTCGGCTACGAGACCGCACCAGGACCGGTCGGCTCGCATCTCTACGACATCGAGATCTGCGCCCAGGCCGTCTGCAGCACCGGCTGGTTCGTGAACATGACAGTCGACGTGCTGCCGACGGATCCCACGCTGGTGGGCTACGCCGGCGGCAAGATCAACAACGTCGGGTTCTTCTACGTCGGCGTGCAGGACGCCTGGGGCGCGTGCCCGGACCTGCCGGGCTACAACCCGAGCACCTGCGGCGGCATCACGCTGAAGAGCGGTGGCGGCGGTGGCAAGACCGGCGTGCCGGAACCCGCCAGCGCGCTCCTGCTGCTGAGCGGACTCGCCGCGGGCGGCCTGCGGCGGCGGCGGCGCCGCGCCGGCTGAGGCGGCGTATCGCGCTGCACCGAAGCGGGCCCGCGCACGGCGCTGGCCTGGGGGGTGCGTTTTCGCTTATAGTTTCTTGCTCCGCGCACCACATCCGGTGCGCACCACCCTGTAAGCGATCATGGCCCGAATTACCGTAGAAGATTGCCTCGAGAACGTCGAGAACCTGTTCCAGCTGGTGCTGCTCGCAGCGCAGCGTGCACGCCGCCTGGCGAACGGAGCGGAAGCGACGCTGCCGCTCGAGAACGACAAGCCGACCGTGCTGGCGCTGCGCGAAATTGCTGCCGGCAACATCACTGCCGAGATGCTGCGCGAGCCCGAGCCCGCTCCCGAGCCGCCGGTTCCGGACGCAGACAATCAGTCGAGCTTCCGCGCGCCGCAGTTCGGCCTCGGAGACTGACGGCTCGCCTCTTCCGCCATGGACTATGCGTCTTCGCTCCTGGGACTGCTGCCGGGCGGAAGACGCACCCCGGGGCTTAAGGAACTGCTGAGTTCCGTCGGCGGCTACCTGCCGCCCGACCAGGTGAGTCGCATCCGCGAGGCGGCCGAGTTCGGCACCTCGGTGCATCAAGGTCAGAAGCGCCTGTCGGGTGAGCCGTTCATCGCCCACCCGGTCGCCGCCGCCGCCATCCTCGCCGATCTCAAACTGGACGCCGACACCATCGTCGCGGCCATCCTGCACGATGTCATCGAGGACACGCCGACTCCCAAGGATCAGCTGGCCGCGCGCTTCGGCGCGGATGTCGCCGAGATCGTCGACGGCGTCACCAAGCTCGACCAGATCAAGTTCAAGAGCCGCGAGGAGGCGCAGGCGGAGTCGTTCCGCAAGATGCTGCTGGCGATGGTGCGCGACCTGCGCGTCATCCTGGTGAAGCTCGCCGACCGCACCCACAACATGCGCACCATCGAGGCGATGGCGCCGGCGCGGCGCCGCGCCATCGCGCGCGAGACGCTCGACATCTACGCGCCCATCGCCGAACGGCTGGGCCTCTACAACATGAAGCTCGAGCTCGAGGACCTGGGGTTCAAGGCCCTCTATCCGCGCCGCTATCAGGTGCTGGAGCGGGCGCTGCGGCGCGCGCGCGGCAATCAGAAGGAATTTCTCAAGAAGATCGAGCAGCAGCTGAACGCCGGGCTCATGAAGACCCATATCCCGGCGCACGTGGAGACGCGCGAGAAGCATCTCTACAGCATCTACCGCAAGATGCGCCGCAAGCGCGCGCTGCTGTCCGACATCGTCGACGTCTACGGGCTACGCATCGTGGTCGACAGTCCCGACACCTGCTACCGCGCCCTGGGCGCGGTACACGCGGTGTTCAAACCCATGCCGGGACGCTTCAAGGATTACATCGCCATTCCGCGGGTGAACGGCTACCAGTCGCTCCATACCACGCTGTTCGGCCCCAACGGTGTGCCGATCGAGGCGCAGATCCGCACCACCGACATGCACCGGGTCGCCGAGACCGGCATCGCCGCGCACTGGAAGTACAAGACCGGCGGCAGCGATTCCGGTCAGCAGGAGCGCACGCGCGAGTGGCTCTCCAACCTGGTGTCGCTGCAGGAGGCGGGCAGCTCGGAGGAGTTCCTCGAGAGCGTCAAGGTCGACCTGTTCCCCGACAAGGTGTACGTGTTCACGCCCAAGGGGCAGATCCTGCGCCTGCCCTCGGGAGCCACCGTGGTCGATTTCGCCTATTCCGTGCACACCGACATCGGCAACCGCTGCGTCGCGGCCAAGGTCGACCGGCGCCTGACGCCGCTGCGTACCGTGCTGCGTAACGGCCAGACGGTCGAGATCATCACCGCCAAGGGTGCCACCCCGAATCCCTCCTGGGTCAACTTCGTGGTGACCGCCAAGGCGCGCACCGCCATCCGCCATTACCTCAAGGGCCTGCGGCGCACCGAGGCGATCGCGCTGGGCGCCAAGCTCCTGGCGCAGGCGCTCGGCGAGTTCTCACTCGCGCTCGAGGACATCAGCGAGGAGCAGCGCCGCGCCGCGCTCGGCGAGCTGGGCATGAAGGATCTGGATGAGCTGTACGAGAAGCTCGGCCTGGGCGAGCGCCTCGCACCGCTGGTGGCACGACGGCTGCTGCCGTCGGCGCCGAGCGGCAGCGGTGCCCCGCTGGCGCCGCTGGCGATCGCCGGCACCGAGGGCCTGCTGGTCACCTACGCGCGCTGCTGCTTCCCGATTCCCTACGACGCGATTTTCGCCTTCCTGTCCGCCGGCCGCGGGGTGGTGATCCACCGCGAGAACTGCGTCAACGTCGAGGATTACCGCAAGCATCCGGAGAACTGGCTGCCGGTCAGCTGGCAGACCGCGCCCGACCGGCTGTTCTCTTCCGAGATCCGCGTCTACGTGGTGAACCGCACCGGCGTGCTGGCGGCGGTGGCCGCAGCCATCGCCAGCACCGAAACCAACATCGACCACGTCTACATCGACGAGCAGGACTCTGATACCGCAGTACTCACTTTCGAGCTGCGCGTGCGTGACCGACGCCAGCTGGCGAAGATCGTGCGCGTCATCCGCCGCATGCCCGACGTGGCGCGTGTCACGCGCACGCTGGCCGCGCACGCGCGGGACGCCGCGGATGCGCGCGACGGCGACCCGGACGGCGAGGCCGATGGCGAAGACAGTGGTTAGACTCAAGTGTTGAAGGAGTGAGCGAATGGCCCGACAGATCATCCACACCGAGCGTGCGCCCGCGGCCATCGGTACCTACTCGCAGGCGGTGCGCGCCGGTGACACCGTGTATCTCTCCGGGCAGGTGCCACTCGACCCGGCCACCATGCAGCTGGTGGCGGGGGACATCGAGGCGCAGATCCGCCGCGTGTTCGAGAACCTCAAAGCCGTGGCCGAGGCGGCCGGCAGTTCGCTCGCCGCTACGGTGAAGATGACCGTCTGGCTCACCGACCTCGCGCACTTCGCCAAGGTGAACGAGATCATGGCGCTCTACTGCAGCAAGCCCTACCCGGCGCGCGCCGCGGTCGGCGTCGTGGCGCTGCCACGCGGCGCGCAGGTCGAGATCGAGTGCGTCCTGTATCTGGGCTGACAAGCGCAGCCCGCGCCGCTGCCCCACCCGGCGGCGCACGCGCCAGCGAACGCGCCGTGACCAGCCTGCGCGGCGTCGGTGCGGCGCTCGCCGAGCGTCTCGCCCGCCTCGGCGTCACGCGCGTCTCGGACCTACTGTTCCTGCTGCCGCTGCGCTATGAGGACCGCACGCAGCTGACGCCGATCGGGCGCCTGCAGCCGGGCGTGCGCGCGGCGGTGGAGGGCGAGATCCAGCTCACCGAGGTGGCCTACCGCGGCCGCCGCCAGCTGCTGACGCGCATCTACGACGGCTCGGCGATGCTGACGCTGCGCTTTTTCTATTTCTCCGCCAGTCAGCAGGCCCATCTCGCGCGCGGCACGCGCCTGCGCTGCTTCGGTGAGGCGCGCCGCGGGCCGCTCGGGCTCGAGATGGTGCATCCCGAATACCGCCGCGTGGGCGCTGAGCCTGCCACGCTGGAAGACCATCTGACGCCGATCTATCCGTTGACCGAGGGCGTACCCCAGGGCCGGCTGCGCGCGCTGATCAGGGCAGCGCTGCACGAGCTGCCGCGCTCGGGCCTCACCGACTGGCTGGCCGAGTCGATCGGCCTGCCCGCTGAGCTGCCACCGCTCGCGCAGGCGCTCAGCTACCTGCACACCCCACCGCGCGAGGCGCGCCTGGCGCAGCTGGCCGCCGGGCGCCACCCGGCGCAGCGGCGGCTGGCGTTCGAGGAGCTGCTCGCGCACCACCTGGCGCTCAAAGTACGCAAGCGCGCGCTGCAGAGTGATCCGGCGGCGCCGTTGAACGATGCAGCCGACCTGAGCGCGCGCCTGCTCGCCGGGCTGCCGTTCCGGCTGACGGCGGCACAGGCGCGCGCGCTCGGCGACGTGGAGCGCGACCTCAAGGGCCGGGTGCCGATGGTGCGCCTGTTGCAGGGCGATGTCGGCTGCGGCAAGACGGTGGTCGCAGCCGCGGCCGCCGCGCGCGCACTCGGCAGCGGCGCGCAGGCCGCCCTCATGGCACCGACCGAGCTGCTCGCCGAGCAGCACTGGCGCAATCTGCGCGACTGGTTCGCCCCGCTCGGCGAGAGCGTCGCACTGCTGTCCGGTTCGCAGCCGGCGCGCACCCGGCGCAGCGCGCTCGAGACCATCGCCGCAGGTGAGGTGCGCCTGGTGGTCGGCACCCACGCGCTGTTCCAGGAGGGCATGCAGTTCGCCAATCTGGCGCTGGTCATCGTGGATGAACAGCACCGCTTCGGCGTGCAGCAGCGGCTGAGGCTTTCGGAGAAGGGACAGAACGCCGGCACCCTGCCGCACCAGCTGATCATGACCGCGACCCCGATCCCGCGCACGCTCGCCATGACCGCCTACGCCGACCTCGACATCTCGGTGATCGACGAGCTGCCCCCCGGGCGCACGCCGGTGCAGACGGTGGTGGTGCCGGAGCAGCGCCGCGCCGAGATCGTGGCGCGCATCGTCAGCGCCTGTGGCGAGGGGCGGCAGGTGTACTGGGTCTGTCCGCTGATCGATGAGTCGGACGAGCTGCGCGCGCAGGCGGCGGAGGAGACCGCGGCGCAGCTCAAGGCCGCACTCCCCGGCGTGTCGATCGCGCTGCTGCACGGGCGCATGCCCGGCGCGGCGCGCGATCAGGCCATGGCGGCGTTCAAGGCGGGCAAGATCCAGCTGCTGGTCGCGACCACCGTCATCGAGGTGGGGGTGGACGTGCCCAACGCGACCCTCATGGTGATCGAGAATGCCGAGCGCATGGGACTTGCGCAGCTGCACCAGCTGCGTGGCCGCGTCGGCCGCGGCAGCGCCGCGAGCAGCTGCGTGCTGTTGTACCGCGCGCCGCTCTCGCCGCTCGCGCGCGCCCGCCTTAAGGTCATCCGCGAGAGCGCCGACGGCTTCGAGATCGCGCGCCGCGACCTGGAGCTGCGCGGCCCGGGGGAGTTGCTCGGCACGCGCCAGACCGGGCTCGCACAGCTGCGGGTCGCCGATCTGCTGCGCGACGCCGACCTGCTGCCGCGCGTGCAGCAGAGCGCCGAGCGGCTGCTGGCGGAGTTTCCCGCGCACGTCGCCGCGCTCACGGCGCGCTGGGTCGGACCGGCAGGCGAGCGTTACGGCCGTATCGGCTGAGACGCCGACAGCGAGTACGGCGCTTGCGCCTCACTCCCCGGCCAGGCGCGGTTCGGCCGGCTCTGCATGACGAAACGCAGCTCGCCGCCGGCCATGATCTCGGCGTGACGCAGGAACACGCGCCGCAGCGGCTGGCCGTTCAGCGTGACGCTACCGATGTAAGGATGCGCATCATCGACCCCGCTCGCGATGATGGTGAAGCGCTGCCCGTTGGGCAGGTGCAGCACCGCGCGCGGCAGAAACGGCCGGCCGATGATGTACTCGTTGCTGCCGGGGGCGAGCGGGTAGAAGCCGAGGGCGGTGAAGATGAACCAGGCCGACATCTGGCCGAGGTCATCGTTGCCGGCGAGTCCGTCCGGGCGCGGCGCGTACTGACTGTTCATGATGGCGGCGAGCCGTGCCTGCGTGCGCCATGGCTGGCCGGCGGCCGCGTACACATAGGCAATGTGATGGCTCGGCTCATTGCCGTGCGCGTACCAGCCGATGAGCCCGGTGATGTCCTCCATGTGCGCAAAGATTTTCGGATCGACCTTGGCATCGAACACCTGGTCGATGCGCGCCAGCAGCGCATCCGCGCCGCCGTGCACCTGCACCAGGCCGGCGATGTCCTGCGGCACGTACCAGGAGTACTGCCAGGCGTTGCCCTCGGTGTAGTCGGTGCCGTAGCCGGAGGAGGCCGGATCGAACGGTTCGCGGAAACTGCCGTCGCGCTTCTTCGCGCGCATGAAGCCTGAGGCCGGGTCGTACACGTGGCGCCAGTTGGCGGCGCGCTGATAGAACTGCGCCGCGAGCTGCGTCTCGCCCAGGCTCTCCGCCATGCGCGCCAGGCTCCAGTCGTCGAAGGCGTACTCGAGGGTTTTCGAGACCGCCTCGCCCTCTTCATCGATCGGCACGTAGCCGAGCTGCATGTAGGCGGCGAGCCCGCCGTACGGGCCGTAGCTGGCGGTGGCTAGCATCGCCTTGAGCGCCGCGTGGCCGTCGTAGCCGCGGATCCCTTTCATCCAGGCGTCTGCGATCACCGGCACGGCGTGGTAACCGATCATGCACCAGGTCTCCTGGCCGTGGAACGCCCACACCGGCAACATGCCGTAGGGGCTGACCTCCTGCGCGGCTAGCAGCGAGCGCACGATGTCGTTGCTGCGCTGCTCGCTCTGGATCAGCGTGAGCAGCGGATGCAGCGCGCGGTAGGTATCCCACAGCGAGAAGGTCGAGTAGTTGGTGAAGCCGTGCGCCTGATGCACCGAGTTATCCGGGCCGCGGTAGCGGCCGTCGCTGTCCATGAACAGACTCGGCGCCTGCAGTGCGTGGTAGAGCGCGGTGTAGAAGCTCTGCCTGAGCGCGGCCGGCGCCTGCACCTCGATCGCCCCGAGCGCGCGCGCCCACTGCTCAGCAGCGCGCGCACGCACCGCATCGAAATCCCAGCCTGGCATATCGGCGTCGAGGTTGGCGATGGCACTCGCCTCGCTCACCGGTGAGATCGCCACCTTGACGATCAGCTCGCCCCCGGGCGCGTCGGCGAAATCGAACGCACCCACCAGTGCCCGGCCCTCGACCTGCGCGCGTTGGCGCGGCGCGGCGGCGGCCGGCGGCGGGAAGCCCTTGTAGAGCACGTCGGTTTCGGTGTCGTGCAGCTCGTGACCGCTGATGGCGCGCGAGAACCGCAGCGCAAAGTACAGGTGGCGTCCGGGTGCCCAGCCGCGCGTCTCGCGAAATCCGCTCACGGTACCGTCGCTGCGCAGACGCAGCCGCGACCACAGCACCTTGCCCGGGTAGTCGTACATGCTGGTACGCAGGTCGATGAGCACGTGCGCCGGCCGGCCGGCGGGGAAGTGGTAGCGGTGCAGGCCGATGCGCTCACTGGCGGTGAGTTCGGCGCGCACGTCGTAGTCATCGAGCGTCACCGCGTAGTAGCCGGGACGGGCGACCTCGTTCGCGTGACTGAAGCGCGCGCTGTAGCCGCTGCCGGGCTGGCTGACCTCGCCACGCTCGAGCCGCACCGGCCCGGCGATCGGCATCAGCAGGATGTCGCCGAGGTCGGAGTGGCCGGTGCCGGAGAAGTGGGTGTGCGAGAAGCCGACGATGCTGTGATCCTCGTAGCGGTAGCCGGCCGACCAGCCGAAACCCTCGCTGCGCGGCTTGATCTGCGTGTCGGGGCTCAACTGCACCATGCCGAAGGGCACCAGTGCGCCCGGAAAGGTGTGGCCTTCGCCGGCGGTGCCGATGAACGGATCGACGGCGGCATCGGGCGCGGCGGCGCCGGCGGCAGGCGCGAGCGCGGGCAGGAGCGCCACGGCCAGCGCCGCGATCCGCAAGCAAGATGTTGGGTTCATGTGCTGACTAACTTCCGGCGGGTTGCGCAGATCGGCTATTGTGCCGCATCGGCCGCCGCTCGCAGCGCTCGCGGTCTCAGCAGCACGGAGCCGCCTCATGAGTCGCCGCAACCTGTCCGCCGCTGCGGCCATCGCGGTCCTGTCCATCATCTTCTTCACCTGGGGCGCGCTCACCAGCCTCAACGACGTGCTGGTGCCGCATCTGAAGGCGGAGTTCTCCATGAACTACGCCCGCACGATGCTGATCCAGTTCTGCTTCTTCAGCACCTATCTGCTCATGGCGCTGCCCGCCGGGCGCGTGGTGGCGCGCTGCGGCTACAAGCCGAGCATCGTCATCGGACTCGGCATCGCAGGCTGCGGCGCGCTCATGTTCTATCCGGCCGCTGGCGTGCCCTCCTACCCGCTGTTCCTGCTGGCGCTGTTCGTGCTCGCTTCCGGCATCACGCTGCTGCAGGTGGCCGCCAATCCCTACATCAGCCTGCTCGGCGACCCGAAGTCTGCCTCGAGCCGTCTGACACTGGCACAGGCACTCAACTCGCTCGGCACCACGCTCGCGCCGTGGCTGATCGGGCCGATGATTCTCTCGGTCGCGGTGCTCTCGGACCAGGCGCGCGCGCAGCTGCCGCCGGCGCAGCAACACGCCTACACGCTGGCGCAGGCGCATTCGGTGCAGCACCCGTACCTGGCGATCGCGCTGGCGCTGTTCCTGCTGGCAGCCTTCGTGTACCTGTTCCGCCTGCCGCCGCTGACCGAGGCCACCGAGTCCGCCGATCCTGCCCGGCACAGCTTCGCCGAAGTGCTGCGGCATCCCAACCTGCGCCTCGGTACGGTGGCGATCTTCGTCTACGTCGGCGCCGAAGTGGCCATCGGCAGCTTCCTCATCAGCTACATCTCCGATCCACACACCGGCAACATTCCACTCGGCACCGCGGCCCACTACGTGTCGTTCTACTGGGGCGGCGCCATGGTCGGCCGCTTCGCCGGCTCGCTGCTGCTGCGGCGCATCGACCCGCGCCTGCTGGTCGGACTGTTCGCCATCATCGCCATGCTGCTGCTCGGCACCAGCATGCTGAGCGCGGGGGCGCTCGCCATGTGGAGCATGATCGCGATCGGGCTGTTCAACTCGATCATGTTCCCGACACTGTTCACCCTCGGCATCGAGGGCCTGGGCGCGATGACCAGCAAGGCCTCGAGCCTCCTGGTGATGGCGATCTTCGGCGGCGCGATCATCCCGCAGCTGCAGGGCGTGCTGGCGGACTCGCTGCACCGCCTGCAGCCGGCCTACCTGCTGCCGCTGTTCTGCTACGCCTACATCGCGTGGTATGCGCTGGCCGGCTCGCGCCTGCCGGCGCGCGGCGCGCCGCGCCCTGGCGCATGAGCGCGGCGCGTCCGACGGTGGTGTGTTTCGGCGAAGCACTCATTGATCTGCTGGCGCAGCCGCTGCAGGCGCACGAGCCGCGCCAGTTCACCGAGTACGCCGGGGGCGCCCCCGCCAATGTCGCGGTCGCGGTCGCGCAGCTGGGCGCGCCGGCGCGTTTCATCGGCATGCTGGGCGAGGATCTGTTCGGCGCGCGCCTGCTGGCACAGCTCGGCGCGGCCGGGGTGGATGTCAGCTATGTACGGCGCACTGCGGCAGCAAAGACCGCACTCGCCTTCATCGCCCTGGCGCCCGACGGGGAGCGCAGCTTCAGCTTCTACCGGCCGCCGGCCGCGGACCTGCTGTTCCGCACGGCGGATTTCGATGCGCGCGCGTTCACGGACGCCGCCGTGTTGCACGTCTGCTCCAACAGTCTCACCGAAGAGCCAATCGCCGCGGCGACGCTCGCCGCCATGCAGCACGCCCGCGCTGCCGGGGCGCTCGTCAGCATGGACCTGAACCTGCGGCCGGCGCTGTGGGCCGCGGGCGTCGATCCCGCGCCGCGGCTGTGGCAGGCGCTGGCGGCGGCTGAACTGGTGAAGCTCGATCGCAGCGAGCTCGAGTTTCTGGCCCGCAGCGGCGGCGGCGAGGCGGCGGTGCTCGCGCGGCTCCTCGGCGCGCGCGCCGAGTGCGTGGTCGTCACCGACGGCGCGGCGCCGCTGCGCTGGCATACGCGTGGCGCTGCGGGACAAGTGCCCACCTTCCGCGTGCGCAGCATCGATGCCACGGCCGCGGGCGATGCCTTCAGCGGCGGCTGGCTCACCGCGCTGCTGGCGCGCGGCGCCACTCCGGCGACCCTGCCCGCAATGCTGACCCAGGCCGCCGAGCTCTCGCAGTGCCTGCGCTTCGCCTGCGCCTGCGGCGCGCTCGCCACGACCCGCCATGGCGCATTCGCGGCCATGCCGCAGGCGGCACAGGTGGCGCAACTGCTCGCGGCGCAGCCATGAGCAGGCCGCCGCCAGCGCCCGCCGACTTCCGCAGCGAAGCCTTCCTGCGCGCGCATATCACGCACACCATGGCGTTCTATCACCCGCGCGCGCTCGATCCTCACGGCGGCTTCTACCACTACTTCAGCGACGACGGCACGGTGTACGACGCGCATCACCGCCACCTGGTGAGCAGCACGCGCTTCGTCTTCAACTACGCGATGGCGGCGCGCGAATTCAGCGACGACGCCACACGCGCCGCCGACTACCGCAGCGCGGCGCGCCACGGGCTGCGCTACCTGCGCGAACGGCACCGCGATCCGTCCCACGGCGGCTACGCCTGGACCCTGCGCGACGGCCGCCCCGAGGACCGCAGCAACCATGCCTACGGGGTCGCGTTCGTGCTGCTGGCCTATGCCAGCGCGGCGCGCGCCGGCATCGCCGAGGCGGCCCCCTGGATCGCCGAGACCTGGGAGCTGCTCGAGACGCGCTTCTTCGAACCAGCGTACGGCCTGTACCGCGACGAGGCTGATGCCGCCTGGCGGTTCAGCGGCTATCGCGGGCAGAACGCCAACATGCACCTGTGCGAAGCACTGCTTGCGGCCTGGCAGGCTACCGGCGCGCTGCGCTACCTCGAGCGCGCGCAGCTGCTCGCCGACCATATGACACGCCACCAGGCCGGCAAGGCCGGCGGGCTGGTGTGGGAGCACTACGATGACCGCTGGAACGTCGACTGGGACTACCACCGCGCAGATCCCAAACACCTGTTCCGCCCGTGGGGGTTTCAGGTCGGGCACCAGACCGAGTGGGCCAAGCTGCTGTTGATCCTCGCGAACGAGCTGCGCGCGCGCGGCCAGCGGCTCGACTGGCTGCTGCCGCGCGCGCAGCAGCTGTTCGATGCCGCCGTGGCACGTGGCTGGGATGCCGAGGCGGGCGGGCTGTATTACGGCTTCGCCCCCGACGGCACGGTGTGCGATGACGACAAATACTTCTGGGTGCAGGCCGAATCGCTCGCCGCGGCCGCCCGGCTCGCCGCGGCCAGCGCCGCACCGCGCTACTGGGACTGGTACCAGCGGCTGTGGGTGTACGCGTGGGCTCACTTCGTCGATCACGACTACGGCGCCTGGTATCGCATCCTCGATCGCGACAACCGCAAGTACAGCCACGAGAAGAGCCCCGCGGGCAAGACCGACTATCACACCATGGGTGCCTGTTACGATGTGTTGGATGTGCTGCGGCACTGACGCTGGGCGCGATTGCGCAGCCTGCCCTTCGCACGCCGTAAGTACTTCGAGCGGATGAGGCTCGATCGCCAGGTGCCTCGGATGCGAATCCTGCTGAGCTGCGTGGCGCTGCTGGCGGTGCTGCCCGCCGCCGGCGCCGCGGCAGCGCCCGAGCGCCCGATGGACGATGCCGAGGCGGCGCGGCTGGCGGGGCGCGTCAAGCAGGAGTTCCTGCATGCCTGGGGCGGCTATCGGCAATACGCCTGGGGGCACGATGCGCTGCAGCCGCTGACCCGCGCCGCGCGCGACTGGTACGGGCAGTCGCTCCTCATGACGCCGGTGGACGCGCTCGACACCATGGTGCTCATGGGACTCACGCAGGAGGCGCAGCAGGCGCGCGAGCTGATCGACACGCAGCTCTCGTTCGACAAGGACATCGAGGTCAAGCACTTCGAGATCGTGATTCGTCTGCTCGGCGGACTGCTCTCTGGCTACCAGCTCACCCACGACGAGCATTTGCTCAAGCTCGCCGCCGACCTGGGCACGCGCCTGGCGCCGGCGTTCGCATCCCCCACCGGGCTGCCGTGGGTATACGTCAACCTGCAGAGCGGCAAGACCCGCGGCAGCGAGAGCAACCCGGCCGAGAGTGCGCTGTTGATCGAGTACGGCACGCTCGCCCGCCTCACCGGCCGGCCGGAGTTCTACGCCGTCGCCAAGCGCGCCCTGGTCGGCATCTACCAGCGGCGCTCACCGCTCAACCTGGTGGGCGAACGCATCGACGTCGTCAGCGGTGCGTGGACCCGGCCCACGAGCCACATTGGCGCGCGCATCGACTCCTACTACGAGTACCTGTGGAAGTGCTGGCGGCTGTTCGGCGACCCACAGTGCCTCGCCATGTGGCGTACCAGCATCGCCGCCGCCAACCGCTACTACCCGCAGGAGCTCGGCGGCAGGCTCTGGTATGGCCAGGTCGATATGAACAGCGGGCAGCGCAGCGGCAGCGAGTACGGGGCCCTCGAGGCGTTCTTCCCGGGATTGTTGGCCTATTCCGGTCAGCTGCAGCGCGCGCGCCGCCTGCAGGAGTCCTCGTTCTTCATGTGGAACCTGCACGGCATCGAGCCGGAGCGCTACGACTTTCGCCTCGGCAAGGTGACCGAGCCTGGCTACCCGTTGCGCCCGGAGATCATCGAGTCGACCTTCTATCTCTACCGCCTCACCGGCGATGCGCACTACCGCGCCATGGGGCGCACGATGTTCACGGATTTCGTGCGCTACTGTCGCACCGCTGCCGGCTACGCCGCGCTGAGCGATGTCAGCAGCAAGCAGCAGAGCGACGACATGCAGAGTTTCGTGCTGGCCGAGACCTTCAAGTATTTCTACCTGCTGTTCGCACCGCCGGCAACGCTCGACCTCGAACGCGTCGTGCTCAACACCGAGGCGCATCCGCTGCCGCGCCTCCAGGCTGCGGCGGGCGCGCTGTGGTAAGGTCGCGTGCCGAAAAGGGCACGAGGGAACATGGTCGCGGTTTCACCTGATCTCGCGCCGGCGCAGCAGCCTGCCGAAGCGCCGCTGTCCTACCGCCTCATCCGGCGCGTCACCGAATACGCGCGGCTCACGCGGCTCGACCGGCCGATCGGCACCTGGCTGCTGCTGTGGCCGGCGCTGTGGGCGCTGTGGATCGCCGGCGCCGGCCGGCCGTCACCGCCGGTGCTCGTGGTGTTCGTGCTCGGGGCGTTCGTCATGCGGGCCGCCGGCTGTGTCATCAACGATTTTGCCGATCGCGACATCGATCCGTACGTGCGCCGCACCCGCGACCGGCCGCTGGCGGCACGGCACGTTTCCCCGGTGGAAGCGCTGGTGCTGTTCGCGCTGCTGATCCTGCTCGCGCTTTATCTGGTGACGCGCCTGAATGCGCTCACCGTCAAGCTCGCCTTCATCGGCGCAGCGCTCACCATCTCCTACCCGTTCTTCAAGCGCTTTTTCCCACTGCCGCAACTGTACCTCGGTCTGTCCTTCGGCGGCTTCAGCGTGCCCATGGCGTTCGCCGCGCAGCTCGGCATCCTGCCGCGCGTCGCCTGGGTGCTGTACATCGCCGCGGTGATCTGGGCCGTCATCTACGACACCATCTACGCCATGATCGACCGCGAGGACGACATCAAGCTGGGAGTGAAGTCGAGCGCCATCCTGTTCGCCGATATGGACAAGTTCCTGATCGGGGCGATGCAGGCGATGATGCTGTACGCGCTCTACCTGGTCGGGCGCAGCATGCACTTCGGCGGCTGGTACCAGGCCGGCGTGGGCGGCGCCGCCGTGCTGTTCCTGTGGCAGCAGTGGCTGATCCGCAAGCGCGAGCCCGGTGGCTGCCTGCGCGCTTTCCTCAACAACCAGTACGTCGGTCTGGTCGTGTTCATCGGCATCCTGCTGCAGTACGTCTACACCCGCTGAAGGGGTACGCGTGCGCCACAAGCATCAACCTCTGCGCGCGCGTTTCGGCTTCGCGCTGCACGGCCTCGCGCACGCACTCGCCAGCGAAGCCAGCCTGCGCGTGCAGCTGTTGGTGGCGCTGCTCCTGCTGGTGCTGCTGTGCGTGCTGCGGCCGGAGCCGCTGTGGTGGGCGCTGGCGGGACTGGCCGCAGGCGGCGTGCTCGCGGCGGAGCTCTTCAACACGGCGATCGAGCAGCTCGCGGACGCGCTGCACCCGCAGGACAGTGCGGCGATCCGCATCGTCAAGGACTGTGCCGCCGCGGCGGTGCTGATGAGCGTCCTGGGCGCGGCGGTGGTCGGCGCGGCGCTCACGCTGCATCTGCTGCGCCTGCATTCGCTGGTCAGTTTTTGACCAATTGTCGACCTGACAGTCGCCCTTGCGTTGACACGCGCGCGAGGCCTCGGGCATGGTCGGCGCGGTAACCTCAAGGCCGAGGCCAAGGAAAAGCGCGATGAGCCCGTTGACCAGCGCGAGCGCCGAGATCCGTCACGACTGGAGCGCCGCCGAAGTGCGCGCACTGTTCGGTGCGCCATTCATGGACCTGATCCTGGCAGCGCAGCGCGTGCACCGCGCCTGTCACGCCGCCAACACCGTGCAGATGAGCACGCTGCTGTCCATCAAGACCGGCGCCTGCCCCGAGGACTGCGCCTACTGCCCGCAGAGCGTGCACTACGACACGCGGCTCGAGCGCGAGACACTGCTGGAGGTGGCGGCGGTGCGCGAGTGTGCCGCGCGCGCCAAGGCGGCCGGCGCCACTCGCTTCTGCATGGGCGCGGCCTACCGCTCACCCAAGGCGAAGGACCTGGCGCTGATCGCGCAGATGATCGCCGAAGTCCGTGCGCTCGGGCTCGAGAGCTGCGCCACGCTCGGCATGCTGAGCCCCGTGCAGGCCGCAGAGCTGAAGGCGGCCGGGCTCGACTACTACAACCACAACCTCGACACCTCGCCCGAGTTCTACGGCGAGATCATCAGCACGCACAGCTACCGGCAGCGTCTCGACACGCTGAGCGCGGTGCGCGCCGCAGGTCTCAAGGTGTGCGCCGGCGGCATCATCGGCATGGGCGAAGCGGTCGCCGACCGCGCCGAGCTGTTGCGCACGCTCGCCAATCTGCCCGAGCACCCCGAGAGCGTGCCGATCAACCGCCTGGTGCGGGTGCCCGGCACGCCGCTCGAGCACGCCGCCGACGTCGACCCGTTCGACTTCGTGCGTACCATCGCGGTGGCGCGCCTGCTGATGCCGCGCGCCCAGGTGCGGCTCTCGGCCGGGCGCGCCGAAATGAGCGATGAGCTGCAGGCGCTGTGCTTCCTCGCCGGCGCCAACTCGATTTTCTACGGCGAGAAGCTCCTGACCACCGGCAACCCGGACGTGGCGCGCGACCGCGCCCTGTTCGCGCGCCTCGGACTCAGCGCCGCGGGCCATGAAGCGCGCGGCGCCGGCGCTTGAGGCCGCGCTGGCGCAGCTCGATGCGGCGCAGCTGCGGCGGGTGCGCGCCACCGTCGAGGGCAGCCGCGGCCAGGCGCTGATCCTCGCCGACGGGCGCACACTCCTCGATTTCGCCAGCAACGACTACCTGGGACTGGCGCGCCATCCGCAGCTCGCGCAGGCCATGGCCGAGTGCGCCGCGAGCCGTGGCGCCGGCAGCGGCGCAGCACACCTGGTGTGCGGCCATGGCAGCGAGCACACGCGCCTCGAGGAGGAGCTGGCGGCCTTTACGCAGCGCGAGCGGGCGCTGCTGTTCTCCACCGGCTACATGGCGAACCTCGCGGTGCTGGGCACGCTCGCCGGCCGCAGCGAGCAGGTGCTGCTGGATCGGCTGGCGCATGCCTCGCTCATCGACGGCGCGCGGCTGTGCGGGGCGACGCTGCGGCGCTATCCGCATGCGGACGCCGAGGCGGCCGCGCAGCTCTTGGCGCAGGAGCCCGCGCGCAGCACGCTGCTGGCGACCGACGGAGTGTTCAGTATGGACGGGGACCTCGCCCCGCTGCCGCAGCTGGCACAGGCCGCGCAAACCCACGGCGCCTGGCTGGTGGTGGATGATGCGCACGGACTCGGCGTCCTGGGCGCGAGCGGCCGCGGAACGCTCGAGCACTTCGCCCTGGATGCGAAGGCGGTGCCGGTGTTGGTCGGGACTCTGGGCAAGGCGTTCGGCTCGTTCGGCGCCTTTGTCGCCGGCGATGCCGCTCTGATCGAGTTACTGATGCAGAAAGCGCGCACCTACCTCTACACCACCGCGCTGCCACAGCCGGTCGCCGCTGCCACGCGCGCAGCATTGCGGCTGCTGGCCGCAGAAGGCTGGCGGCGCGAGCGGCTGCGCGCCAACATCGCGCGCTTCCGCGCCGCCGCGCACGCCGCCGGCGTCGCGCTCCTGCCCTCCGCCACGCCCATCCAGCCGGTGCCGTTGGGCGAGGCGGGCGCGGCACTCCGGGCGCAGCGCCAGCTCGCCGACCTCGGCTTCTGGGTGGCCGCGATCCGGCCGCCCACCGTGCCACCGGGCAGCGCGCGGCTGCGCATCAGCCTGTCGGCCGCGCACGGTGATCACGAGATCGATGCCCTGGTGGCCGCGCTCGCCGGCGTGCCTGCCGCGGTGCAGAGTGCCTGAAAGATGGGCGCTCTCTATTACGAGACGCACGGCCAGGGACGCGACCTGGTGCTGCTGCATGGCTGGAGCCTCAACCTGCGCGTGTGGGATCCGCTGGTGCAGCGTCTGCAGCCGCAGTTTCGCGTGATCACCGTCGATCTGCCCGGACACGGACGCAGCGACTGGGATCGCAAGGCGATGACCCCGGCCGCCCAGGCCTGGCAGGTGCACGAGACGCTCGCACCGCTCACGGCGCGTTACACGCTGCTCGGCTGGTCGCTCGGCGGTCAGATGGCGCTGGATCTCGCTGCCGCGCTGCCGACCGCCATCGAGCGGCTGGTGCTCATCTCCAGCACGCCGAAATTCCTCGCCTCTGCCAGTTGGCGCTTCGGCATGCCGCGCCCGCTCTTGGCGCGGCTCGCCAACCGCGTGCACGACCGGGACGAGTATGTGGTACGCGACTTCCTGCGGCTCGCGGCACGCGGCAGCAAGCCGCGCACCGCCGAGCGCGTGTTCGAGACGCTGCGGGCGGCCGTGCGCGAGCACGGCGCGGCGCGCTTCGAGGCACTGGCCCACGGACTTGCGCGGCTGCGGGAGGGCGACCTGCGGCGCGCTCTGCCCCTGGTGCGGGTACCGGCGCTGGTGCTGGCCGGACGGCGCGACCAGATCATTCGTCCGTCCGCCTCGCGTGCCATGGCGCGCGCACTGCCCGAGGCGCGCTATGTCTCGATCGATGGCGCCGCGCATGCGCCGTTCCTGTCGCATCCGCGGCAGTGCGCGCGGCTGCTGCGCGAGTTCCTCGATGAGTGAGCCGCAGGAGGCCTTCCGGCTCGAGCGGCGTCGCGTCCAGGCGGCGTTCGAGCGCGCCAGCGCCGGCTACGAGTCGGCGGCCGGATTGCAGGCCCGCGTGGCGCAGGAGCTGCTGCAGCGACTGGAACCGTTTGGCCTCGCGCCAGCGACGGTGCTCGATCTCGGTGCCGGTACCGGGCGCGTGACGCGCGTGCTGCGCAGCCGCTATCGCCGCGCGCTGGTGGTGGCGCTCGATTTAGCGCCCGGCATGCTGCGCGAGGCGCGCCGGCACTCGCGCCCCTGGCGCCGCTTCGAGCGGGTGTGCGGTGATGCCATGCGTCTGCCACTCGCCGACGGCAGCGTCGATGTCATCTTCAGCAATCTGATGCTGCAGTGGTGCGAGCCGCTCGACCAGGCGTTCGCCGGGGTGCGGCGCGTGCTCAGGCCCGGCGGCTTTTTCGCCTTCAGCACCTTCGGCATCGACACCCTGCACGAGCTGCGCAGCGCGTGGGCAGAGGCCGACGGCTACACCCACGTGAACCACTTCGCCGACCTGCACGAGATCGGCGATGCGCTCATGCGCGCAGGCCTCATGGAACCCGTGCTCGATGTCGACCGCATCGAGCTCGCTTATGCGGACGTGCTCGCGTTGATGCGCGATCTGAAGGCGATCGGCGCTCACAACGTAACCGCGGGCCGGCCGCGCGCGCTCACCGGGCGCGCGCGCCTCGGGCGCCTGACCAAAGCCTACGAGCGGCTGCGCCGCGACGGTGCGCTGCCGGCCACCTACGAAGTGGTGTACGGCGCCAGTTGGGGAGCGGCCGGCCGACCTGCTGCGAGCGTGCACGCGGGGCTCGTGCACATCGCGCCCGGCTCCATCGGCCGGCCGCGGCCGTGAAGCGCGGCGTGTTCGTGACCGGCACCGACACCGGCGTCGGCAAGACCGTCGTGGCCTGTGGCCTGGTGCGGGGCCTGCGCGAATCGGGCCTGCGCGTCGGCGTGATGAAGCCCGTGGCATCAGGTTCGCGCCCGACGGGTGCAGGACTTCGCAATGAGGATGCGGAGGCTCTCATCGCGGCGAGCGGGCTGGCTCTCCCGTACGCGGATGTGAACCCCTATTGCTTCGAACCGGCGATATCACCTCATATCGCCGCAGATGAGGCCAATATCTCCATAGATCTCGACACGATCGTGGAGAAATACCACCAAGTTGAGT
This sequence comes from Steroidobacteraceae bacterium, assembly GCA_035487135.1. Classification (GTDB taxonomy): domain Bacteria; phylum Pseudomonadota; class Gammaproteobacteria; order Steroidobacterales; family Steroidobacteraceae; genus 13-2-20CM-66-19. The sequence continues at coordinate 1,116 of DATHMN010000098.1, read as the reverse complement.
CGCGGGCTGAGGTGATCGTGGTCGAGGGGGCGGGGGGCTGGCTCGCCCCGCTGAATCTGCGCGAGACGATGGCCGATCTGGCCGAGGCCCTCCAAGTCCCGGTGCTCGTGGTGGTGGGGGTGAAGCTCGGCTGCCTGAATCACGCCCGCCTCACCCACGAAGCCCTGCGCCTGCGCGGGGCGAGCATGGCCGGCTGGGTGGCCTGCGTCGTCGACCCGCAGCTGGCGCGGCTGGCGGAAAATCTCGCCACCCTGGAGCGCCTCTTCGGCACCCGGGCGCTTGGCGTGGTGCCGTATGCGCCGGAACGGGTCGCGACGCTGTGCCTGCGCGAGGCCGCGCAGAGTCTGCTGCGCGATAAGCTCCTGATGCGGCTTGAATAAGCGGATGCCTTGGTTACCATTTCCCGTTACAGGTGGCTACCCAACCGCTGCGGATCGAAATCTGCCCGAACTGCTCGCTGTCGCTGCGCGGCGCGGCGCTGTTTTTCGCGGGCGCCTGCGTCGTGCCTTTTGGTGTCGCCGGCTTTCTCGCGCTGCGCGGCTTCTGGCCGGTGCTGCCGTTTGCGGGCCTGGAAATGGCGCTGCTCGGCTGGGCGCTGCACAGCTCGCTGCAGCGGCGCTTCCACAGTCAGACGATTACCGTCACGGAAGTGAACGTCAGCGTCGACACCCGCGCGCGCCGCGGCGTCGAGCACGTCGTGTTCCCGCGGCATTGGGCGCAGGTTAAACTGCGCCGCCCCGCAGCACGCTTGCACCCGAGCCGGCTCACCATCGAGTCTCACGGCCATCAGTGCGAGTTGGGCAGCTTCCTCACGGAGGAGGAGCGGCGCGGACTGGCGCTGCGGCTGCAGCGCCTGATTGGCCGCGTCAACGAGTCACCGACCTGGTCATAGCGGCACAGGAGTCGGGCAGGCGGAGCCGGTTTGCTGGATTTTAAAGGTTGTGCGCGCACCGTTTTAGGGGAGGCGCGCTGTAAGGCACGTAACAAGATGATTCGCGCAAAGCTCGCCTCACTGCTGTTCGCCCTGGCGGCGGCCTCCGCCGCGTGGGCCGCGCCCGCCGAGCCCGAGGTGGGCTCAGGCTGGAGTCAGCTCAACATGACGCAGGGCGTCACCGA
>DATHMN010000097.1:0-15966 GCA_035487135.1 Steroidobacteraceae bacterium | reverse complement strand
AAGACGGCTTACGAGGCTTCAATTGCAGTGGTGAATAAGCCCGCGACTGACCGCATCAGCCAGATCGCGGCACGCTTGCAGGAGCTCGAGGATCATCTGCCGCTCAGCTCCGAGCTGCGCGGACGCAAACTGGCCACTCTCTCACCGATCGTGATTCTCGACGTGATCTATCACGGCGGCTTGAGCGGGGCCGGGGGCGCCGCCGCAGGTTACGGACTTCCAAACGACTTGCGTGTTCTGGACGCTGTTGGGGCGCGCACCGGCACGTACAGCAACATCCTCAAGCTGCGCTATGACAGTATTTTCCGGCCCCTAGCCGATGCCGTACTGTCAGAGGAGGACCGATCGACATTGCGGTTTGAGGACGTACGCGATGCGGTCGTGTTTGTCCGTATGTTCGACTCGCTGGGTCCGCAGCTCGTGACCGGAACCAAGCAGCCGATCACCGAAGCATTGGGCGAAAACGGCAGTGTCGCGACCCAGATCCGCTCGATGCTTCTGTCGTTGTGGGGTCACCGCTACCTGATCGAGCATGGCTATCTCGATGGGCGCGAAGCCGCCTCGCGCTATAGCGGGTTTCTGATTGAGGCATTGGCGCGCGTTCATGGCATCCAGGGCGGTAGTCCCGCCGCCCGTGGCTCCACCTACGTGTTGAATCATCTTCTCGAGTCCGGGGCGATCTCTGTTGGCGCTGACGGCCGCTTGAAGATTGACCGCGCCGCCGCTGACGCCGACGTGGAGCGGGCAGCGATGGAATTCATCACACCGATGTCGAAGGGCGACGCGGCCGCCGTCAACACCTTGCTGCGGCACTATGTCGTAGTGACTCCCGAGATCCGCGCCGTATTGGCGCGGCGCGGACCGACGCCAGCGCTACAGCGCCCGATCTACCGCACGGCGGATCTCCTCAGCCCGCCGGAGGTTCAGTGAAAAATCGAGCATCGACGAGCGTTTCCCAATCCACATCGCAGACCGGGAGGGGACAGATGAACCGCATTCTCTTCGCACTTTGTTGGGTAGCTTCTGCGGCAGCCTTGGCCGGGACTGCGCCGATGGACTCTGGCAGCCCAGCCGATGTGCTGCAGCTCCGCAACATCGAGGTGACATTTCACACGGCCGGGAGTGTGCTACCCAACAAAGATCTGGGTCTTATGATGAGCCTGTATTCCGACGATGCTGTACTCACGGACACGGCCCATGGGAACAAGGTCTATCAAGGCAAGGATCAAGTCCGCACTTACTGGAGAGACGTTGGCGCGCCGTTTCGACCCGATAATCATTGGATAGGGTATACGCCCGCGTTCCGCATGCATGCTCACGCCAAGGGCGACACCGGGACGCTGTACTTTGAATGTCTGTGGATGGATGCGGATCACAACGTAATCGGCGCGCACTCATTCTCCGACATGACGCTCGCACGCGTGGACGGTCACTGGCTCGTCAAGACCATAAAGGTCGGAAAAGTGGAGAAGCTGTGAAGCAAGAACCGCCTTAGGGGTGGTCAGGGGCGGAATCGATCCACCGACAGCCTCCCTCAGCCAGGCGCGTGGCAGACCGCTTCAATATTGTGCCCATCCGGGTCGAGAACGTACGCACCGTAGTAGTTCGGGTGATCGTGCGGCCTCAGTCCGGGGCCGCCGTTGCCGCGGCCATCAGCGGCCAAGCCAGCGGCGTGGGAGGCGTCAACAATCGCCCGCGTTTGCACGGTGAACGCGACGTGTGGCGGCCCCGTCGGTGTGGGACTCAACACATGCTTCCACGCGAGCACGATGCGAGCGGCGACCGGCTCGCGACCTTGGTTTTTGGAAACAAAATGGAAACTGTTGCCAATCTGCCAACACGACTTGAGCGGCCGAGCGTGCAAAACTTGAGCAGATCCGCGTAGTTAAAATGGTGGCCAGGGGCGGAATCGAACCACCGACACGCGGATTTTCAATCCGCTGCTCTACCAACTGAGCTACCTGGCCGCCGCGAGGGAGGGCGCGTATTAGATCGGCTTGAAGGTGCGTCGTCAAGAAACCCCGTGCCTAACCCCTTGATTCTTAGTGACCTTGCCGACCCGCGGCTCAGCACATGTCGGCTGACTCTCGCGAGGTCCCCGACCGGCTCGCGATAGATTTCCTCGGCGCAGCCAGCGTGCGCATCACCGCGGACGTATCCCAGTTGCAATGCCCGCGGCGCGGTCGTCGAGCCGTCGCCACTGTTCGCGCGCTCGAGTGATTCCGAAAGGACCGTCAAGAACGGTTTGCGCGGCCATGCCACCACCCAGCACCACCCCGAACTCTCGATCTCACCTGCAGCACCTCGACGGCCGGCCCCATGCGGGCCGGCGGTCTGCTGAACGGTATGCGCCCGCCTGTGCGGTGTCGCCTCAGCACGCACCTCTTAGTTGAAATGCTCCACCGCATTAGTGCGATAGAGCGATGAGCGCTCGTTGGCTCTCCCGCCAACGCGCGATCCAGCGCTTGCTTGGGAATACCCCAAGGCGCAAGCGCCGAAGGCGTCTAGCTCATTTCCCGACGTGTCTACAAACGCAAATCCGCCGGGTCTCACCCATGCGAGAGAGGCGTACACCCGCCTCCGGAGGCTCTGACTGCTCACCGGACGATGCATTCCGCGCAGCGCTGCGCGCCACCAGAATTGCTCCACGGCGCGGCTCGTCAGCTCCCGCCGATGGACTGGTATCCAATGTCTGGGAGGACCCCGATGCGTCATTCTTATCGATTACTCGTTGCTGCGGTGCTGGCGGCGCTCCTTATAGGCTGTGCGCGTAACGAGGCGGCGCAGCCGCAACCGGCACTCCTGCCGCAGGTCACGGTGGCCGCCGCGGTTTCGCGCAAGGTCGCCGAGTTCGACGAGTTCACCGGCCGCTTCGAGGCCGTGGACCGGGTCGAGGTTCGCCCACGCGTTTCCGGCTACATCTCTTCCGTCAATTTCAAGGACGGCGGCGAGGTCAAGAAAGGCGACGTCCTGTTTGTCATCGACCCGCGGCCATACGCGGCCGAGCGCGACAAGGCGCAGGCGCAGCTGGCGCAGGCGCGCTCACAGCTGGTGCTGGCGAAGTCGGAGCGCGAGCGCGCCGGCAAGCTCCTCGGTGAGCACGCGATCTCGCAGGAGGAGTACGACACGCGCACTGCCGGACGCGAGCAGGCGCAGGCCAACGTGGCGGCCGCGCAGGCCGCGCTGGATGCCGCCGCACTCAACGTCGAGTTCACGCGCGTCACCGCACCGATCTCCGGGCGCATCAGCCGCGCGCTCGTCACCAGCGGCAATTTCGTCGCCAACGGTCAGACGCTGCTCACCACGCTGGTGTCGCTCGACCCGATCTATGTGAGCTTCGATGGCGATGAGCAGGTGTACCTGAAGTACAGCAAACAGGCGCAGGCCGGGCAGACCGATGCCGCGCGCAGTCCGGTGCGCGTCGGCTTGGCCGACGAGAGCGACTACCCGCACCAGGGGGTCATGGTGTTCGTCGATAACGCGCTTGACCCGGCAACCGGCACGATCCGCAGCCGCGCGCTGCTCGACAACCACGAACGGCTGTTCACGCCCGGGCTGTTCGCGCGCATCAAGCTGATGGGTGCACGTGAGTACCAGGCGGTGCTCATCAATGACAGCGCCGTCGGCACCGATCAGAGCGTGCGCTACGTCCTGGTGATCGGCGGCGACAACCGCGTGCTGTACCGCCCGGTGAAGCTCGGTCCGGTCATCGACGGCCTGCGCGTGGTGGACAGCGGCCTCGCCGCCGGCGAGACGATCGTCGTCAATGGCCTGCAGCGCGTGCGCCCGGGCGCACAGGTGGCGCCGCAGCGCGTCGCCATGGGTGAGCACGCCGGCGCTGCGCCGACGCTGGTCGCGCAGAGCATTCCCGACGGCGCGGAGGGGCGGTGAAGCTGTCGCACTTCTTCATCGACCGGCCGGTGTTCGCCGGCGTGCTGTCTGCGTTCATCGCCATCGCCGGCGCGATCGCCCTGTTCCAACTGCCGATCAGCGACTATCCGGAGGTCGTGCCGCCCTCGGTGGTGGTCCATGCTTCCTACCCCGGCGCCAACCCCAAGGTCGTGGCCGACACTGTGGCCGCGCCGCTCGAGCAGGCCATCGTCGGCGTCGAGGACATGCTCTACATGTCCTCGACCGCGACCATGGACGGTGGCCTGAACCTGACCATCACTTTCCGGGTCGGCGCCGATATCGATCGCGCGCAGGTGCAGGTGCAGGACCGCGTCTCACAGGCGCTGCCGCGCCTGCCGGAGGAAGTGCGCGACCTCGGCGTCACGACGGTGAAGAGCTCGCCGAACCTCACCATGGTCGTGCACCTGCTCTCCCCCGACGGCCGCTATGACAATCTCTACCTGCGCAATTACGTCACGCTCAACGTGCGCGACGTGCTCGCGCGCCTGCCCGGAATGGGCGACGTGCGCGTGTTCGGCGGTGGCGACTATTCCATGCGGGTATGGCTTGATCCGCAGAAGCTCGCGGCGCGCAACCTCACCACCGGCGATGTCATCGACTCCATCCGTGAGCAGAACGTTCAGGTCGCCGCCGGCCAGATCGGCGCGCCGCCCGCGCAGGACTCGCAGTTCGAACTGGCCATCAACGCACAGGGACGCCTCAGCGACGAGCAGCAGTTCCGCGACATCGTGATCAAGACCGGCGATGGCGGCGAGATCATCCGCCTCGGCGACGTCGCGCGGGTCGAGCTCGGCGCCGAGGAATACTCCATCCGCAGCCTGCTCGGCAACAAGAACGCCATCGCCATTCCGATCTTTCAGGCGCCCAATTCCAACGCGCTGGCGCTGTCGAACGAAGTGCGCGCCACCATGGCGAGCCTCAAGAAGGACTTCCCGGAAGGCCTCGATTACCAGATCGTCTACGACCCGACGGTGTTCATCCGTCAGTCGATCGACGCGGTGGTGCACACCCTGCTGGAGGCGGTCGCGCTGGTGGTGCTGGTGGTGCTGCTGTTCCTGCAGACCTGGCGCGCCTCGATCATTCCACTGGTCGCCGTGCCGGTGTCCATCATCGGCACCTTCGCGGTACTGCTCGCCTGCGGCTTTTCCATCAACACGCTGTCGCTGTTCGGGCTGGTGCTCGCCATCGGCATCGTGGTGGACGATGCCATCGTGGTGGTCGAAAACGTGCAGCGCCACATCCAGAACGGCCAGGCGCCGCGCGCGGCCACCAAGGCGGCGATGGATGAGGTGAGCCGTCCGATCATCGCCATCACGCTGGTGCTGTGCGCGGTGTTCGTGCCGGTCGCCTTCGTGCCCGGTCTCACCGGCCTCTTCTACAAGCAGTTCGCCCTGACCATCGCCATCTCCACGGTGATCTCAGCGTTCAACTCGCTGACGCTGTCGCCAGCGCTGGCGGCGGTGCTGCTCAAGCCCGAAGGTGCGCACCCCGACCGGCTGTCGCGCCTCATGGAACGCACGCTCGGTGGCTTGTTCGCGCGCTTCAACCATGGCTTTCGGCGTGCCGGGGATGGCTACTCGCGCCTGCTCGGCGGCACCGTGCGCCGCGGCGCGATCGCGCTGGTCGTGTATGCCGGCCTGATTGCGCTGACTGCGCTGGGTTTTGCCCACGTGCCAGCTGGCTTCGTGCCCGACCAGGACCGCCAGTACCTGATTGCGGTCGCGCAGTTGCCGGCGGCCGCATCGCTCGAGCGCACCACCGAAGTGACACGCGAGATCGGCGAGCTGGCCATGAAGCAGCCGGGAATCACCGGTGCGGTGCAGTTTGCCGGTATGTCGGTCAACGGTTTCGCGCCGAGTTCCAACTCCGCCATCGTGTTCTTTCCACTGGCGCCGTTCGATCAGCGCACCACCCAGAATCTGTCGATCAAGGCGATCGCCGCGGGACTCAACCAGAAACTCGCTGCGATCCAGGACGCCTTCATCGTGGTGTTCCCGCCGCCGCCGGTGCAGGGACTCGGTACGCTCGGCGGCTTCAAGCTGCAGGTGGAAGACCGCGGCGATCTCGGCGCCGAGCAGCTCTATGCAGCGGTGCAGGACGCGCTCGGCAAGGCACGCCAGGACCCCTCGCTGGCCGGCATCTTCAGCACCTATCAGATCAACGTGCCGCAGCTGGACGTCAACGTGGACCGGGTCAAGGTGAAGCGGCAGAACGTGCGGCTGTCGGACGTGTTCCAGACGCTGCAGGTCTATCTCGGCTCGCTATATGTCAACGACTTCAATCGCTTCGGGCGCACCTACGAAGTGGTCGCGCAGGCGGATGCTCCGTACCGCTCGCGCGTCGAGGACATCCTGCCGCTCGAGACACGCAACGGCAGCGGCGCGATGGTGCCGCTGGGCACGCTGCTGACGGTTAAGGAGAGTTTCGGGCCAGACATCGTGCAGCGCTACAACGCCTACCGCTCGGCCGACATCAACGGCGGCGCCGCGCCCGGCTTCAGCTCGGGCGAGGCGCAGGCGCGCATGGGGCAGATTCTGCAGCAGACGCTGCCGCGCGGCATGAGCTTCGAGTGGACCGACCTCGCCTTCCAGCAGGTGAGCGCCGGTCAGACCGGGCTGCTGGTATTCCCGTTGTGTGTGCTGTTCGTGTTTCTCGTGCTGGCCGCACAGTACGAGAGCCTGACGTTGCCGGTGGCGATCGTCTTGATCGTGCCGATGTGCCTGCTTGCTGCCATCACCGGGGTGATCATCGACCACGGCGACAACAATATTTTCACCCAGATCGGTCTGATCGTGCTGGTGGGTCTCGCCTGCAAGAACGCGATCCTGATCGTCGAATTCGCCAAGCACCTGCAGGAGGAGCAGGGCCACGATGCAGTCAGCGCGGTGCTCGAAGCGGCACGCCTGCGGCTGCGGCCGATCCTCATGACTTCCATGGCCTTCGTGATGGGCGTGGTGCCGCTGATGCTGGCGCAGGGTGCCGGCGCCGAAATCCGCCATGCGCTCGGCGTCACGGTGTTTGCCGGGATGCTCGGCGTCACCTTCTTCGGGCTGCTGCTGACGCCGGTGTTCTACGTGCTGCTGCGGGGCAGGCGCGCGCGCGCGGCGCGGGGCGAGGCACCGCTCGCTCTGCCGGAGGGCTCTCATGACTGATACCACGCTCCGGCGCGGGGCGACTTTCGCGGCGCTCATCGTCCTCATCATTGTCGTGATCATCGCCGCGGCGCTGGCCGGCTGCGCCGTGGGTCCCGACTACCATCAGCCGGCGACGCCGGTCGCGGCGCGGTTCGCCGCGGCCGCTGACGCGCCGTACTCTGGCGGCGCAGCCAGCGCCGAGTTCTGGACCGAGTTCGGCGACCCGGAGCTCAACACCCTGGTGGCCGATGCACTCAGCGCCAACCACGATCTGCGCATCGCGCTCGCGCATCTGCATGAAGCGCGCGCGCTGCGGCGCCAGACACAGTTCGATCTCGCACCCACCATCACCGCCGACGGCGGCTATACCAAGGAGCGCTTCGCGCAGGTCGACAGTCCCACCGGTGTGGCCTACACGACCGACTACTACAGCGCAGGCTTTGACGCCTTCTGGGAACTCGACTTCTTCGGCCGGGTGCGTCGCAGCGTGCAGGCGCAGGACGCACAGGTTGGGGCCGCCGAAGCCGGCCTGCATGATGCCCAGGTGTCGGTCACCGCGGAGGTCGCGCGCAATTACTTCGAGCTGCGCGGCGCGCAGCTGCAGCTGAGCGTCGCGCAGCGCAACGTCGACAATCAGCGCGAGACGCTCAAGCTCACTGAGGCGCAGCTGAGTGCGGGCCGCAGCACGGAGCTGGATACGGCGCGCGCGCAGGCGCAGCTCTCCACGACACTCGCCACCATCGGTCCGCTCGAGGCCACCGCTGCGCGCGCCATCCACCGCCTCGCGGTGCTCACCGGCCGTGAACCCAATGCGCTCACGCCGCAGCTGCAGCGCCCGGCCGATCTGCCGCCGTTGCCGGAGCTCACCGCGGTTGGCGCGCCGGCGGAACTGCTGCGCCGGCGACCCGACATCCGCGTTGCCGAACGCCAGCTGGCCGCTTCCACCGCGCTGGTCGGCGTCGCCATCGGCGATCTCTTCCCCCAGGTCACCTTCACCGGCAGCTTCAACTATTCCGCGGCGCAGCTGGGCGCGCTGGGCGATTCCGCCAGCCGCGGCTTCGTCATCGGCCCTGCGATCAGCTGGCCCGCGTTCGATCTGGGGCGCGTGCAGGCACAGGTGCAGGGCAGCCGTGCGCGTGCGGACGTGGCGCTCGCGCAGTACGAGCAGACGGTCCTGCGCGCGCTGGAAGAGACCGAGGACGCGCTGGTCACGCACGCGCGCACGCGTGACAGCCTGCAGCAGGCGCGCGCCGCAGCCGAGGCGAGCCGCATCGCCGCGCGCATCGCGCGCAAGCGCTACGAGGAGGGCATCGTTGATTTTCTCGAGGTGCTGGACGCCGAGCGCACTCAGCTCGCGGCCGAGAATCGCCTGGCCCAGTCACAGACCGATGCGGCGACCAGCCTGATCGCCGTGTACAAGGCGCTCGGGGGTGCCTGGCAATCCGCGCCGCCGCCCCGTTATGTCCGCCAGGCCGGAGGTTAAGCACTTGATTTCAAGGCCCTCGAGACAGCACACCGGCACCAGGACGACGGCCCGAGCGCCCTCCCCTCAGCCGGAGGCCGCCACTCTCCCTCTTAAGATAGAGATTCCGCGGCGAAGCGGCGGCCCACGCGCCCGGCGGGGTAAACTTTGGGATCAGCCGTTACCGGCCGGACGAGTACCCCCGGATATGAATGCCAATGTCGCTCTGCTGGAGCAACCCGACGCCACCGATGCCGCGCTGCCGTGCACCCAGACGCTCACCCGCATCAACGAGTCGCTGCAGGGCCGCGAGCGGCTGCTGACCGCCACCGCGCGCGCCAGCCGGCTGCTGCTCGAAGCACCGGACGTGCGCGCGGCGATCCCGGGTGTGCTCGGAATGATCGGTGAGGCGGCGCACGTCGACCGCGTCAATCTCATGCAAACCGAGACTGGGCCCAACGGCGAGCCGCTGTTGGTGGTCATGCACGAGTGGACCGCACAGGGCGTCTCGCCGTCGGAAGCCACGCCGTGCGCGTGCGATGAACGCAATTACGCGACGGTGTGCGCCGAGCTGCGCGCCGGGCGCAGCGTGTGCTTCAGCAAGGGCGAGATTTCTTCCGGCGATGCCGCCTCCGGCATCGAGGGCGTCGGCACCCAGACCAAGGCGATCGTCCCGATCTTCGTCGCCGGTGAGTTCATCGGCGTCGTGGGTTTCGACAACACGCGTCAGCACCGCGCCATCGAGCCCTCCGAGCTCGCGGCACTCGAGACCGCCGGCGGTGTCATCGGCGCGGCGCTGCACCGCGAGCGGCTGGTGGACGACGTGCGCCGCGAGCGCGAGCACGCTGCCGAGGAACGCGTCGCCGAGCTCGCCAAGGCGAACGCGGTGATCCGCGGTAACCTCGAACGGCTGGCCGGCGAAACCGATCTGCACAGCTTCATGGGGCACATGCTGCTGGAGGCGACGCGCCAGTTCGATGCGGTCTCGGGTGCGGTGGTGGTGCTGAAGGATTCGCTGCAGGAGTGGCGCATCGTCGCGCACGTGCGCCAGGGCCAGTTGGCTGAGCCCCAATACGCCACCAGCGTGCCGGTGGCCGATTCGGTGTTCACCACGCGCTTCGGCGAACTGCGCGAGCCGCTCTATCTGAACGTGGCGCACCAGAAGAGCGAGATCTGGCCGGGCGTACTCGCCCTGCACCGCCGTCTGGGCGCTGTCGGCACGGTGGTCTATCCGCTGGTGTTCGGCGGCCGCAGTGTCGGCTTTCTGGTCATGAGCTTTACGCGCGAGGCGCAGGAGGTGCAGCGCAGCGAGCTGCTGGTGGCGCTCGCGCAGCAGGCGACCCTGGCCGTGCAGCTGACGCGCCTGGCGTACTCGGCCAAGGAGGCGGCGGTGCTCATGGAGCGCACGCGCATCGGCCAGGAGATTCACGATGGCCTGGCACAGGCCTTCACCGGCATCCTGCTGCAGCTTGGCGCCGTGGAGGAATTCCCTTCCTGCCGCAAGCGTGGCTCGGAGCTCGGCCTCACCCTGTCGCGGGTGCGCGAGCTCGCGCGCGACGGCCTGGCCGAAGCGCGCCGCTCGGTGATGGCACTGCGTCTCGATCAGACCCGCCGCGCGGGACTGGAGCTCGCGCTGCGCCAGCTGGCAGATCGCTCCACCGTGCCGGGCGGGGTCACCTGCACCTTCGACGGCGGCAGCATCAGCACCGGACTCAAGCCCGAGCACGAGCACGAGCTGCTGCGCATCGCACAGGAAGCGGTCAGCAACGCGGTGCGCCACGCGCGCCCGCACTCGGTCCGCATCACCATGGCGGATGAGCCCGAAACCCCGACGCACTGGACGCTCGCGGTCGCCGACGACGGTGTCGGCATGGAACAGAGTCCGGAGCTGTACGCACGCCAGGGCTTCGGTCTGTCGAGCATGCGCCAGCGCGCCGGCGCAATCGGCGGCGAATGGCAGATCGACAGCCAGCCCGGACGCGGCACACGCATCAGCGTGCGTATGCTGAAACGGGTCTCCTAGTGGTCGCGGTCATGAAAAGTCACATCCGTGTGGTGCTCGCGGACGATCACCCGGTGGTGCGCGACGGACTCGCGGCGATGGTCAACCAGCAGGCCGATATGGAGGTGGTCGCCGAGGCCGGCGACGGCGAGGAGGCCATCACGCTCTACGAGCGGCATCGCCCCGATGTCATGGTCCTGGACCTGCGCATGCCCAAGCGCGACGGCGTCGCGGTGGTGCAGCGGGTGCTGGAGATCAACCCCAAGGCCTGCATTCTCATCATGACCACCTACGATGGTGATGAGGACATTTTTCAGTGCCTGTCGCAGGGTGCGAAAGGTTATTTGCTCAAGGATGCGCCGCGGCAGGAAATCCTCGCGGCCATCCGCGCGGTGAGTGAGGACCGTCCCTACACCTCCTCGACCGTAGCCGCCAAGGCGCTGCAGCGTATGGGCAAGCCGAGCCTCACGCAACGCGAGCTCGACGTGCTGCAGCTGGTCGCCGAGGGGCGCAGCAACAAGGACATTGCGCGGCGCTTGTCGATCACCGAGGGCACGGCCAAGACGCACGTCAAGGCGATCCTGACCAAGCTGGATGCCATCAGCCGCACCGAGGCCGTCGCGGTCGCACACAAGCGCGGCCTCATCCACCTTTAGGCTGGCGGCGGCTGGTAGCCCTCGGGAGCCTGCGAACCGGCTCCGAAGAAGAACTTCTCCATCTCGGTTTCGAGAAACTTGCGCGCCTTCGGCTCGATGGGCGTGAGCCGATACTCATTCATGAGCATGGTCTGGTGCTTGAGCCAGCGGCCCCAGGCCTCCTTCGAGACGCTCTCGTAGATGCGCCGACCCAGTTCTCCCGGATAGGGCGCCCGTTCGAGGCCCTCGGCCTCGCGCTTGAGCAGGACACACTGCACCGTGCGTGCCACCTAAATCCTCCGTTCAGTGCCGCAACGCGTCGTGCGGGTGCGCGACCGCGTGCAGCAGTGCGCTGATCGGCGCCGGCAGGCCGACCTGCGCGGGCTGGCGGATGTTATACCAGAGCCGTGGCTCGAGGACGCCAGCCGCCCCAGGGCAGCGCACCAGGAGCGGTGCAATGGTCAGATCGAAGTGGGTGAAGGCGTGCTCGATCGACGGCAGCGGCTGCGGCGGCCCCGCCGCGGGCAGGTGCGCGCCGATGAAGCTCGTGGCAGCAGCGGCCGTGGTGAACTCCGGCAGGCACCACAGTCCTCCCCACACGCCGCGTTCGGGACGACGCTCGAGCAGTACGCCGCCGCAGTCCGCCAGCGCCACCACCATGAAGACCCGCCGCTGCGTGCGCCGACGCGCCGCGCGCGGCGCGGGCAGCTCGTGCTGCCGCCCCGCCCGCCGGGCGACGCACACCGATGCGAGCGGACATTGCGTGCACTGCGGCTGGCGATGCGTGCACAGCGTCGCGCCCAGGTCCATGACGGCCTGGGTGTAAGCGGCGACCTGGCGGGTGGGCGTGCAGGCTTCGGCGAGCTGCCACAGGCGCGTCTCGGTGGCAGACGCGCCGCGCGCGCCCTCGACCGCAAAGCAACGCGTCAGCACGCGGCGTGCATTGCCGTCCAGAATGGCAAAGCGCTCACCGCGGCTGAGCGCAAGAATCGCGCCGGCGGTGGAGCGGCCGATGCCGGGGAGCGCGGCCAAGGCGGTGAAGTTTGCGGGCAACTCGCCGCCGTGGTCGCTGCAGACCCGCTGCGCGGCGCGGTGCAGATTGCGCGCGCGCGCGTAGTAGCCGAGCCCCGACCACAGGTGCAGCACCTCATCGAGGGCTGCGGCAGCCAGCGAGCGCACCCCGGGAAAGCGCCGCATAAACCGCTGGTAGTAAGGGATCACGCTGGCGACCTGGGTCTGCTGCAGCATGATTTCCGAGACCCAGACGCGGTAGGGCGTGCGTTGCTGCTGCCAGGGAAGAGCGTGGCGTCCGGCACGGGCGTGCCAGGCGAGGAGCGCGGCGGCGATCGACGGAGAGCGCGGCTTCACCGCGCCATTCTAGCGGTGACTCACTTGCGGTCGCACACCTCAATGTCGCCGCTCATCGTCTTCAGGCGCAGGTAGCCGGCGCCATCGCCGCGCGAACCCTGCAGCGTCTTGCCGGGCGCGTACTTGCTGGTGCGCTCGGCCGACACGTCGAAGCAGCTGTTGATATCGCCGGTGAAGCTCGACACCTCGTAGCGGAAGCCGTCGGAGCGGGCGCGCACGCTGAGATCGCCGGACACCGTGGTCGCCTCGAAGTTCGCCCCGTGTCCCAGCTGGCCTTCGAAGCTCACATCCCCGGAGGTACTGTGGGCGCGCACGGAGCTCGCCGTATCGAGCTGCAGGCGCAGCGTGCCGCTCACCGTGCCGACCTCCAGATCGCCGGCGGCGTGCTCGATGTGTACATCCCCACTCACCGTGCTCACGTGCAGCCGCGCAGTCACGCCGTGTCCGCGCAGGCGCACGCCGCCGCTCACGGTCTTGAACTCGCCCTCCGGCGCGACCAGTTCGGACGTGATGTCACCGCTCACCGTGTTCAGACGCTGCACGCCCTGCACGTTGGCCACGCGCACCTCGGCGCTCACTGCAGAGATGTCCAGTTCGCTGTCCCGCGGGATCTGTACCTTGAGATCCGCCGAACCATTGTGGAAGGCCATGCTGGGCAGCACCACCTTGATGAGGGTGCGATTGCCTTCGCTCGTCACCTCGACGCGCTCGACCCCGGCGCCCAGGTCGCCGCGCACACTCACTTCCGGGCGGTCCCAGCCACTCACCTGAATCTCACCGGCGACGTTGGAGATCTCGACCGTGCCGCGCGCCTGTGCCGGAACGGTCTTTTCAAAGTCCGCCGAAGCGTAGGCCGCCACGCTGCTCAGAGCGAGCGCCGCCATTGTCACCCATCGGTACACGATTCGCATGTTAGGTCCCCTGGCCGGCGCCGCCGGCCTCGTGCACGTCAGTGAGGACGCGCATCTCATCCTGGTAGGTGTTGACCAGCAGCTCCTGCAGCAGCGCATTGCCCGGGTCTTTGCCGAGCGCGCCCTCCAGGTCCTGTTTGGCTTTCTCGATGGTCGCAAGACTCGCCAGCACCTTGGTGCGTGTCTCGGGCGGCATCGTGGCCAGCTGCGCCTGCAGCGACTGCAGCAGCGCGGCGCGCTGCCGCTGATAACGCGGGTCAGTGACGAAGGCCGCATCGACCAGCGCGGCAGCCGGCGCTGCGCTGCTGTTGGTCGTGGCGGTGCGCCCCGGGCCCGGCACACCGCTCGGCAGCACGCTGCGACCGATCCACACGCCCACCGCCACACTCGCCACCATGGCCGCGGCGGCGAGCCACTGCAGCCGTGGCGGGCGGCGCGCCGACGGCGGCGCCGCGAGCGGGCTCGAGGCGCGCGCGGTGTCCAGACGCGCGGCGATCTGCGGCCACAGGTCGCGCGGCGGACGGATGTCGCGTGGCAGCTCGGCGAGCGAGCTGACCCGGGCAGCAGGATCTTTGGGCTCTGTCATGTCAGTTGACCTCCACGCCCAGTCGGTCGCGCAGGAGCTTGCGGGCGCGGTGCAGCTGCGCCTTGCAGGTTCCTTCGGCGACTCCGAGCATCTGCGCTGCCTCGCCGTGCGAGTAGCCGTAAAGTGCATGCAGCACCAGCGCATCGCGCGCGCCATCGGGCAGTTCGCCGATGGCGGTCTCGATCTCCCGCACCTCGACCGGCGTCTCGAGGGTAAAGTCGGCGCCGCCGCCACCCTCATCGTCCTCGGGCATGGGCTCGACCTGCGGGCTCTTGCGCCGCTTGGCCAGGCTCACGTTCACCGCGATACGGTGCAGCCAGGTGGACAGCGAGCTGCGGGTCTCGAACCTCGGCAGCGCGCGCCAGGCATTGATGAATGTGTCTTGCGTACAGTCCTCCGCCAGTTGTGGGTCGCGCGTCATGCGCAAGCACAGTCCGTAAACCCGTCCGGCGTGCTCGCGGTAGAGCCGCTCGAACGCGCGCGTGTCGCCGGCGCAGGCGCGCTGGACCAGCGCCCCCTCCCACTCGACCCGCCCGTCCTCGGCCTGCGCGTGTGTCATCTGGTCTTTAGAGGCCCCGGGCCCGAGACCGGTTTAAACGCCCACGTCGCCCAGGGGCAACACTTTTTGCTGGAACCTGGCCGTGCTTGCGATAGTCATTACCATAACGCCTGGGCCTGTTCGGGAGACTCCTGTGACGTCTTACAGCGGATTGCGGCGCCTGTGGCGGCCGCCGGCAGAAACCCTGGGCGCGATCGCCGGCGTGCTCGGCAGCCACTGGCGCGCGGCCGCCACGAGCAACCCCTTGCGGCTGTTCCGTGCCAATCCGGTCAGCTGGCTCAAGCGCGCGGCCGCGGCCGCACCGCTCACCAGCGCACCAGGGGCGGCAGACTCATCAGATACGCTTCCGGATCCGCATCCGTACTGAAGCCGAACCGGGTTCCCCGGTCGTACACCAGGTTGAATTCCACGTAGCGGCCACGCTTCAGCAGCAGCCGCTCGCGCGCTGCCTCGTCGTAGGGGGTGTCCTTGCGGCGGGCGACCAGGCGCGGAAACACCTGTGCGAGCGCCTCACCGACCCGCTGCACCAGAGCGAAGTCCGCGGCGCGGTCGCCGCTCGCGAGGTCGTCGAAGAAGATGCCGCCCACGCCGCGCGGCTCCTGGCGGTGCGGCAGGAAGAAATAGCGATCGCACCAGGCTTTGAACTCGGCGTAGGCACCGTCGCGGTAAGGCGCACAGGCCGCCGCAAGCGCCGCGTGGAATTCGCGCGTGTCCTCCTCGAAGGGAAAGGTCGGGGTGAGATCCGAGCCGCCCCCGAACCAGGCGCGACTGGTCTCCAGATAGCGCAGATTCAGATGCACGGCGGGGACATAGGGATTGGTCATGTGAGCCACCAGGGAGATGCCGCAGGCGGTGAAGCGCCCCTGCGAGTCCCCGGCACCGGCCACCTGGCCCCACGCCTCCGCTGCCAGCTGTCCCCACACATGGCTGACATTGACCCCCACCTTCTCGAACACGCTGCCGCGCATCAGGCGCGAATCGCCGCCGCCCTGCAGGCGGTGACCCTCCGGCCGGGACCAGCGGCGCGCCTCGAAACGGCTCTGCGGCTCGAACGCCTCGAAGGCAGCACACAGCCGGCCCTGCAGGTCGCGGAAGTAGCCGGTCGCGGTCGCGGCGAACTCAGCGGCGCTCATGCACGTAGTCGATCAGCCGTGCCACCGCCGCGGGGTCGGTGTCCGGCCAGATGCCGTGACCGAGATTGAAGATGTGCCCCGGAGCGTCCCCAGCGGCGGCCAGCACCGCCTCCGCCTGACGCCGCAACTCCTCCGGGGGCGCGAACAGCGCGGCCGGGTCCAGGTTGCCCTGCACCGCCTTGTTGGGACCGAGCTCGCGGCGCACCGCCGAGAGCTCCTGCCGCCAGTCCACGCCGATGACGTCGACGGGCAGATCCCTGACCA
>DATHMN010000096.1:0-36916 GCA_035487135.1 Steroidobacteraceae bacterium | reverse complement strand
GGTCGGCTTTCTGGACGGTTTCCCGGTGGCCGCCGATCCGGAACTGGGACGCGCCTGGCCGGTGCACTGCTACGGCATGGTGGGTGCCGGCCGCGACAACGATGTCGACAGCGGTGGCGGCACCGAGCTCTACGTCGTGATCGGACAGGCGCCACGGCACCTCGACCGCAACGTCACGCTGCTGGGACGCGTCATCTCCGGGATGGAGGTGCTCGCGGTCATGCCGCGCGGCAGCGGTCCGCTCGGCTTCTATGAACACCCCGAGCAACGTGTGCCGATCAAGTCGCTGCGCGTGGCTGCGGACCTGCCGGCGGCGCAGCGCACCAACATCGAGGTGCTACGGACGGATACGCCGACGTTTCTCGCCTACCTCGAGGCGCGCCGCAACCGCCACGAGGAATGGTTCAAGGTGCCGGCCGGACGCGTGGACGTGTGCAACGTGCCCATCCCGGTGCGCATCCACGGCGGCGCGCGCTGAAGCGCTGAGCGCTCTGAATCGTTAGTGATGCGGCCGCGGCGGTTCGCCGTGCGGCGCCGCCATGCGTTGCTGATGCCGCTCACGCGCGCGCTCCACCATCTGCAGGCGCTGTTCGGGGCTCGCGCCACGCCAGCGCTGCTGCAGCGCCTGACGCTGCGCCTGCGGCAGCTGCTGGAAGCGGTGGAAGTTCTCGCGCACCGCCTGTTGCTGAGCCGGGCTGAGCGACTGGAAATGCTGCCAGCGCGACCTGAGCGCCTGGCGCTGCGCCGGCGGCAACGCCTGCCAGCGGCTGAAGCGCTGGCGCGCCTGATCACGCTCGCCGGCCGACATCGACAGCCAGCGCTCGCTGCCGTGTGCCAGCGCCTGCTGCCGGTCTGCGGGCAGGGTGTTCCACTGCGAGCCAAAGCTGGAGAGCAGCTTCTGCTGCTCGCCTGAGAGACTCGACCAGGGGACGGACGCCGCGGGCGAAGTCGCCGCAGGCGCAGTCGGCTCCTGGGCAAATGCCGGGGCCGCCGCGAGTGCGGCGGCAGCGAGCAGCGCTGCGAACCCGAGCGAACGCCAGCGGTTATTCATTGTTCTGGACTCCGGAGGCGTTCGCGGCGGTCGGTGGCTGCCGTGGCGGCGGAGGGGGCGGCGGCGGCGGAGTTGCAGGCGGCGGGGTGGTGCCCTGGGGCGGCGCCGCGCGCGCCTCGGCCTGCGAGAGATAGTCGGGGTTGAGGTCCGCCAGCCGGTCGACGCTGCCGAGAAACTCCAGCAGATGCGGATCCGGCGGCGGATCGTCGGCACGGGCCACGGCACAGCCGAGCGCCAGTGCGCCCAGCACCGTAAGACCCGTGAGGCCTTTCCACATCAGCCTGCGCTCTCGCCATTGTCCGTCTGGGCCAGTGCCCACTCGTAGAATGAACCGTCACCACCCTCCATCAAGTCAAGTCCGTCCTTGTCGGCGAGCAGATCCAAATCCTCGACCGTCGCGCGCTGCGATTCGAGCGGCGGCGGTTCCGTCACCGGATGGGCTCTCCACAGCACGATGCTCACCAGCACTGCCGCCGCCACCGCACCCGCGGCTGGCATCAGCGTCAGGCTGCGCCACCACGCCCGGCGGCGCGCGCCGGCTGCCTCGAGCGCTGCCTGACGGCCCTGGTTCAGACGCGAGCGCGTGCGCCCGTCGATGTGGGTCAGGCTGTGCTCGAGCACCGTGCGGGCATTCCGCTCGAACTCGCTCACGGTTTCGTCGCCGAGGCTCATACGTACAGATCCCCAAGTTGCGCGCGCAGTGCCTGCACGGCGCGGAAATAATGCGTCTTGACGCTGCCCTGCGAGCAACCCATGGCGGCGGCGGTCTCGGCCACATCCAGGCCCTCGAGGGTCCGCAGCAGGAAGGCCTGCTGCTGGCGGCGCGGCAGCTCGCCGAGCGCCTTCTCCAGCGCCCCGACGGCCTCATCCAGCTCCAGTCGCCTGACCGGTTGCGGCTCCTCGCTCGGTGCCTGCGCGATCGGGTCGGGCTCATCCTCGTCGTCTTCGCCGCGAAACGGCAACCAGCCGATCACGCGCCCGCGCACGGTGCGCCGGCGCTGCATATCGCGGATGCGGTTCTCGAGGATGCGGTAGAACAGCGGCTTCCACTCCTCCGCCGGCCGGTCGGCGTAAGCACGCGCCAGCTGCAGCATCGCGTCCTGCACGGCATCGAGTGCGTCGTCCTCGTGCCGCAGCGCTGCCTGCGCGATCTTGAATGCCTTGAGCTCGACGCTGGCCAGGAATTGGTTCAGCGCACGGGAGCGGGTCTGGGCAGAGGAATCCGTCAGGTCCACGTCGCCGTGTAAAGCGGCTGGCATGCTATAAGGCGACGCGAGCGTAGCAAACTCGGACATGGCCTGTATAACGCGCGCGCCGCGCGACCGGTTGACCGCCTGAACGCGAACTGACCGCCTCTAAGTCGCTGATTTAACTTACACGTATCACGCTGTGACCCAGATCCTCAGGGTGGCACTCGATACCCCCCTGCGACGACTGTTCGACTATCTGCCGCCGGAGAGCGCGCCAGCGGCCCGGCAGCCCGTCCCGGGCGTCCGCGTGCGGGTGCCGTTCGGGCGTCAGCGCCTGATCGGGGTCATCGCTGAGGTGGCGACGTCCTCGGAACTGCCCGTCGGCCGGCTGAAGCCGGTGCTCGAGGTGCTGGACCCCGAGCCCGCGCTCGATACGGCCGTTCTCACCCTGCTGCGCTGGGCCTCCGAGTACTACCACCACCCGCTGGGCGAAGTGCTGTCCGCAGCGCTTCCCAAGGGCTTGCGGCTCGGCGCCCCCCTGCGCCCGCGCCGCGAGGAATGGCGACTCACGGCCGCCGGGACGGCACAGCACAGCGCCGGCGAGCCACGCCGGGCGCCCAGGCAGCGCGCGCTCCTGGATCTGCTCGCGGCAAATGGCAGTTTGAGCGCAGACGCCCTGGCGCAGCAGTTGCCGGCCTGGCGTGAGGCGGCACGGGCGCTGCTGAAGCGCGGCTGGATCGCCAGCTTCGAAGCATCCGTGGTCACCACCGCCGGCACGGCCGCGCGGCGCGCGCCCGGCCCCGAGCTCAACGACGAGCAACAGCAGGCACTGGCGCCCGTCAGCGCCGCACTCGGGCACTTCGGCGCCTTCGTGCTGCACGGCGTCACCGGCAGCGGTAAGACCGAGATTTATCTGCGCCTCATCGAGCAGGTGCTGCTGCGCGGTCAGGGCGCCCTGGTGCTGGTGCCGGAGATCGGCCTGACGCCGCAGCTGCTGGCGCGCTTCCGCGCGCGCTTCGCAGCCCCGCTGGCGGTGCTGCACTCCGGACTCGGAGACGCCGAGAGGCTCGCCGCCTGGCGCGCCGCCTTCAGCGGCGAGGCGCGGCTGGTGCTCGGCACGCGCTCGGCGGTATTCGCACCGGTGCAGCAGCTCGGTCTGATCGTGGTGGACGAGGAGCACGATGCGTCCTTCAAGCAGCACGAGGGCGGCTTTCGCTATTCGGCGCGCGATCTCGCGGTGATGCGCGCACAGCAGAGCGGCGTCCCGGTAGTGCTCGGTTCGGCGACACCCGCGCTCGAGACCCTGCAGAACGTGGTCAGCGCCCGCTATGGCGTGCTGCGACTCACGCGGCGCGCGACGCCGGCCCCGCCGCCGCTGCTGAAGTTGCTCGATCTGCGTCAGCACGCGCTGCAAGGCGGGATCGCCACGCCGGCGGTCCTGGCGATCGAGCGTCACCTCGCCGCCGACGGCCAGGCGCTGGTATTCCTGAACCGCCGCGGCTACGCGCCCACTCTGCTGTGCACCGGCTGCGGCTGGATGGCGCCGTGCCGCGAGTGCGATGCGCGCCTCACCGTCCATCTGTCGGCGGGACGCCTGCGCTGTCACCACTGCGGCGCGGACGCAGCGCTGCCGGAGCGCTGTCCACAATGCGGCTTTGCCGTAAAGCCGGTGGGCCAGGGTACCGAGCGCGTGGCCGAGACGCTCGGCGCGCTGTTTCCGCAGGTGGCGCTGGCGCGCCTCGACCGCGACGTCGTGCGCCGCGCGGGCGATCTGGAAGCGGTCATGGCACGCATGGCGAGCGGCGCGGCGCGCATCCTGGTCGGCACGCAGATGGTCACCAAGGGACACGACTTCCCCAACGTCACGCTGGTCGTGGCGCTGAACGCAGACCAGGGCCTGTTCAGCACCGACTTCCGCGCACCCGAGCGCCTGGCGCAGACCCTGGTGCAGGTCGCCGGTCGCGCCGGCCGCGGCGCGAAGCCGGGCGAAGTGCTGATCCAGACTGAATTCCCCGATCATCCGCTGCTGCAGAGTCTGCTCGCCGAGGGTTATGACGGCTTCGCGCACGCCGCACTCGCCGAGCGTGCGCAGGCGGCGTGGCCCCCCTTCAGCCGCCTGGCGGCACTGCGCGATTCGGCGCCGAGCAGCGCCGCGGCTCTCGGCTTTCTCACTGAGGCACGCCGCGTAGCGCGCGCGCCGCACGGCGTCAAGCTGCTCGGCCCGGTGCCCGCCGCCATGGCGAAGCGGGCGGGGCGCTATCACGCGCAACTCTTGATCGAAAGCCGCGAACGCACGGCGCTGCATACCTTTCTCGGCAGTTGGCTGCCCGAGGTCGAGCAGCTGAGCAGCGCGCGCGCGGTGCGCTGGTCGCTCGATGTGGATCCGCTCGAGCTGTTCTGACGGCCTCGGCCGCGGCGCTTCGGGTACACTTGCGCGCCTGCCTGTTACGCGGGAATCCGTAGTCCCTTGAAGGAAGAACTCGAGCAGCTGCTGCGCGCGGCGCTCAGCCGGCTGGCCGGCAGCCTCACCGAGGTGCCGCCCGCGGATGCGGTGGTGGTGGAGCGCACGCGCGATGTGCAGCACGGCGACTTCGCCAGCAATGTCGCCCTGCGGCTGGCCAAGAGTGCGCGCCGCAATCCACGCGAGCTGGCTGCCGCCATCGTCGCAGCGCTGCCGCAGAGCGACCTGGTGGCGCGCGCCGAGGTGGCCGGCGCCGGTTTCATCAACTTCCGCCTGGCACCGGCCGCCTACGCGCGCGAGCTTGCGCGCATCCACGAGCTCGCGGGCGCCTACGGCGAGAGCCGCCTGGGTCGCGGCGAACGCATCCTGCTCGAATTCGTCTCCGCCAACCCCACCGGACCGCTGCACGTGGGTCACGGGCGCCAGGCCGCCTACGGCGCCACCCTGGCCAACCTGCTGCGGGCGGTCGGCTACGACGTCGCACGCGAGTACTACATCAACGATGCCGGGCGGCAGATCGACATCCTCGCCGTCAGCTGCTGGGTGCGCTATCTGCAGCTGTGCGGCGAGCAGCTGCCCTTCCCGGAGAACGGCTACCGCGGCGACTACGTGCTGCCGCTGGCGCAGGCGCTGCGCGCCGAGTCGGGCGAGGCGCTGCGACGCAGCGCCGCGCAGGTGCTCGCCGGCCTGCCGCCGGATGCCCCGGCGGGCGACAAGGAGCTGTACATCGACGCGCTGATCGCGCGCGCCCGCGAACTGATCGGCGCGCAGGGCTTCGCGCAGGTGCTGCAGCGGTCGCTGGCGGCGATGCTGGCCGACATCCGCAACGATCTCACCGAGTTCGGCGTGCTGTTCGATCACTGGACCTCGGAGCGCGCGTTCGCCGAAAGCGGCGCGATCGATCACGCCCTGCAGGTGCTGGAGGGTCAGGGACGCCTGTTCCGCGAACAGGGTGCGCTATGGTTCCGTGCCACCGAGTTCGGTGACGAGAAGGACCGCGTGGTGGTGCGCGAGAACGGCCAGAAAACCTACTTCGCCTCCGACATCGCCTACCATCTGGCCAAGCGCGAACGCGGTTTTGAGCACCTGATCGACGTGCTCGGCGCCGACCATCACGGCTACGTGGCGCGGGTGCGCGCCGGGCTCATCGCCATGGGTCAGCCGGGCGATTGCCTGGAAGCAACGCTCATCCAGTTCGTCAGCCTGTTCCGCGGCGGCGAGAAGATCCCGATGGGCAAACGCGAGGCGCAGTTCGTGACGCTGCGACAGCTGCGCACGGAAGTCGGCAACGACGCCTGCCGCTTCTTTTATCTCATGCGCAGCCACGATCAGCCGCTCGACTTCGACCTCGAGCTCGCCAAATCGCGCAGCAACGAGAATCCGGTGTACTACATCCAGTACGCGCACGCGCGTGTGGCGAGCGTGATGAAACAGCTGGCGGCACGCGGCCTCAGCTTCGAGCGCGCGACCGGGCTCGCGGCGGCGGCGCGCCTCACCGAGCCGCACGAACAGCTGGTGCTACAGAGCCTCAGCCGCTATCCGGAGGTGCTGGAGCAGGCGGCGGTCAATCGCGCACCGCACGCCCTGGTGCATTACCTGCGTGAGCTCGCCAACGTGTTCCATACCTACTACAACGCGCAGGCATTCATCGTCGAGGATGCGCAGCTGCGTAACGCGCGCCTGGCACTGGTACTCGGTGTCCAGCAGGTGCTGCGCAACGGCCTTACGCTGCTCGGCGTGTCGGCTCCGGAGAGCATGTGAGCGCGCGTAGCCCGAAGCACAGCGCGCGGCTCACGACGCGCGACTACAAGTCCACACAGCACCGCCCGCTCGATCTGCGGCGCTGGCGCGAATTTCTCTATGGCCTGGGCGGCGGTGCACTGCTCGCCAGCCTCGCATTCGCCTACGCCGGGAGTATCGGGCGCGCGCACCAGAGTGCTCCCGATGCACCGCACCCCGACCCGCACCACGCCGCGCCGGCGGATGCCGAGGGAGCGGGACTCGCACCCGGCAAGAGCGCGGAGAAATACGACTTCTACGAAATGCTGCCGAACTTCGAGGTGGTGGTTCCGGAGAAGGACAAGGACGTCAAGCGCGACCTGCCGGCGGCGGCGAAGATCGAGCGCCCCGGCGTGTACGTGCTGCAGGCCGGCTCCTACCGTAATCAGGCGGACGCGGAGCGGGTGCGGGCACAGCTGGCGCTGCAGGGCGTGCAGGCGAAGGTGCAGCGCGTCGCGGTCGACAGCGACGTGTGGCATCGCGTGCGCGTGGGACCAATCAACAATCTCGATGAACTCAACAAAGTGCGCAAGCAGCTGCAGGCCGCCGAGGTGGATGCGCTGGTGATTCGCGTCGGCGACTGATCGCAGCGCAGCAGCGTTTCTGTTGGCGCGCACCGTCAGTATCAAAATGACGGATGTAACAACAACTGGAGGCTGTCCGCATGACCAACCATTGGCGCGCGGGGTCGCGCAACTGGATGCCGTCATGCGCGCCTGAGCGCGATACGGCCGAGAAGCTGCAAGGCGCCGCTCAGGGCCGACGGCGCGTACCCCGCCGCGGGGCGGGCCGCCGCGGCCGTCGGGATCGCTCTGCGGCCGACGTCTGCGCTGCATTGACCGAGCGCTCAGCCCACGTAATGAGCGCGCGCGCGTTATCGAGAACGTCCGCCGGCACCTCGTAATAGTGCATGCTCACCCGCGGGCGATCGCGGTAGGGGCGGAACGCCGCCATGCCGCGCGCGATGTAGTCGGCGCGGTTCGTATCGTCGGCGCGCAGGTAGAGAACGTCGTCCCCGCTGATCAGGCCGAAGAAGTACTCACCACAGTAAAGTCCGGCACCGCCGAACATGCGTCGCGACTCCACGTCACCGAGCCCGCTAAGCTGCTCGAGCACGTACGCCAGGTAGTCGCTGCTGACCGTCACCGCCGCAGAGATCAGTCCTCGCTGATGTTGCGGAAATCGACACCGAGCGAGCGCAGCTTGCGATACAGGTGCGTGCGCTCCATGCCGACGCGCTTGGCGAGCTGGCCCACCTTGCCATTGCACAGCAACAGCTGCTGCTGCAGGTAAGCACGCTCAAACTGCTCGCGCGCCTCGCGCAGCGGCAGCGCCAACAGGTCCTGTTTGACCAGCGGCTCATCGGGTGGGGTCTGCACGGAGAGCTCGCGCTCGATCTCCTCGAGGCGAATCTCCTCCGAGCCGCCGTGGATCAGCAGCCGGTGCACCAGGTGGCGCAGTTCGCGCACATTGTCAGGCCAGGGATAGTTGCGCAGACGGTTCTGCGCGGCGACGCTGAAGCGTCGGAACGTCAGACCGTCAGCGTCCACCAGCCGGTCGACCTGGTGTCGCAGCAGCTCGGACACGTCCTCGGCGTAATCGCGCAGCGGCGGCACGCGCATGATCAGCAGGTTGAGATGCGCCAACAGGTCGCGGCGCAGGCCCTCGTTGCCGGCTCGCTGCTCGATCCCCGGCTGCGCCGCCGACAGCACGCGCGCGCGGAACGGCATCGACTCGGTGCGGCCGAGCGGAGTGAACTGGCCCGACTCCAGCACCGCGACCAGCAGCCGCTGCGCCGCCGGTGGCAGATCCTCGACCTCGTGAATGAACAGCGTGCCGTTGGCGGCCTCCTCGAGCACACCCGTGACCTTCGGCCCGCTGCCATCGTCGCGTCCGAACAGGCGCGTCTCGGCGTCGACCTCACGCAGGCTGCTGGCGAGCAGCACGACGAACGGCGCCGCCGCGCGCGGGCTGTGCTCGTGCAGGTAGCGCGCGAGCGCCTCGCGGCCCGAGCCCGGCTCGCCAACCAACAGCATCGGCGAGGGATTGGCGGCGACCTGCTGCGCCTCGGCGCGCAGCTGCTGCATGAGTTTGCTCTTGCCGAGCGGAATGGCGAGCGGCGCACCCAGCAGCTTCCCCGACTGGCGGTGGCGCCGGCCGGCATCGAGCGCACGCTCGACGGTGCGCAGCAGCTTGGCGAGCGACAGCGGCTTCTCGACGAAGTCGAAGGCGCCGAGACGCGTCGCCTCGACGGCGGTCTCCACCGTGCCGTGGCCTGACATCATCACCACCGGACAGCCATCGGCAGCGGCGCCCTGCCACTCGCGCAGCAGCGTGATGCCGTCGACGTCCGGCATCCAGATATCGAGCAGCACCAGATCGGGGATCTGGCGCGCGCGCGAGGCACGTGCCTGCGCGGCGTTGGCCGCCACATCCACCTCGTAACCCTCCTCGGAGAGGATCTCCTTCAGCAAGCCGCGGATGTCGGCTTCGTCGTCGACCACCAAAATGTGTGGACTGCTCACGCTCGTTCCCTCCGCAACTGATCTCGCCGTTCGCGCGCGCCGCCGCTGGCCGCGCGGGTGCTGTCCTTCACCGGCAGCACGACGCGCACGCGTGCCCCCCCTTCGGGCCGATTGTCGGCGTCGATATGCCCACCGTGTTCTTCGATGATCTTCTTCACGATCGCCAGCCCGAGTCCAGTGCCCTTGGGCTTGCTGGTGACATACGGATCGAACACTCGGCCCAGCAACTCGCGCTGGAAGCCCGGGCCATTGTCACACACCGTCAGCGCGGCGTAAGCGGCCTCGCCGCTGCGTTCCAGGCGGGTGCTGATCTCCAGCAGCGGGCTGGCCACGCCCTCGAGTGCTTCGAGGGCGTTGGTCAGGAGGTTGTTGAGGATCTGGCGCACGCGGCCGCGGTCGGCCTCAATCGCCTCCACCTGGTCGTCCAGCTCCAGGCGGATCCGGGTACGCGGGTCCTGGGAGCGGTACAGGTCGGCCACCTCGGTCACCAGCTGGTTCAGGCTGAAGCGGCTGATCTGCATCTCCGGGGCACGGGCGTACTCACTGAAGGCGTTGACCATCTGCTGCATGGTCTCCACCTGTTGCACGATGGTGCGCGTGCTGCGCTCGAGGATCTCGGCATCCGGTGCGCTCATGCCCCCCAGCAGACGGCGGCGCAGTCGCTCGGCCGACAGCTGGATAGGGGTGAGCGGGTTCTTGATCTCGTGGGCGAGCCGCCGCGCCACCTCGCCCCAGGCGGCATCGCGCTGCGCCTGCAGCAGTGCGGTGATGTCATCGAACACGATGACGAAGCCCATGCCGGAGTCCTCCCCTGGCAATGGCGTGCAGGCGCACATGAGCGTGCGCCGCCCGACGCTACTGTCGAGGTCGAGCTGCTCGCGCCATTCCTCGCGCCCGGCAGCGAAGCGCACCGCGAGCGCCGCCACGAACTGGCCGAAGCGCTCGTTGCCGGCGGCCAGCTCTGGCAGTGAGCGGCCGCTGGCGGCTGCGAGGTCAGCGCCGAGGATCGCACCGGCGGCCGCATTGGCGGTGCGCAGGGTCATGGCGCGGTCGATCGCCAGTACGCCGGTGGACAGCCGCGCCAGGATGATGGCCAGGCGTTCGCGCTCGCGCTCGACCGCCTGCTGACTCTGGGTGGCCTCGGCGCGTGCGCGCCGCAGGCGCTTGGTCATGTCGTTGAAGGAGTGCACCAGAAAGCCCATCTCATCGCGCGAGGGCAGCGGCAGGCGCGTGCCGAAGTCGCCCTTACCGACGGCGCGCGTGCCCTCGATCAGGTCCTGCACCGGGCGCACCAGACGCTGCGCCGAATAGATCGCCAGGTTGATCGCGGCCAGCATCGCCAGCAGCAGCACCAGGGTGAGCGTCAGGCGAAAGCTGCCCTTGAGCGCTTCGCGTTCGGCGGCAAGCTCGCCGTACTGCGAATAGGATTTCTGCACCGCCTCCGACAGCGCCGACAGCTGCCGCGGCACGACGTACGTCGCCACCAGGAAGCGCGGGTCGCGCCCGCCGCCGCTGTCGGCCA
This sequence comes from Steroidobacteraceae bacterium, assembly GCA_035487135.1. Taxonomy (GTDB): domain Bacteria; phylum Pseudomonadota; class Gammaproteobacteria; order Steroidobacterales; family Steroidobacteraceae; genus 13-2-20CM-66-19. The sequence goes on along the minus strand of DATHMN010000096.1, from coordinate 26,388 downwards.
GCGGCGCTGCGGTGCGGATCAGGTAACCGTCCGCCTGCGGCTCCAGGCTTACATAGGGCAGGCGCTGACCGATCTGCTGCACCAGATCCGGCGGCGGTGCCGCGGGCAGGTTCTCCAGCGGGTTTTCCAGGCTCGCCGCCAGCACGTTCCCGTGCGGGGCGAACAGTACGACTTCCTGCGCCTCGCTGGCGCGCCGCGCGGCGTCGAGCCGCGCCTGCACATCCCCGGGCGCGGTGCGCGCCAGCGTGCCGGCCAGTGCCACGGTGCGCTCGGAATACTCGCGCATGCGCAGCTCGAGTGCGGCACGCGACAGCCCGAGGGCATCACTCAGGCCCTGCTTGACCTCCACGGTGAACCAGCTGTCGATGCCGCGGTTGATGAACTCGAGCGATGACAGGTAAACGATCAAGAGCGGCGCGATGACCAGCGCGCCGAAGATGCCGACGGTGCGCGCGGTCAGGCGCGAGCCGGGCACGTGCGCACGGTAGTCGCGCACCAGACGCCACAGGCGGCGTACCAGCAGCACCACCAGCACGATCACCGCGCAGGCATCGACCGCCAGGATCGACACCTTCATGCTGTCGAACTGCGCGGAATTCTCGACGCTCTTGTCCAGCAGCAGGAACGCCCCGAGGCCGATGGCCGCCCACAGCACCATCTGTGCGACGGCCACCCAGCGCATGCCCCGCGGCGGCCGCGAACTCACACCGGGAGTGACCATGTGTACCACTCGCTGACGCGTGCCCAATCGTCAGTCCAGAAGAGGATAGCGCGCAGCGATGCGGGCAGGTGACCGCGGCGCACCCCGGCACGCACACTGATGTCGTAGTGCCCGCCGTCGAGCTGCGGCTCCACGACGATAGGCCAGCCGTCGATGCGGCCCAGGTAGTCGAGCGCCTCGTCCAGGGTGGCGAAGCTCGCCTGATCGCCGTTGCGGGTATCGCGCACCACATAGCGGTCGCTGACGGCGTGGTAGGTGAGCTCGCGCCGCAGGGTGAGGTCGACGATGTTGGCGTCGAACCAGAGATGCCGCTCGCGAGCGACGCGCACCTCCAAGTCGAAGCTGAGCGTAATGCCATCGTGCAGCGCAGTGCGGATCGCGGGACCTAAGGGATAGTCGACCCGCGCGTGCAGCAGGAACACACCCTTGTCGACGTTGACATAAGCCGAACGCACTTCCAGCACGCCGTCGAGCGCATCGGCCCACGCGAGGCATGAGAGCCAGAGCGCCAGTGCGCACAGCAGGAGCCGCGCACCCCGGATCAGCCTTTCCCGTGTTGGATCAATCCGTAGCATCAATGCAACGACAATGCCTGCTCGACCGCATGGGGGGTCGGCGCTAGATTCGGGGAATGCTGGGTCCGGCCGTTGTCTTTTCGAGACAAGCATAATAGAACCCGTCGGTCCCCGCCTCTGCTCCCGGCAAAAGCTGCAGGCCGACGCCGCACTCGAGCGCTCCGGGTGCCAGCGCAGCCGCGGGCGGGCGGCGGGCCGGGCGCATTGCCGGTTCCTGGGCCAGAAACGCACCGAGCAGCGCCTCGTTTTCCTGTGGCAGTACCGAACAGGTCGAGTACACCAGGCGCCCGCCCTCGCTCAAAAGACCGACGGCGGCCTTGAGGATCGCGAGCTGCGTGTGCGCGAAGCCGCCAATATCGCTTTCGCGGCGCAGCAGCTTGATGTCCGGATGTCGCCGGATCACGCCCGTCGCCGAACAGGGCGCATCGATGAGGATCCGCTGATAGCTGCGACCGTCCCAGAACGAGGCAGGCTCGCGCGCATCGCCGACGCGGATTTCCGCCCGGCGCCGCAGGCGCCGCAGGTTGTCCGCGATCAGGTGCGTGCGCTCAGGGTCAACGTCGAGGGCGGTGACATCGGCCTCCGCGCCGAGCAGCTCGAGCAGCTGTCCGGTCTTGCCGCCGGGTGCAGCGCACGCGTCCAGCACGCGCTGGCCCGGCGCGAGCTCCAGTAAGGAACCGGCCAACTGCGCGCCGGCATCCTGCACCGACACGCGGCCCTCGGCGAATCCCGGCAGATCATGTACCGAGCGCGGCCGGTCCAGGGACACGGCAGAGGCTGACCAGGGCAGTCCCGCAGCGTCAATACCGGCGGACTTCAGCTCCCGCAGGTAGTGCTCCACGCTGCCGCGGGACAGATCGACCCGCAGCATCATCGGCGGATGCCCATTGTCCGCGGCGAGCACTGCTGCGGCCTCGAGCGGCCAGGCTGCGGACAGCCGGTCCGTGAACCAAACCGGATGCGCCGTGCGCGCCGCGAGGCTCTGGTCGGTGCGGGCGAACCGCGCCGCGCGCTCCGCCACGAACCGGCGCAGCACGGCATTGACCAGGCCCGCAAGACGCGGCGCCTGCAGCAGGCGCACCGCATCCACCGCGACATGGACGCTGGCTTCGGGCGCGTTGCGCGAATACTCGACCTGATGAGCCGCCGCGACGAGCAGCGCGTGTACGCCCTCGGGCAGCGCCTGCGGACGCGTCAACAGGCCCTCGACCACCGGCAGCAGACGGAAGTACCAGCGCAGCGTGCCCAGCGCGATGGCGCGCACTGCCGCGGCGTCCGGCCCGGGGTCCATGGAGGCGAGTGCGGCATCGGAGGATTCGCCGCGCCTGGCCACGGCATCGACGATGCGCGCCGCGGCGGCCAGCGCCGGGGCGCCCGGCGCCCAGGGGGTTCTAGCCAAGGCGGCGCCCCAGGCGACTCTGTGCGTATTCCCGGCCACTGACCGGGCGCCTTCCGGGGCGTTGCACCCTCGCTATCGCGAGCAGGCCGTCACCGCACTGGACCCGCACGGCATCACCGCCGACTGCGACAATCGTTCCAGGTTCGAGACTTTTAGAGGCTTTTTTGTCGCCATTAACTTCATGATCGCCGACAATAACTGCACGGACCTCGAGGATCCGTAACTGGTCCCCCTCGTCCAGGGTTTCGGCCATCGGCCGCGGATTGAAGGCGCGCACCTGGCGCTCGATCTGCGCGGCGCTGCCTGTCCAGTCGATGCGCGCTTCGCGCTTATCGATCTTGGACGCGTAGGTCACGCCCTCCGCTGGCTGGGGCACGCTCCGTAGCGGCCCGGCGGCCAGGCCGGCGAGCGCCTCCGTCAACGCAGCGGCGCCGAGCATGGCGAGCTCGGCAGTGAGCGTGCCACCGGTGTCGGTGTCCGTGATGTCGAGGCGCCGCTGCAGGAGCATCGGTCCGGTATCCAGTCCCGCGTCCATCTGCATGATGGTGATGCCTGTGGCCCGATCCCCGGCGAGGAGCGCGCGCTCGATCGGTGCGGCGCCGCGCCAGCGCGGCAGGAGGGACGCATGGATGTTGAGACAACCGCGCGGCGGCAGCGCGAGCACCTCAGGCGGCAGCAGTTTTCCGTAGGCGACCACCACCAGCACTTGCGGATCCCAGGCGGCGAGCTGCGCGAGGGCAGCGCCGTCCCGGAGCGTTGCCGGCTGTGCGAGCGGCAGCCCGCGCCGCAGCGCCTCGACTTTGACCGGGCTCGCCGTCAGCCGGCGGCCACGCCCGCTCGGGCGGTCCGGCGGAGTGAGGACGCCGACGACCTGGTGCTGCGTGCACAGCGCGGCGAGTGCCGGCAGTGCGAATTCCGGTGTGCCCGCAAAGGCGGCGCGCAATGTCAGTACGCGCGCCGTGCGTCGACGGCGCCCGCGCTCGTCTTGGCGGCGCGCTCCTTGCGTTCCTTGCCGAGCTTTTTGCGGATCCGTTCGCGCTTCAAGTCAGACAGGTAGTCGACGAACAGCTTGCCCTCGAGATGATCGATCTCGTGCTGGATGCAGACCGCCAGGATGTCCTCGAAGTCGCGCTCCCAGGTGGCACCGGTGCGGTCCTGGGCGCGCAAACGGATCTTGGCGGCGCGCTTCACCTCATCGAAGATCCCGGGCACCGACAGGCAGCCTTCCTCGGTGCTGGCCTCGCCGTCACGCGTCAGGATCTCGGGATTGATCAACACCAGCGGCTCGTTACCCTCCTTGGAGATGTCGATGACGATCAGGCGCTGGTGCACGTCGACCTGGGTCGCGGCGAGCCCGATGCCGGGGGCGGCATACATGGTCTCGAGCATGTCGTCGATCAGCGTGGACAACTCCTGGTCAAAGCGCTTGACGGGCTGGGCACGGGTACGCAGCCGCGGATCCGGAAATTCGAGAATGGTTCGTAGGGCCATGATGCTTCGTATATGGGGTACGGGCGCCCCGTGATCCAGCGCACAAAGTTGACATTAATTCGTGTGCCGCCCGACGGGCGTGCCAGTATAGCGCCTGAACCGCTGCGCAGGTCTGGTCCACCTTTGCGCGTTGAGGAGTGGAGGATGGTCTCAAATCAAGTACTTGGAGCTCGCCTGCTGGCGGGTCTGCTGATCGCGAGCGCCGGCTTCTCCGGATGCGCGCACTTCAGGCACAACCCTCAGGTGCAGCCGGCAGACAGCGCCGCGCCCGCCGCCAACACTGGCAGCGCACCGGCCACGGCGACGCCTGCCCCGCCGGAAATGACGGCGACCGAAGCGGCGCTCGCTTCAGGCGGCAGCTCTGCGGCCGGCTCGGCCGGCGCCGGCGTGGACTCGAGCGAGGTCCAGCCCAGTGCGCCCATGCACTACACCGTGAAGAGGGGCGACACCCTCTGGGGCATCGCCTCGATGTACCTGAAAGACCCGTGGCTGTGGCCCGAGGTCTGGATCATCAACCCGCAGGTCGCGAATCCGCACCTTATCTATCCGGGTGACCAGCTGGCGCTGGCCTATGGCGCTGACGGCCACGCGCACGTGAGCCTGGAAGCCCCGGGCGTCACGCGTCTCGACCCGCGCCTGCGCACCTCGCCGCTCGAGGGCTCGATCCCGAATATCCCCTACTCGACCATCGCCGCCTTCCTGTCGCGGCCAACGGTCATGACCAAGGATGAGGTCAAGAGCGCCCCCTACGTACTCGCCTTCCGCGACCTGCACGAGGCGGCCGGTAACGGCAACGAGGTTTACATCCGTAACCTGCCGGCCGCCGGCCCCAGCGCGCGCTACGCGATCATGCACATCGCCGGTCCGCTGGTGGATCCGGACGACGGTAAGGTGGTTGGCTACGAGGGCATTTACACCGCCACCGCGCTAGTGCAGCGCGCCGGCGATCCGGCCAAGGCGGTGCTGATCGACCCGGCACGTGAGACGCTGCGCGGTGACCGCCTGCTGGCCAATGATACCCACGAGCCGCCAGCCAACTTCTCACCGCACGCCCCGGGCAGCGATGTCCGCGGACAGATCATTGATGTGGTCGCGGGCGATGAACTGGTCGGCACCTACAACGTCATCGTCATGAACCGCGGCACGCGCCAGGGCATCGATCCGGGCACGGTGCTGGCGATCGACCAGGCGGGTGATGAGGTGCGTGATCTGTTCCGCAACGGCCGCGAGATCGGCAACACCACACCCTTCGCCCCCAAGGTGCGGCTGCCCGAAGAACGCACCGGTACGGTGCTGGTGTTCCGCGTGTTTGATCGCGTCAGCTACGGGCTCGTCATCGGTGCCTCCGACCTGATCCACGTCGGCGACATCGTGCGCACGCCCTAACGGGCCCCTCCATCCTTCCCGCAAATCCTGCCACCGCGCCTGGCGCGGTGGCAGGAGCTTGCAACTCCGCGGCTTGCCTTATGCTCTCCTGCCATGCAGGCGAGTCACGCACGTGCCCGATTAGCGCGACTGCCCGCGCTCAGCGCCGCGGAGCTCACCGCGCTGGTGGCCGCGGCGCAGGGCGATCTGGAACGTGCTGTACAGGGGCCGAGCCTGCGCCGCGCCGGTCTGCCGCCGCAGCGGCGCGCCGCCTTTGCCGCGCTGGAAGACTCGGTCATCGCTGCGGATCTCGCCTGGCTGGAAGCGATCGGCGCCTCCGTGCTGCTGGTCACCGATGCCGACTATCCGCCGCTGCTGCGCGCGAGCGCTGAGCCGCCCGCGGCGCTGTACGTCCTCGGGAGCCGCGCGGTGCTCGCGACTGCGCAGCTGGCGATGGTCGGTTCGCGCAGTCCGACACCTGCGGGTCAGGCGACCGCGCGCGAGTTTGCGCGCCATTTCGCCCGCGTGGGGCTCACGGTCACGAGTGGCTTCGGGCGCGGCATCGACGCCGCGAGCCACGCCGGCGCACTCGCCGGCGGCGGTGCCACGATCGCGGTCTGCGGCACTGCACTCGACCGGCTGTATCCCGCCGAGCACGCACCGCTCGTCGCGCGCATCCGCGCGCAGGGGGCGCTGGTCTCGGAGCTGCCGCCCGGCAGCGCGCCACAGCGCGCACACTTTCTGCGCCGCAACCGCATCATCGCCGGACTGGCGCACGGCACGCTGGTGGTCGAGGCGGCGCGCCACAGCAGCGCGCTGCTGACCGCACGCCTCGCGGCGGAAGCCGGGCGCGAGGTGTTTGCCATCCCCGGCTCGATCCACAGTCCGCTCGCGCGCGGCTGCCACCAACTCATCAAGTCCGGCGCCAAGCTGGTCGAGGACGCCGCTGACGTGCTGAGCGAACTCGGGAATTTATTGTCTAAAGAACAGCTTATGGCGCCTCGCTCTGACACGCCGCAGCCGCGGGCATTGGACAAGGAGTATGAAATGCTGTTAGATGCCCTCGACTTTGAACCCGCGACTACTGAAATTCTCGTCGCACGTACGCATCTCCCGAGCGAGTCTGTGGCCTCGATGCTGCTGATTCTGGAGCTGGAGGGGCGGGTTGCGGCTCTTCCGGGCGGCCGTTATGGCCGAATGCGTTGAGATGACGACTGGCAGCGTTCTCGACATCCTGATCTACGTCTTCGACCGGTACATGCTCGATGAAACGCCGGCGGTGCCGCAGCGCGAGCAGCTGGCACGCACGCTCGAGCATGCCGGTTTCGCGCCCGCCAAGGTGGAGCGCGCGCTCGACTGGCTCACCGATCTTGCCTTCGGCAACGCCCAGGCCGGCAGCGCCGCCAACAGCGAGCCGCTGCGCGGCACGCTGCGCGTGTTTACCGACAGCGAACTGGCACGACTCTCGACCGAGAGCCGCGGACTGCTGCTGCAGCTGGAGCGCGCGCGCGTGCTGAATCCGTTGCAACGCGAGATCGTGATCGAGCGCATGCTGGCGCTCGATGCGGACGAGCCCGACAGCGAACAGCTCAAGTGGGTGGTACTGATGGTGCTGTCGAGTCAGCCCGGTCAGGAACAGGCGGTCGAGCGGCTCGGCCGGTTGGTCGCGGAAGCCTCTTTCAATGCACCGCACTGAGCTTCGAGGGGCGCTGGTCGATTGCGGTCCGCGGCTCGTCCGCGGTTTTTCGTTTTTAGGCTGAAGCGTTCCGCGCACCATGGCAGACAATCTGGTCATCGTCGAATCGCCCGCCAAGGCGAAGACCATCAAGAAGTACCTGGGGCGCGATTTCGAGGTGCTCGCCTCCTACGGCCACGTGCGCGACCTGGTGCCCAAAGAAGGCGCGGTCGATCCCGACAACGGCTTCGCGATGAAGTACCAGGTGCTCGAGAAGAATGAGCGCCACGTGGCTGCGATCGCGCGCGCACTCGGCAAGTCGAAGGCACTGTATCTGGCGACCGACCCGGACCGCGAGGGCGAGGCGATCGCCTGGCATCTGAAGGAGATTCTCGCCGAGCGCGGCGAGCTCGACGGCAAACACGTGCACCGCGTCGTGTTTTACGAGATCACGCGTAATGCGATCCGCGCCGCGGTTGGCCAGCCGCGCCACCTGTCGCTCGAACTGGTCAACGCGCAGCAGGCGCGCCGCGCGCTCGATTACCTGGTGGGCTTCAATCTTTCGCCACTGCTGTGGAAGAAGGTGCGCCGCGGTCTGTCCGCCGGACGGGTGCAGAGCCCGGCGCTGCGCATGATCTGCGAGCGCGAGGAAGAGATCGCCGCCTTCATCGCGCAGGAGTACTGGACCATCGAGGGCGAAGCTGCGCACAGCGCGCAGGCCTTCCCGCTCAAGCTGCTCGAGTACCGCGGTGAGAAGGTCGAGCAGTTCAGCTTCACCAGCGAGGAACAGGCGCGCGCGGTCGAGCGCACGCTGCGCGCGGCCGCCGGCGCCAGCGGCGAAAAGCCCGGCACGCTGCGCGTGCTGGCGATCGATCGCAAGCAGCGCCGCCGCAATCCGGCGCCGCCGTTCACCACCTCGACCCTGCAACAGGAGGCCGCGCGCAAGCTCGGCTTCAATGCGCGTCGTACCATGCGGCTCGCGCAGCAGCTCTACGAAGGTCTGGATATCGGCGAGGGCAGCGTCGGCCTGATCACCTACATGCGCACCGACTCGGTGTCGCTCGCCGCGGAAGCGGTCAGCGAGATCCGCGCGGTTGCCGCCCGGCTCTACGGCCAGGCCGAGGTCGCCGAGGAAGCGCGCGTCTACAAGACCAAGTCGAAGAATGCGCAGGAGGCGCACGAGGCGATCCGCCCCACTTCGGCGGCCATCACCCCCGCCGACGTCGAGGGCAAGATCGAGGACGATCTCTACCGGCTGTACGCGCTCATCTGGAAGCGCGCCGTGGCTTCGCAGATGAGTCACGCGGTGTTCGACACCGTGGCGGTCGATATGCTGGCCGGCGCCGACGGCGCGCAGCGCCACCTGCTGCGCGCCAACGGCTCGACGCTGGTGAAGCCGGGCTACATCGCCGTCTACCAGGAAGGCAGCGACGATGCCAAGATCGACGATGCCGACCACGTGCTGCCGCCGATGCATGAGGGCGATGAGGTCAGCCTGCAGTCACTCGCGGCCTCACAGCACTTCACCGAACCGCCGCCGCGCTACAGCGAAGCCTCACTGGTCAAGGCGCTGGAGGAGCACGGCATCGGCCGGCCGTCCACTTACGCCACCATCATCTCGACACTGCAGGACCGCGAATACGTCGAGATGGACAGCCGCCGCTTCGTACCCACCGACATCGGCAAGATCGTCAACCGCTTCCTCACCAACCACTTCCACCGCTACGTCGAGTACGGCTTCACCGCGGAGATGGAGGACGAGCTCGACGCCGTGTCGCGCGGTGAGGAAGGCTGGACCACCCCGCTCGACAAGTTCTGGAAGCCGTTCATTCACCAGGTCGACAAGATCGAGCGCACGGTCACGCGCGAGCAGGTCGCGATGGCGCGCGAGCTCGGCAAGGATCCGGGCAGCGGCAAACCGGTCACCGTCCGCATGGGCCGCTACGGTCCGTTCGTGCAGATCGGCACCAAGGATGACGAAGAGAAGCCGCGCTTCGCCGGCCTGCGGCCCGGACAGAAAATGGACGCACTCAACCTCGCCGACGCGATGGAGCTGTTCAAGCTGCCGCGCACGCTGGGTGAGACGGCCGAGGGCGAGCCCATCGTTGCCAACGTGGGGCGCTTCGGCCCGTACGTGAAGTACGGCAGCAAGTACGCGTCGCTGAAGGAGGACGATCCTTACACGGTGACGCTGGAGCGCGCGCTCGAGGTGATCCGGCTGAAAAAGGAAGCCGACGCCAATCGCATCATCCAGGACTTCGAGGCCGAGGGGATCCAGGTGCTGAACGGCCGCTACGGGCCCTACATCACCGACAAGAAGAAGAACGCCAAGATCCCCAAGGAACGCGACCCGAAGACGCTCACGCTGGAGGAGTGCCGCACGCTCTTGGCCGCCGCGCCCGAGCGCGGACGCTTTGGGCGCTGGGGCAGGGGCAAGCGGACCGGCGCCCCGGCAGCGGCAACCGATGGTGCCGCCGCCGCCGCCGCGGCAAAAACAGCCGCGCCAGCCCGCAAGACTGCGGCGAAGAAGCAGGCTGGCGGAGTTGCCGTGCCTGCGGCAGCGGGCCGCGCGCGCCCGCCGGCCAAGAGCGCCGCGCCTGCGCAGGCCACCGCTCCCGCCCGCGCCAAAGCCGCGCACGCTGCCCGCAAGGCGCGCAGCGGCGCGAAAACCAGTGCCCGCAAGAGCGCCACGCGCAAGCTGCGCCCCAAGAGCAGCGGCAGCGCGCCGAGTCGCGCACGCGGCGCCAAGCCCTAGCAGCCGGCGCCTCGCGCGCGCAGCGCCGCACGCCGAGGCGCCCATGAAGTATCGTCACAGCTTCCACGCCGGCAACTTCGCGGACCTGCACAAGCACGTCACCCTGCTGGCAGTGCTGCGCACGCTGCAGAAGAAGGACAAGGGGCTGCTCTATTACGACAGCCACGCCGGCCGCGGCCGCTACGATCTCTCCAGCCCGACGCAGGAGGCCACTCAGGGCCTCGGCCGCTTCCTCGAGCGTGAGCACGCGGCCACCGAGCTGCGCGAATTCGCCGCACTGCTGGCGGCGCTGCGCCAGCGCCCGGGCTGGCGCCATCTCTATCCCGGCTCCCCGCTCATCGCGCTCGCGCAGCTGCGCACACAGGACCGGGCGGTGCTCGCGGAACTGCAGGGCGCGGAAGCGCACGCCCTGCAGGAGGCGCTCGCCGAGGCGGGCAGCGCGCCGGCCGGCCCGCGGGTGCGACTCGAGCGCGGCGATGGTTTCGCGCTGCTGCGCGCGCTGCTGCCACCGCCAGAGCGGCGCGCACTGGTGCTCATCGATCCACCCTACGAGGACAGCGCGGATGCCGCGCGCGTGAGCGCGGCCCTCGCCGACGGCCTGCGGCGCTTCCCCACCGGGGTGTTCGCCGCCTGGTATCCGATCAAGGATGCCCGCAGCACCAGCGCCTGGCTCGGCAGCTGCGCGCACGCCCTGACGGCACCGCTGCTGGTGAGCGAGCTGTGGCTCTATCCACGCGACTCGCGCGTGGCGCTCAACGGTTCGGGGCTGCTCATCGCCAATCCTCCCTGGCAGACGCTCGAGCGCATGCGCATCTGGCTGCCACAGCTGCAGGCGGCACTCAAGCCCGGCGATGGCGCGGGCAACGACGCCCGCATGCTGTCAGAATCTGTTACATGAGCGCGGCAACGGCAGACCCGTACGGCGTCTTCGGCCACCCGGTGGGGCACAGCCTTTCGCCGTTCATCCACGGCATGTTCGCGCGCGAGACCGGCCAGTACATGAGCTATCGCCTGTTCGACGTGGCGCCGGCGGAGTTGACCGAGCGCGTGCAGCAGTTCTTCGCCGAAGGCGGACGCGGACTCAACATCACCCTGCCGCACAAGGTCGCCGCAGTGGAACTGGCGCACGAGCTCACCGGCCGCGCCGCGCACGCGGCGGCGGTCAACACGCTGGCGCTCACCGACAAGGGCGTGCTCGGCGACAACACCGACGGTGCCGGCCTGGTGCGCGACCTGTGCGACAACCTCGGCCTGGTGATCACTCGCCGGCGGCTGCTGATTCTCGGCGCCGGTGGCGCGACGCGCGGCATCCTCGCACCGCTGCTGGAGCTGGAGCCGCTCACCGTGCTTATCGCCAACCGCACGCCCGAGCGCGCCGAGGCACTCGCCGCCGCCTTCTCCGACCTCGGTGTCACTCAGGGGGTGGCGTTCGAGCAGGTGGGGGATGAGCCGTTCGACCTCATCATCAACGCGACCTCGGCCAGCCTGTCGGGCGAGATCCCGCCGATACCCGCGGCGGCTTGCGGCGCGCAGACGGTGTGCTATGACCTGGCTTACGGGCGCGCCGCGACTTCGTTCGTGAAGTGGGCGCGCCGCCAGGGCTGCGCGCGCGCGCTGCAGGGACTGGGCATGCTGGTGGAGCAGGCGGCGGAGTCGTTCCACCTGTGGCGCGGCATGCGTCCCGAGACTTCGTTCGTGCTCGCCGCCCTCAAGGAGCGTGCCGGCGGCGGCGGCTAGCGCATCGTCACGAATTCTTCCGCGCTGGTGGGATGGATCGCCACCGTGTCATCGAAGTCTTTCTTGGTGGCGCCCATGCGCAGCGCCACTGCGAAGCCCTGCAGCATCTCATCGGCGCCCGCGCCGACCACGTGCAGCCCGACGATGCGCTGTTCGGCGCCGGTGGTCACGAGCTTCATCTCCGAGCGGGGCTTCGCCTGCGTCAGGGCGTGGTACAGCGGCACGAAGCCGGCGCGGAAGACTTTGACGTTGTCGCTGCCGAAGCGCGTACGCGCCTCCGGCTCGGAGAGGCCGACGGTGCCGAGCGGCGGGCGGCCGAAGATCACCGTCGGGATGTTCTCGTAGTCGAGGTGCCGGTCGGCCTGACCGTTGAACAGCCGGTCGGCGAGACGCCGGCCGGCGGCGATCGCCACCGGCGTCAGCTGCGCCCGCCCGGTCACATCGCCGATGGCATACACACCGGCGCTGCTGGTCTGCTGGTGGAGATCGGTGCTGATGAAGCCCTGCTCATTGCGCTCGACCCCGGCGCGCTCGAGCTGCAGATCCGCCACCATCGCCCCCCGGCCGATCGCCCACACGACGCAATCGAACGGACCCAGGCGCCGGCCGTCCTGCAGGGACAACTCGAGCGCACCGCTGTTGTGGGCGAGCGCGGCGAGCCGCGCCTGAGTCAACACCGCGACGCCCTCCGCGCGCAGAATCGTCAGAATGGTCTCGCCCAGCATGGGGTCGAAGGAGCGCAGCGCCGTCTCGCCGCGCAGCACCAGCGTGGTGTGCGAGCCCAGGCCGTTGAAGATGCTGGCGAGCTCGATGCCGATGTAGCTGCTGCCGATCACTGCGGCGCGCTGCGGGCGCGTGCTCAGCTCGAAGAAACCGTCGGAAGTGATGCCGAGGCCGGCGCCGGCGATGTGCGGCACCAGCGGCTGGCTGCCGCTGGCGATGATGACATGCGGGGCGCTCAGCGTGCGCCCGCCCGCCGCCACGGTGTGCGCAGCGGCGAACGCGGCGCGGGCGCGCACCAGCGTCACGTTGCGCCGTGCCAGGTTGGCGGCGTACATGGCGTTCAGCCGCTCGACGTAAGCGTCGCGCTTCTTCTTCAGCAGCGGCCAGTCGATGCTGCCGGCCGCGACGCTGAAGCCGTAATCGACGGCATCATGCAGCGCGCTGCCAAGTTCGGCGGCGTTCCACATGACTTTCTTGGGCACGCAGCCGACGTTCACGCAGGTGCCGCCGAGCGGCCCGGACTCGGCCAGCGCCACACGCGCGCCGTATTCCGCGGCGCGCTGCGCGGCCGCCAGGCCGCCGCTGCCGCCGCCGATCACTACCAGATCGAATTCTTCCGCCATGGCTGCCTCGCTATGCCCTGCAGCCATGTTATATGAGGACGCGCGTCGCGGCCCTGCAGCGCACGCCGACGCTGCGCGCTTAAGGCCGCTACAATGGCCGCCATCAGGAGCGCACGCCGCATGGACAATCCGCTACTAGGCCAGGAACAACTGCCGCAGTTCACGCAGATCCGCCCCGAGCACGTGGAGCCGGCGGTACGCGCCATGCTGAGCGCCAACCGCGCCCGTATCGACGAGCTGGCACGGCTGCCGGAACCCACCTTCGCGCAGGTGGTCGAGCCGCTCGAAGAGCTGCATCACCGCACCGCGCGTACCTGGTCGCCGGTGAGCCACCTAAACGCGGTGGTGAATTCCGAGGGCCTGCGCGCCAGCTACAACGCCTGCCTGCCGCTGCTGTCCGCCTACCACACCGATCTGGCCCAGAGCGAACCGCTTTACAGCGCCTACCGCACCATCGCCGAGCGCGAGGGCGCGGGGCTCGCGCCGGTGCAGCGGCGGCTGCTGGACCACGCGGTGCGCGACTTCCGCCTCGCCGGCGTGGGGCTGCCAGCCGAGCGCAAGCAGCGCTTCAAGACCGCGATGCTGGAGCTGGCGCAGCTGCAGGCCAGATTCGAGGAGAACGTGCTCGATGCCACCAACAACTGGAGCTGGCACGTCGACGATCTCGCCGAACTGCGCGGTCTCAACGAGATGCTCATCGAGCAGGCCGAGCGGCGCGCGCGCGAGCGCAACCGCTCCGGCTGGGTGCTGAGTCTCGACCAGCCGACCTACGTCGCGGTAGTGACCGATGCCGAGTCCGAGACACTGCGGCGCGCCTTTTACGAGGCGTGGAGCACCCGCGCCTCCGACCAGGGACCGAGCGCCGGACGCTGGGACAACACCCAGGTCATGGAGGAGATCCTCAAGCGCCGCCACGCGGCGGCCCAGCTGCTCGATTTCCCCAATTACGCGCAATACGCACTGGCCACGCGCATGGCGCACACCACCGACGAAGTGCTCGCGTTCCTGCGCGAGCTCGCCGCGGCGGCACGTGGCGCCGCGCAGGCCGAGTTCGCCGAGCTCGAGACCTTCGCCGGCCGCAGGCTGCAGGCCTGGGACGTCGGCTTCTACGCCGAGCGGCTGCAGCGCGAGCGCTTCGCGGTGTCGCAGGAGCAGCTGCGGCCCTACTTCCCGCTGCCGCGGGTTCTCAACGGCCTGTTCCAGGTCGCCGAGCGGCTGTTCGGCGTGCGCATCCAGGAAAACGGCGCGGCTCCCGTGTGGCATCCGGACGTGCGCTTCTTCGACATCATCGCAGCGGACGGTGCAGCGCTCGGCAGCTTCTACCTCGATGCCTACGCGCGTCCCAACAAGCGCTCGGGCGCGTGGATGGACGAATGCGTCGGCCGCAAGCGCCTCGCGAGCAGCGCGGCCCTGCCGGTCGCCTATCTGGTGTGCAACTTCCTGCCGCCCGGCGGCGCGCGGCCGGCGCTGCTCACGCACGACGACGTCGTCACCCTGTTCCACGAATTCGGCCATGGCCTGCACCACCTGCTGACGCGGGTCGACTACCCGAGCATCGCCGGCATCAACGGCGTCGCCTGGGATGCCGTCGAACTGCCGAGCCAGTTCCTGGAGAACTACGCCTGGAATCCGCAGGTGCTGCAGCAGATCTCCGGACATTTCGCCAGCGGCGCGCCGCTGCCGGCCGAGGCGCAGAGCCGGCTCATCGCCACGCGCAGCTTCCACGCCGGACTGTCGACGGTGCGCCAGCTCGAGTTCGCGCTGTTCGACTTCCGGATCCACGCCGAGTACAGCGAGGCGCGCGGCGGGCGCGTGCCGGAGGTGCTGCGCGAAGTGCGCGCCGAGGTCGCGGTGATACCCGTGCCGCCCTGGAACCGTTTCCCGCACAGCTTCGGGCACATCTTCGCCGGCGGCTACGCCGCCGGCTATTACAGCTACAAGTGGGCCGAAGTACTGGCCGCGGATGCTTTCGCCGCCTTCGAAGAGAACGGCGTTTTTGACCGCGGCACCGCGCAGCGCTTCGTCGACGCGATCCTCAGCCGCGGCGGCAGCCGCGATGCGCTCGAAGCGTTCGTCGAGTTCCGCGGGCGGCGACCGGACGTGCGCGCGCTGCTCAAACAGCACGGCATCGACGGCGCGGCCGGACAGGCGGCGTGAGCCGGCGGCTGTGGGCGGGACTGCTGCTCGCGGCGCTGGCCGCGGCGGCCCGGGCCGAGCCGCTCTACGTGATCGAGCAGTTGGTGGTCAACGTCAACAGCAGCGCGGATGCGAGCGGCGAGCGCATCGCGACGCTCAAGAGCGGCGATCGGGTCGAGGCCATCGAGCGCAGCGGCGAGCAGGTGCACGTGCGGCTGCCGGGCGGCAAGGACGGCTGGGTGCGTGCCAGCTATCTGTCCGCGGATGAGCCGCTGCGCGTGCGCCTCACGCAGCGCGACGCCGAGCTCGCGCAGCTGAAGGATCAGCTGAGTGGACTGCAACAGCAGCTGCACGCCGCGACGACCCGCCCGAGCACCGCCGCGGCAGCGCCGGCGCCGGCAGCCACCGCGGCGGAGGAGCCGGCCTCCCCGGCCGCAGCCATGTTCAGCAGCGCGGGCGAGGAGCGCCCGGCGCGGCTGTGGCCGTGGACCCTGGCGGCAGCGCTCCTCGGCGTGGGCCTCGGCTTTGCACTCGGGGCGCTGGTGCTCGATCGACATATTCGGCGCAAGTACGGCGGCCTGCGGATCTATTGACCGGGCTGGCGGTGCACGCCCAAAGTGTGCGCCGTGTCGCATCCGGCGCTCGGACGACCTGCCTAAACTCGCCTTTAAGCCAAAAGTTCTGCGCCCTGAAGGGGATGGGCCGCGAGCCAATGACCAGCACCCGCCGCAGCGATTTCGACGTCACCAACAGCGTCCAGGTGAGTTCGCCCAAGGCGGTGTTCGCGGCGGTGGAGGCGCTCTATCGCCCCACCTGGCCCGGCATGTCACTCGATCCTCTGGCGCGCGCCTTCAGCCACTTCGAGAAGCTGTTTGCGGGCGATGTGCCAGGCTACTACGGCGTCGACACCGTCTATCACGACCGCCAGCACACCCTCGACATCACTCTGGCGCTCGCGCGGCTGCTGGTCGGCTACGAGCGCCAGCAGAGCGAGGCCAACCGCCTGGGCGGCGCGCGCGCCACCATCGGCCTGGTCACCGGGCTGTTCCACGACGTCGGCTATCTGCGGCGCGCGGACGATGTGAGCTCGCGCAACGGCGCCGAGTTCACCCGCACCCACGTCTCGCGCGGCGCCCGCTTCCTCGATGAATATCTGCCGCAGCTCGGCTTCGGTGCCTGGGTGCCGGTCGCGACCGAGATCATTCATTTCACCGGCTACGAGGTGCCGTTCGAGCGGATCGAGTCGAAAGTCTCCGACCCACGTGACATAACCGTGGGACACCTGCTCGGCACGGCCGACATGATCGCGCAGATGGCCGACCGCTGTTACCTGGAGAAATGCCGCGACCGGCTGTACGCCGAATTCGTGCTCGGCGGAGTGGCGCTCGCCGTCGACGACGGCAGCCCGCAGGTCAAGTACGCCTCCGGGCTCGACCTGCTGCGGCAGACCCCCGATTTCGTCAGCGAAGTGCGCAGCAAGCGCCTCGACCGCGATTTCCACAGTGCCTGCCGCTACCTGGAGTTCCTCTACGGGGGCCGCAACCCCTACATGGAAGCCATTGATCGCAATATTGAATACCTGCGGCAGGTGCTGCGCAGTGAGAGCTGGCAGCTGCTGCGCCGGCGGCCGCCGATCTTCGCCGCCACCTCCGACCCGATGGCCACCATGCGCGGGCTGATGCTCGGTCATATTAAAAGAGTGTGGTCGGGGCATTAAGCCCGTTAAGTAGCCTTAAGCGCGAAGCGGCGGTTAAGATCCTCCATGAGTCATGGGGATCCTCACCCGCGGGGCACCGCCAAGCCCCCGTCGGGCTCTTAATCATTTGAACGCCGCCAGTTTCAAGCTCAAATACGCCGGGAGTATCTTCCTGGTCGTACTGCTTGCGGCCATCGCAGTGGCGGTGCTGTTCCTGCTGCGCCACGCCGCCGATACGCGCGCGCTCGGCGCTCTTGCCGAAGACGCCTCGCGTGAGCGCATCGACCCGGAACTGACTGCGCGCGCGCGCAGCATCGCCGCGCATGCCGCCGACAGCGTGGCCGATGCGGTGCGCACCGGCGATACCGCCGCGGTCGCGCGCCGCCTGCAGCCGTTCGTCGACGATCCGACCGTGGCGGCGCTCAGCGTGCAGGCGCGTAGCGGGGCCACGCTGTTCAGCTGGCAGCGCAGCGGCGCGCCGACCGACGGCGCACTCAGCACCGAGGCGCGCGCCCCGGTGCGGGCCTTCGTCGAACACATCCCCGGGGCGCCGACGCCGGAGACGCTCGCGAGTCTGCGCGTGCAGCTCGAGCAGGCCGCCCCGGTGCCGCGCGTCGGACTGCCCGGACGGCTGCAGGCCGCGAGTGCGGAGCGGGAGCGTTTCACCGGGTGGCTGGCGCTGGCGCTGGCGGCGAGCACCGGCCTGATTGCCGGCGCCTTGGTATGGCGTGCCGTCAGCCGCCTGCATCACCCGGTGGCCTCGCTCATCCGCAGCGCCGAGCGCATCGGCCAGGGCGACTACACGCGCCCTTTTGAGGTACGCCGCCAGGACGCGCTCGGCGAGCTGCAGCAGGCGCTCGAGCGCATGCGCGGCCGGCTACGCCTGTCCACGGTCAACAAGAACTACCTGCACAGCGTACTCAACAGCATCACCGATGCGGTGTTCGTCACCTCGCCCGACGGCGTCATCAAGGTGGCGAACTCCGCCGCGCTGAAGCTGCTCGGCTTCGGCGAAGAGGAGCTGCTCGGCCGCAGCATCCTCGCGGTCCTGGACGAGCCCGAGCGCGCCGACTTCGACCTGCTGCAGGCGGCCCAGGAAACGCGTGAAACCGTGGTGCGCACCCGCGCCGGTCAGACCATCCCGGTGTCGTTCACCGGCTCGCGCATCGACAGTGACGACCCGCAGTTCCAGGGCAACATCTTCGTCGCACGCAACATCACGGACCGCAAGCGCGCCGAACGCCGCATCCGCTACCTGGCGCGCTACGACGCGCTCACCAAGATCCCCAACCGCATGCAGTTCCACCACGTCCTGCAGCAGACCATCGCGCGTGCCCTGCGCAGCAGCCAGGTGGTGGCGGTGCTGTACCTCGACATGGATCGCTTCAAGGAGGTCAACGACACCTTCGGCCACGCTGCCGGCGATCGCGTGCTCGAGGTGCTGGCCGAGCGGCTGACGCGCGCGGTACCGCGCGAAACCGTGGTCGGGCGGCTGGCGGGCGATGAGTTCGCGCTGTTCGTCGAAGGCCTGCCGGCGGATGCCGACAATCGCGGCCCGATCGCCCAGCTGGCGCGGGCGCTGCTCACCGAGATTGCCCGCCCGTTCCAGCTCAATCAGCATGAGGTGTTCCTCACCGCGAGCGTCGGCATCGCCTTCTGCCCGCGCGACGCCGAGAACGTCATCGACCTGATCCGCAATGCCGATGCGGCGATGTACTACTCCAAGCAGAACGGCGGCAACACCTTCGCGTTCTACTCGCCGGAGATGAACGCCGCCGCGGTCGAACGGCTGATGCTGAAGAGCAAGCTGCGGCGCGCGCTCGAGCGCGACGAGCTCGAGATCAAATACCAGCCCAAGGTGGATCTGCGTACCGGGGCGGTCATCGGCGCCGAGGCGCTGCTGCGCTGGCGGCTGCCGGGCCACGGCGACATCCCGCCCTCGCACTTCATCCCGCTGGCGGAAGAGACCAACCTGATCCTGGACATCGGTGAGTGGGTGCTGAACCGCGTATGTGCCGATTACCGCGAGCTGCAGAGTCAGGGCAGCGATCCGGGGCGCATCTCGCTCAACCTGTCGCTCAAGCAGCTGCGCCAGGCGAGCTTCATCCTGCGCTGCCGCTCGGTGTTCCGCCGCCACCACGTCTCCCCGACCGCCTTCGAGCTGGAGATCACCGAGACCACGCTGATGGCCGACCCGCAGCGCACCGTGCGGCTGCTCGATGAGCTGTATGCCATGGGGCTGCACCTGTCGATCGATGACTTCGGCACCGGCTACTCCTCGCTGTCGGCGCTGCAGCAGTTTCCCATCGGCACCCTGAAGATCGACCAGTCGTTCGTGCGCGATGCACCCGATGACGCCGGCGATGCCACCATCGTGCGCACCATCATCGAGATGGGACGCAGCCTCGGCATGGAAGTGATCGCCGAAGGCGTCGAGTCGCGCCGCCACCTGCAGTTCCTGCGCAGCAACGCCTGCCACTTCGGCCAGGGCAAGCTGTTCGGCGAACCGTGCACGTCCGAGGAGCTGCTGGCGATGCTCAGCCAGCAGGCCGCCGGCAATCGGCCGTTTGCGCACCTGCTGCGTGATGCCGGGGAGGCGGCCTCCCGCTCGGCCTGAAGGCTTGCTTACCCTGTCCAACGTGCGCCTGAGCCGGGGCCCGCAGGTGCTCTTGGCCGCAGCCTCAGTCAGCATCTTCCGCGGTGAGAAGGTCGGCATCGTCGGCCGTAACGGCTGCGGCAAGTCGACGCTGCTCGCCCTGCTGCGCGGCGAGCTCAGCGCCGATCGCGGCGAGTATGCGGCGCCGGCGCAGCTGGCCATCGCCAGCGTCGCGCAGCAGCTGCCCGACGCGGCGCAGAGCCTGAGCGACTACATCCAGGACGGTGACACGCGCGTGCGCGAGCTCGAGCAGCAGCTGCGGGCCGCGCATGCGCGCGACGAGGGCACGCGGGCCGCGAGTCTGCACGCCGCCTACGAGAGCGCCGGCGGCTACAGCGCCGCCAGTCGCGCCGCGCAACTGGCCGACGGTCTGGGTTTCGCCGCCAGCGATCTCGGTCGCGGGCTGCGCGAGTTCTCCGGCGGCCTGCGCATGCGCGCCAACCTGGCGCGCGCGCTCATGGCGCCCTCCGATCTGCTGCTGCTGGATGAGCCCACCAATCACCTCGACCTGGATGCGCTGTTGTGGCTGCAGGAGTGGCTGCGCAACTACCGCGGCACGCTGCTGCTGGTGTCGCATGACCGCGAGTTTCTCGATGCGATCGTCGGCCGCATCCTGCACATCGAAGGCGGCCGCCTCGATGTCTACGCCGGCAACTACAGCGCCTTCGAGAGCCAGCGCGGTGAACGCGCCGCCCGCACTGCGGCGCTGGCCGCCAAACACGCGCGCACCGCGGCGCACCTCGAGGTTTTCGTCACGCGCTTCCGCGCCAAGGCCAGCAAGGCGCGCCAGGCGCAGAGCCGGCTGAAATGGCTGGCACGGCTGCAGCAGATCGCACCGCTGCAGACGGAAACGCAGTTCGAGTGGGAGTTCCTCGCGCCGGCCAAGCTGCCGCGGCCGCTGCTCACCCTCGAGCAGGTGCGCGCCGGCTTCGGCGCGCACTGCGTGCTCCACTCGGTGTCGCTCACCCTCAACCCGGGCGAGCGGCTCGGCATCCTCGGCCGCAACGGCGCCGGTAAGTCGACCCTGATGCGCGTGCTGGCGGGGCAGCTGGCGCCGCTCGCGGGCAGCCGCACGCCGGGCGCGGATCTGGTACCGGGCTTCCTGCAACAGCTGGAGCTCGAGCAGCTGGACGTGGAGGCGAGCGCGCTCAGCGAGCTGGCACGCCGCGGCGGCGAGATGGCCGCTTGGACTCCCCAGCAGAGCCGCGACTACCTCGGCCGTTTCGGCTTCGGCGGTGAGCGCGTGTTCGAGCCGGTCGGCCGCTTCTCGGGCGGCGAGCGGGCGCGGCTGGCACTCGCCATCCTGATTGCGCGCCGCCCCAATCTGCTGCTGCTCGATGAGCCCACCAACCATCTGGACCTGGGCATGCGCCAGACGCTGCTCCTGGCACTGCAGGAGTTCGCCGGTGCGGTGGTGATCGTGTCGCACGATCGCGCACTGCTGCGCGGCAGCTGCGACCGCTTCGCGCTGGTCGCCGACGGCACACTCGTGCCTTATGAGGGCGATCTGGAGGACTACGCCGCGTGGCTGAGCGCGCGCCGCGCCGCCGAGCGCCCCGGCGCTGCACCAGATAAAGGTCCGTCGCGACGCACGCTGCGGCAGCAGGAGGCCGCGGCACGCCAGCGCCTGAGCCCGCTGCGCAGCGAGGGGGCGCGCCTCGAACAACAGCTGAGCGAGCGCAGCGCCGAGCGGCAGCGCATCGAGCAGCAACTGGCTGATCCGGCCACCTACGCGGCCGCTGCGCCGGCCGAGCGCGCCGAGCTGGCGCGCCGCCACGGCCAGCTGTCACAGGAGATCGAGCAGCTGGAGGCGCGTTGGCTGGAAGTGCTGACCGCGCTGGAAGCCCCGGTCTCATGAGGCGCTGGCGCCGTACCCTGCTGCTGTGCCTGCTGGGCGCGTGGCTGCTGATGACCTGGTGGCAGGCGCGCAAGCCGCTGCCGCCGGGTCTGCAGCTCGCCTCCGCGGTCTGCACGGTGGCCAGCGGTGAAGTCGAATTCATCGCCGACATCAGCGCCGCGGACGCCTGGGGACACCCGGCGGTGAGTCAGGCAATCTTCGATGCGGTGCTCACCACGGTGCGCGCTGCGCGCCGCTTCGTGGTGCTCGACTACCGCGCCTTCGGCAGCGCGCCCGAAGGCAACTCGCGCTCGGCCGCTGCGCAGCTGACCGATGCGCTGCTGGAACGCCGCCGCCAGCAGCCTGGGTTGAGCGTGCTGTTCATCACCGACCCGGCGAGCGAGGACTACGGTGCGCAGCGCAGTCCGCAGCTGCAACTGCTGCGCGCCGCCGGCGTCACCGTGGTGAGCGCCAACCTCGATCGTCTGCGCGATTCGAACCCGTGGTACTCGAGCCTGTGGCGGCTGGCGCTGCGCTGGTCGAGCACGCCCACCAGTGCGCTCAGCAGCAGCGCGCGGCGCCTCAACTTCAAGGCCGACAGCCGGCGACTGATCCTCGCCGATGACGGCCATGAGCGCCTGGTGGCGGTGATCGGCTCGGCCGACCCCGCCGATGCGGAGACGCTGTGGTCGAACGTGGCGCTGCGCGTGGCCGGCGGAGCGCTGCCCGAGCTACTCGACAGCGAGCTCGCGGTGGCGCGCTTTTCCGGCTGGCGCGGCAGCGCGCAGGCCTTTGAGCCGCCGGCCGTGGCTGCGGATCGCTGCACTCCGGCAGCGGCCGTGAGCGCACCACCGGCCCCCGGCACGCTACGCATGCAGGTGCTGACCGAGAGTGCCATCGGCGCGAGCCTGCTCGCCCGGCTCGCACAGCTGGGCGCCGGTGACGGCGTCGATGTGGCGATGCAGCACGTGTCCGAGCGTACGGTGATCGAGGCGCTGCTCGCGGCGGCGCGGCGCGGCGCGCTCGTCCGACTGCTGCTCGATCCCAATGAGAACGCCGCCAGCGGCGGCACCTCCGGGATCCCCAACCAGCCGGTGGCGAGCGAGCTGGTGTCACGCAGCAACGGGGCCCTGCACGTGCGCTGGTACCGCACGCACGGCGAGCGCTTTCATGCGGCACTGGTGATGCTCTACGACGCCCACTCGCTGTGGCTGTCGGTGGGCTCGGCGCAGCTCACGCGCCGCAGCCTCGACGGCTTTGACCTCGAGGCCAACGTGGCGCTCGAGATGTCCGCCGATGCCACACTCGCGCAGCAGGCGCGCGGCTATTTCGACACGCTGTGGGACAACCGCGCCGACCTCGGCATCGAGTACACGGCCGATTTCGCCGCGTTCGCCGACCCGGCGCAGTCCGACTACTGGCTCTATCGCCTGATGGAAGGCTCGGGCTTCGCGCCGTTCTGAGTGCGCTGACTGTCGGCCGCGGCGAGCTGCGCCGTCTGCTGCGCGAGGCTGGTGAGCGCGCTGCCGGCAGCCTGCTCGAAGGCGGCGACCACGGCGCTCATGCGATTGTCGGCGGCCGCCGCGCTGCCGGAGACCACGAACGTCGCCACCACGTCGCGCCCCTCGCGCCGCCCGAGGATGCAGTCGAGCACCACGTACACGGTCGGCGCAGCGCCGCCGGCGGTGTAGTCGGCCTCGAAGCGCCGCACCGCGATCTGCAGCAGATAATTGGACGGAAACGGACTGGTGGAATCCTCCACCGAGGACCAGTCGCCGGAGGCGCGCAGCGTCTGCACGGCGAGCGCATCGACCACATCCGCCAGCGGCGCCGCCCAGCGGCTGCCGCTGTAGAAGTTCAGGCGGTGGTCAGCCTGCACCAAGATGATGTGCGGGGTCTCGAGCCCGGGATCGGCGAGCGGATGACCCACACGCAACGAGATCGGATTGCGCGCCGCCGCCAGCGGCGTCGCCGCCGCCGGTGCGCTCGCGGGGGGGCGCAGGTAATAGGTCTGCTCGGCCGGTGCATTGCTGTGAAACAGCGAGGTGCAGGCGGCGGGCGCAAGGCACAGCAGCGCTGCCAACGGACGCAGGCGGTTCACCGTGGAATCTCCACGCCGCGCTGCGGCGGCTGATACAGAAGCTGCGCCGGGTTCTCCCGCAGGCTCTCCGAGAGCGCACGGATGTCCTGGGCGGCGGCGCGCCCTTCACGCACGAAGCGCTCGATTTCCGGCAGACCATCGCGCGCGAACGAGCGGATGTCCTGGCGATTCTCGCTGATGATGCGGTCAAGCTGGCCGCTGGCATCGCTCAGGTTGTCGGCGATCTGGTGCAGGCGCTGCGCGCTGGCGCTCACATCCGGCGCGACCGAGTCCAGCAGGCCGTGAGCGCTGCGCGCCGAGGCGCTGAGCTCGTTGCCGGTGTTGCGCAGCTCCGAGATCAGCTCGTTGAGGTTTTTCAATGTCTGCGGCAGGTTGTCGCTGGCGCGGTGGAAATTGTTGAGTGCGGTCGACACCGCTTCGATGTTCTGATCGCTCACCAGCCGCGTGGCGCGTGCCACCAGGTCATTGGCCGTCGTCACCAGCTCCGGCAGGCGCGCAAGGAAGGCATCGAAGCGCGAGGGGGCCGAGCGGATCACCGGGTACTTGAGCCCGGTCACCATCGGCGCCATACGCTTGTTGGTGCGGTCCTCGGCCAGGTCGATGTACAGCAGTCCCGTGACCCCCTGCAGTTGCAGCTCGGCCACGGTGTGCTCGGAAACCGGCGTGCGCGAGTCGATATCCGCGATCACCTCGACCTTGCCGGAATCGCGCGGGTCGATACGCATGTCGACCACACGGCCCACACCGACGCCGAGATAGCGCACCGCCGCACCCTTGTCCAAACCGCTGACGCTGCCGGCGAAGTAGATCTCGTAGCGGTTGTAGTCGCGCGCCTCGCGGCTGTCGGAGTACCAGTAGACGAACAGCGCGCCGAGCAGCGCCACCACCAGCACGAAGGCGCCCACGGCGGCGTAATTGGCCTCACGCTCCATGCTGTGCTCCGAGGCGCGCGCGCGCCCGCTCGCCGTGGAAGTAGGCTTGAATCCACGGATTAGGATAGTCGACGATGCGGTCGAGAGTGTCCGATACCATGCGCCGATCCACGATCACTCCGACACGATTACAGGTACGGAAGATACTGTCCAGATCATGGGTAATCATGACGATCGTGAGCTTCAGCTCCTGACGCAGATACAGCACCAGATCGTCGAACGCGGAGGCGCTCACCGGGTCCAGGCCCGAGGTGGGTTCATCGAGAAACAACAGCCCGGGATCGAGGGCCAGCGCGCGGGCGATGGCGGCGCGCTTCACCATGCCGCCGGAGAGCTGCGCGGGGTACTTGCTGGCGGCGTCGGGCGGCAGTCCGGAGAGGCGGATCTTGAGCATCGCCAGGTCATCGAGCGCGGCGTTGTCCAGCTGCAGGAACTCGATCATCGGCAACTGCACGTTCTGCAGCACGGTCAGGGCCGAGTACAGCGCGCCCTGCTGGAAAGCCACGCCGTAGCCTGCCTTGATCGGACGCAGCTCCGCCCAGCTGAGGTGGGTGATGTCACGGCCGTTGATGCGCACGGTGCCTGCTTGCGGGCGCTGCAGCCCGAGAATCGTGCGCAGCAGCACCGACTTGCCCGAGCCCGAGCCGCCGACGATGGCGAACACATCGTCGCGGTTCACCTGCATGTCGAGACCGTCGTGCACCACCTGGTTGCCGAAGCGATTCACCAGACCCTGCACTTCCAGCACCGGGTACGGCATTACAGGTTCATCTTCATGAACAGCACCGCAAACAGCGCATCCGCGAGGATGACCAGGAAGATTGCCTGCACTACCGCCACGGTCACCAGGCGGCCGAGTTCGCGCGCCGATGAGCGTACCTGCATGCCGCGGTAACAGCCGGCCATGGCGATGAGCAGCGCAAACACCGGCGCCTTGAACAGCCCAACCCAGAAAGTGCTGGGCGAGACCGCATCGGCCGCGCGGTTCAGATACTGGGTGAGCGGCATGTCGAGCAGGTAACGGCACAGCAGTGCGCCGCCGGCGATGCCGATCAGGTCGGCGACGATGGTGAGCAGCGGCAGTGCGATCGTGAGTCCGAGGATCCGCGGCACGATCAGCGCCTCGAACGGGTCGACGCCGGTGGCGATGAGGGCATCGACCTCCTCGTTGAGCTTCATCGAGCCGAGCTCGGCGGCGAACGCGCTGCCGGAGCGGCCCGCCACGATCACCGAGGTGAGCAGCACGCCCAGCTCACGCAGCACGCCGATGGTCACCAGGTCGACCACGTAGATGTCCGCGCCCAGCCCGCGCAGCTGCTGCGCGCTCATGTAGGCGATGATGACGCTGATGAGAAAGGCGATGAGCGCGACGATCGGCACTGCGGTGATGCCGGTGTCGTAGACGTGGCGGGCGATCGAGATCGGCCGCAGACGTTTGAGACTGCCGAGGCTGCCGGCGAAGGTCACGGCGATGCGCCCGAGAAACGCCAGCCCCATCGACCCGTCACGCCATGCCTGCACTGCGTGCCGGCCGAGCGTCGTCAGAAAGCCGCGGCTCGCCGGCGGCGCGGTGTCTGGCGGCGCGGGCGGCGCATCGGCCTCCGCCTCCTTCAGCGTCTCATCGAGCAGGCGCAGTTGGTCGGGGGGCTCGCCGTTGAAAGAGACGCTGACGCCGGCATCGCGCGCCTGCTGCAGGAACTGACGCAGCGCCCAGGCACATGACAGGTCGAGGACGGTCAGACCGGAAGTATTGAGTCGCAGGTTGCGGGTGGCATGCAGATCCACGGCCGCCAGGCGCTGCTTCAAGTCCTCGAACTGCGCCAGGCGCCATTCGCCGGACAGATCGAGCTCCTGCCCGTGATCGGTGCGGCGCAACTCGACGGCCATGCGGCGGCTTGCAGCGACCCTTAGGGCTGGACGTGCAGGCGGCCCTCGAGGCCGGGCAGCTCCGGTCGCTGGGTGCGGA
>DATHMN010000095.1:0-5925 GCA_035487135.1 Steroidobacteraceae bacterium | reverse complement strand
GTGAAGACGCGAAAGTAACGCCGGAAGCTGGCATCGCTCGAGGCCGGTTCGATGCGGGTGACCGGCAGCGCGAGTTCGCGCGTGAGCCAGGCGTGAATCAGCGCCAGTCGCGCGTCGGTGTCAAGCATCTGAGAATCATGGGGTTTCGGCCCGCGTGGCTGCGGCGCGCCATTATAATGCCGCTCTTCATGCTGCGTTCGAGCCCATTCTGGATCGCGTTCGTCCTGCTCGGCGGCATGATGCCTGCCGCGCGCGCCGACGATCCGCCCTGTCCGTCACAAAACCCGGCAGCGCTGCCACCCGGGACCCCTAACACCGCCGCCGACAGTGCGCACGAGCAGCTCAAGGCCACAGGTCCGATCGATGTCACCGCTGACAAAAGCGAATTCGGTGTCGCCGACAGCAAAGGGTCGCTGAGCGGCAACGTGATCGTGCGCCAGGGCGCGCGCGAGATCCGCACCGACCAGGCACAACTCGACCGCGACAGCGGTTCGGTGCAGACCCAGGGCCAGATTGACTACAGCGATCCGCTGGTGCACGTCACCGGCGCGAGCGGCCAGTACTCGCAGGCGAGCGGCGCCGATTTCACCGGCGCGCAGTTCACTCTCAAGCAGCGCGCCGCGCGCGGCACCGCGCAGGACATGGCGCTCTCCCCCGACGGCGTGCTGAGCATGAAGGGTGTCACCTTCACCACCTGCCCGGTCAACGACAACGCCTGGCAGTTGAAAGCCGACAGCGTGGTACTCGACACCCGCAGCAAGATCGGCACCGGGCGGGACGCGCAGATCGACTTCATGGGCGTGCCGCTGCTCTACCTGCCGTGGCTGTCCTTTCCGCTGTCCTCGGAGCGCAAGAGCGGCTTCCTGTTTCCGACCATCGGCACCACCTCGTACGGCGGCGGGCAGTTATCGCTCCCCTACTACTTCAACATCCTGCCCAACCTCGATTTCACCTTCGAGCCGACCGAGTACCTGAAGAGCGGGCCGGACGTCGGTGGCGACGTGCGCTGGCTCACCGCGAACCAGCACGGCGAGCTCGACTGGAACTACCTGCCCTACGACCAGGTTTTCGGCGGCAGCCGCAACCGCCTCCGACTCAGCGATGTCGCCGATCTCACCCAGGACTGGCGGCTCACCGTGAACGCACAGGAGGTGAGCGATGCGTTCTACTTCGAGGACTACTCACAGGGCCCCGAGGGCGCCAGCACCGCATTCCTCGAGCGCAGCGCGCTGTTCTCCTACCGCGACGAGCACTGGCGTATCGAGGGCGAGGCGCAGCAGTACCAGACGATCGACTACACCTTGAGCGCCGAGCCGGCGCTGTACGCGCCCGACAACCGCCCGTACGCGCGCGTGCCGCGGCTCGCCGCCAGCACCGACTACGGCCTGGGACCGGGCGGCATCCTCCACTACGGCTTCGATTCGGAAGTCGTCGACTTCCAGCGCCCCGGCGGCACCGATGAGGTGCAGGGCTGGCGTGCCGATCTCACCCCGGGGACCTACCTCGATCTCACCGGACCCGGTTACTTCCTGCGCCCGGCGCTCGCCTGGCGTGCCACCCAGTACGAGCTGGAAGACGTGGTGCGCGGCGCCTCGAGCTCGCCCTCACGCACACTGCCGATTGCCAGCGTCGACTCGGGGCTGGTGTTCGAGCGCGACAGCGGCTCGCACAGCAAGCACCGCATGACGCTCGAGCCGCGCATCCTTTACCTGTACGTGCCTTACCGCAACCAGGCGCAGCTGCCGGTGTTCGACACCGCGCTCCCGGATCTGAACCCGGTGGAGCTGTTCCGCACCAACCGCTACGTCGGCGCCGACCGCGTGAGCGATGCCAACCAGCTTTCGGTCGGAGTCACGAGCCGCCTGTTCGACTCGGCGAGCGGCCAGCAGTTTCTGGCCGTCACGCTCGGCCAGGCCTACTACTTCACACCGCCGCGGGTGAGCCTGCCGGGGGAAGGGCTGGGGAGCGAGAACCGCTCCGACTTCGTGGTGCAGGTGGCGGTGAACGCCTTTCAGAGCTGGAGCGCGGATGTCGCCGTGCAGTGGGATCCGCAGAACCAGAGCAGCGAGCGCACCCAGATCAACCTGCAGTACAAACCGCAGAACGACTCGATCATCAACCTCTCCTACCGCTACGAGCGCTGCACCTTTGATCAGGTCGAGCTGTCCGGCGCCTGGCCGATCCGCAACAACTGGAACATCTTCATCCGCGACATCTACTCGCTCAGCGATCACGAATATTCCCTGAGCGACCCCGCCTGTCCCGCGGCATCCCTCACCACCACCCCGGGGCAGGCGACCCAGCCCGGACAGCAAATCCCGGTCTATCCCGCCGAGCTGGTGGGTTTTCTGGAGCGTTTCGCCGGCTTCGAGTATCGTTCGTGCTGCTGGCGGGTGCGTTTCGGGGTGCGCCGCTACGTGAGCAACCATAACGGCACCCAGGACACCGGAGTCTGGCTGCAGCTGGAACTCGGAGGCCTGGCGAGTGTCGGATCGGCGTCGGACGCCTCTCTCGGCCAGGAAATCCGGGGCTACGTGCCTGCCCAAGCCGCCGCTCCCAGGGCGCTGGTGCCCCTGCGGGGCGTCTGGTAACAGAACACAGGAACTTGCAATGCGGCGGATAGCGAATTCGGCTTTGGCTTTGTGTGTGGCGGGGCTGGCGTTCCAGGGAACCGCCGCCGCGCAGACGCGCGAACTGGCCACGCGCGGCGATCTGCTCGATCGCGTGGTGGCGATCGTCAACGACGGCGTGGTGCTCAACAGCGACCTCGACGCGCAGATGGATATGGTCAGCGAGCGGCTGCGGCAGCAGAAGCTCGAGCTGCCGCCGCAGAACGTGCTGCGCCAGCAGGTGCTGGAGCGCCTGATCGTGCAGGAGCTGCAGGTGCAGCGCGCCAACCACGACGGCCTCAAGGTCACCGACGAGATGCTGAACGGCGCGCTGTCGGACGTCGCCAAGCGCAACAACATCAGCCTCACGCAGCTGCCGGATGCGCTCTCGCAGCAGGGGGTCGACTACACCGCCTACCGCGACGACATGCGCAAGGAAATTCTCATGACGATGCTGCGCAACCGCGACGTGCTGCAGCACATCAGCGTCACCCCGCGCGAGATCGATCAGTTCCTCGCCAAGCAGGCGAGCACCCCCGCAGAGAACAATGAGTACAACGTCTCGCACATCCTCATCGCGGTGGGCCAGGAGGCGAGCCCGGCGCAGCTGGATGCCGCGGCCAAGCGCGCCGAAGAGGTCTACGAGCGCAGCAAGAAGGGCGAGGATTTCGCCAAGTTGGCGGTAGCCTACTCCAACAGTCAGACCGCACTCGACGGCGGCGCGCTCGGCTGGCGCAAGGGCAACGAGCTGCCGACCTTTCTCACCGACGTGGTCGCCAAACTCAAGCCGGGCGAGGTGAGCGAGCCGCTGCGCACTCCGACCGGCTACCACATCATCCGCCTGAACGAGGTGCGCGGCGGCGCGCAGACGAGCGTCGAGAACCAGGTGCACGTGCGCCACATCCTCATGAAGACCAACGCGCTGGCGGATGACGCCACGGTGCGCAGCAAGCTGAGTGCGCTG
The DNA here is from genome assembly GCA_035487135.1 of Steroidobacteraceae bacterium. GTDB lineage: Bacteria > Pseudomonadota > Gammaproteobacteria > Steroidobacterales > Steroidobacteraceae > 13-2-20CM-66-19. The sequence goes on along the minus strand of DATHMN010000095.1, from coordinate 2,352 downwards.
CGCGAGCGCATCCTCAAGGGCGAGGATTTCGCCGGCATCGCCCAGGTGTCCTCGGAAGACCCCGGCTCGGCGGCCGAAGGGGGCGACCTGGGCTGGGCTGGCCCGGGCACCTACTCGCCGGAGTTCGAGTCACAGATCACCAGTCTCAAGGACAACGAGATCAGCGAACCCTTTCACACCCAGTTCGGCTGGCACATCGTGCAGATGCTCGGTCACCGCGAGTACGACAACAGCGACGACGTCAAGCGTCGCCAGGCGATGGAGGCGATTCGCGCCAGCAAGGCCGACGAGGAGACCGAGCTGTGGCTGCGTCACATGCGGGACGAAGCCTACGTCGACTACAAGTCGTAAGCTCCCGCGCCTCGCGCTCACCTCCGGCGAGCCGGCGGGGATCGGACCGGAGCTGTGCCTCCAGATCGCCACCCAGCCGCTGCCCTGTGAACTCATCTGCCTGGGCGATGCGACGCTGCTCGCCGCGCGTGCGCGCGAGCTCAATCTGCCGGTGACGCTGCGCGCCTACCCGGGGCCCGCAGCGCCGGCGGGTTCCGGCACGCTGCTGGTGGCGCACCAGCCGCTCGCCAGCGCCAGTCTCCCGGGCCGCCCGGACCCGGCGAACGCGCGCTACGTGCTGGGCCTGCTCGACCGCGCTGTTGACGGCACGCTCGCGGGCGAGTTCGACGCCATCGTGACCGCACCCGTTCACAAGGGCGTCATCAACGATGCCGGCATCGCCTTCAGCGGCCATACCGAGTATCTGGCCGCGCGCACCCGCAGTCCGCGCGCCGTGATGATGCTGACCGCCGGCGAGCTGCGCGTCGCGCTCGCGACCACGCACCTGCCGCTCGCCGCCGTGAGCGCGGCCATCACCAGCGAGTCACTCACCGAGATCGCCACCATCCTTGCGCACGAGCTGCACACGCGCTTCGGCATCGCCAACCCTCACATCGCGGTCTGCGGACTGAACCCGCACGCCGGCGAAGGCGGCCACCTCGGCGATGAGGAGATCCGGGTGATCGCGCCCGCGCTCGCGCGCCTGCGGGCGCAGGGGGTGCGCGTGAGCGGCCCGCTGCCGGCCGACACTGTGTTCGTACCCCAGGTCCTCAAGGGTTACGACGCGGTGCTCGCCATGTACCACGACCAGGGACTGCCGGTGGTCAAACACGCAGGCTTCGAGCGTGCGGTCAACGTCACGCTCGGCCTGCCGCTGATCCGCACCTCGCCCGATCACGGCACCGCCTTCGATCTGGCGGGCAGCGGGCGCGCCGCTGCCGGCAGCCTCATGGCCGCCGTGCAGCTCGCCAGCCGGCTCGCCGCTGCGCATCACTGATGCCGCCAGCGGCTGCCGCCCGGCCACCGCGCCGCCGGCGCTTCGGTCAGCATTTCCTGCACGATCCGGCAGTGATCGCGCGCATCGCACAGTCGCTGGCGGTACGCGCCGGCGATCACCTGGTGGAGATCGGCCCGGGGCGCGGTGCGCTCACCGCCGAGCTGCTGAAACGCCGCGACTGCACGCTCGATGCCATCGAGATCGACCGCGACCTGGCTGCGGTGCTGGCGCCGCGCTTTACAGCGCCCGCGAGCGTGCTGCACGTGAGTGATGCGCTGAAGTTCGATTTCGGCGCGCTGGCCGCGCAGCGCGGCGGGGCGCTGCGCGTCGTGGGAAACCTGCCCTACAACATCTCGACCCCGCTGCTGTTCCACCTGCTCGGCTTTGCGCCTGCACTCATCGACATGACCGTCATGCTGCAGCGGGAGGTGGTGGCGCGGCTGGCCGCCGTTCCTGGCGGCTCCGACTACGGCCGGCTCACGCTGATGCTCGCGCCGTTCGCCGAAGTCACGCGTCTGTTCGAGGTCGGGCCGGGTGCCTTTCAGCCACCGCCGCGCGTGTGGTCGGCAGTAGTGCGCCTTACCTTAAGACGCCAGCCGTTGTTCCCGGTGAGTGCGCACTATGCCGCGGTGGTGGCGGCCGCCTTCGGCCAGCGCCGCAAGACGCTGCGCAACGGATTAAGTCAGATGCTCAGCCGGGCGCAGATTGCGGCCTGCGGCATCGATCCGGGTGCCCGCCCCGAGACCTTGCCGCCGCAGGCTTTCAACACGCTGGCCGAGGCTCTCGACCGCGCGCGCGCCGAAGGCTAGTCTGTTCTCAACGGGTCATCGCGGAGAGTCTTCATGGCGGGTTACCGTCGCCTCCTGCTGGTGGTCGATCTCAGCGACGACAGTCTGGCGATCGGTCGCAAGGCGCAGGCACTGGCCGTGGCACTGCAGGCACAGATCGAGCTGCTGCATGTGGTGGAGTTCGTGCCGGTGGAGCCCCTGGGCGAGACCCTCATGCCCGCGGTGCAGGTCGAGGAG
>DATHMN010000094.1:0-2810 GCA_035487135.1 Steroidobacteraceae bacterium | reverse complement strand
TGTAGAAGGGCGGCCACAGCACGCCGAGGAACTGCAGCACGAACAGCAGATACCACCAGCGCCAACCGGTTTGCGTCTTGGGTGTTTCGTTCACAGTGACAGCTCCGTGAAGGCGAGTGTTTTCCGATAGCCTGCTCAGCGGACCGGCCGGTCCTTGGTCTCCGGCAAGAAAAAGAAGCCGATGACGACGGTAATGAGCGCCACCACGATTGGATACCACAGGCCGTAGTAGATATCGCCGGTGAGCGCCACCAAGGCGAAGGCCACCGTAGGCAGAAAGCCGCCGAACCAGCCGTTGCCAATGTGATAGGGAAGCGACATGGAGGTGTAGCGGATGCGCGCCGGAAACAGCTCTACCAGCCACGCGGCGATCGGTCCGTACACCAGCGTGACATACAGCACCAGGATGAACAGCAGCAACCACACCATGAAATAATTGATCTGCGCCGGCTCCGCCTTGCTCGGATAACCGGCGCTCTTCAGCGCACCGCTGAGTGCCTTGGCGAAGGTGCCGGTCGCCTCCTTGAAATCCGCCGCCGACATGCGCCCGCCCTCAACCGAGGGAACCTCGGTTGAGCCGATGCGCACCAGTGCCACTGAGCCCACTGGCGCGCTCTCATTCTTGTAGGGCACGCCGGCCTTGGCGAGCGCCGCCTTGGCGACATCGCAGGACTGGACAAATTTCTTCTTGCCCACCGGGTCGAACTGGAAGGTGCAGGCATTCGGGTCCGCGAGCACCGTCACCGGCGCCTGTGCCGCTGCGGTCTCGATCGCCGGATTGGCGAAGTGGGTGATGCCCTTGAAGATCGGCACGTAGGTGAGCGCGGCCAGCAGGCAGCCCGCCAGCACGATCTTCTTGCGGCCGATGCGATCCGAAAGACTGCCGAATACCACGAAGAAGGGTGTCGCGCACAGCAGCGCAGCGGCGATCAGCAGGTTGGCGGGCTGTTGATCGACTTTGAGAACCTGCGTCAGGAAGAACAGTGCATAGAACTGACCGCAGTACCACACCACGGCCTGGCCGGCGGTGGCGCCGAACAATGCCAAGATGACCAGCTTCAGGTTGTCCGCGCGGGCAAACGACTCCGTCAGCGGCGCCTTGGAACTGGTGCCCTCCGCCTTCATCGCCAGGAACACGGGCGACTCGGCCAGCTGCAGCCGGATATACACCGAGACCAGCAGCAGCAGGATCGAGACAAGGAACGGGATGCGCCAGCCCCAGCTGTCGAATTCTGCACCCAGCGACTGACGCGTGAGGAGAATGACCAGCAGGCTGAGGAACAGCCCGAGAGTGGCCGTCGTCTGGATCCAGCTGGTGTAGAGGCCGCGCTTGCCCGCCGGCGCGTGCTCGGCGACGTAGGTCGCCGCGCCGCCATACTCGCCGCCGAGGGCCAGGCCCTGCAGCAGGCGTAGCGCGATCAGCAGCACCGGCGCGGTCACACCGATCTGCGCGTAGCTCGGCAACACGCCGACGAGCGCGGTCGACAGGCCCATGATGACGATGGTGATGAGGAAGGTGTGCTTGCGGCCGACCAGATCCCCGAGACGGCCGAACACCAGCGCGCCGAACGGGCGCACCGCGAAACCAGCGGCAAAGGCGAGCAGTGCGAAGATGAACCCGGTGGTCTCATTGACCCCCGAGAAGAACTGCTTGGAGATGATCGCCGCCAGTGAGCCATACAGGTAGAAGTCGTACCATTCGAAGACGGTGCCGAGACTGGAGGCGAAAATGACGCGGCGGTGCGCGCGGTCGATCCCAAACTCGTACATCGGCAGGTTGGTCGTGGCCACGGCGCGCTCCTGTACTGCGTGTGCTTATCGTTGTTGTACTGACCCGTGCGGCAGTATTCCACACGCGCCAGCGCCGAACCACCGTGCCCGCAACGCCACGTCTCACCCGCAGTCGGCGGGCTGCAGGCTTCAACGCAGGCGGGCAGGGCTGCTACGCTGTTGTTGTCGGTTATCGCAGGTGGAGGAAAGCATGACAGCCAACCGTTGGAGCAGCCTGCTCGCAGTACTGATGCTGGTGAGCGCACCGCTCGCCGCCCAGGACCCCGGTTCCATCGATGCGCGGCTCGACATTCTGTTCGGTGAGCACGACTCGTACCGGCGCTTCCTGACCGATCTGCAGCAGGCCGTCGCCAAGGATGCCCGCAGCGAGGTGGCGGCCATGGTTGCCTACCCCCTGACGACGCATATCGCGGGCAAGAAGATCATCCTGCAAACGCCGGCGGAGTTTCTGCAGCACTACGATCAGCTGTTGCCGGCGAAAGCACTCGCCGTGATCCGCGCACAGACCTACCCGGCGCTGTTCGCCAATGCCCAGGGCGTCATGATCGGGGCCGGAGAAGTCTGGTTCAGCGGCGTGTGTGCGGACAGTGCCTGCGGCTCGCGCACGGTGCGCATCACGGCCATCAACCCCCCGGCGAAAGAGCGCAGCTGATGCACGCATGGCGCGCGAGCGTCCTGACGCTGCCGCTGTGCCTGCTCGCGGCGGCGCGGGCATCGACCCCGGAGGCCTGGGCGGCACATACCCAGGAGGTCATCGCCGCCTGTGTCGCCGCCAGTGGCCTGCGCAAGGCGCACGCGGCGGGCGATCTGGTCGAGTTCGACGACAGTGTCGGCTTCACCGCGGTGCTGATCGCCGGCCGTTATCCGCAGCCGCACATGCACGACGCTGCGGCACGGGTCCTGTGCCTGTTCGACAAGCGCAGCCGGCGTGCGCTGGTGTCCGGCGCTGATGCAATCCTGCGCCCGCAGCGCGTCTCGCCAGTGTCGCCGCCGCAGTGAGCGCGCTCAGCTCGCGAGGG
>DATHMN010000093.1:0-10710 GCA_035487135.1 Steroidobacteraceae bacterium | reverse complement strand
CACTCAGGCTTGATACATCGTATTCCTCCCGCAGACCGCGGAGCACGGCAGCCGCTGCGCGTCGGGGTCGTCCTCGCGCATCACTTCACGCTCTCGGCCTTCGCGGTGTTCGTCGACCATCTGCGGCTCGCCGCGGATGAGGGCGATCGCAGCCGGCCGCTGCACGTGCAGTGGTCAATCATGGCGGCACGCCCCGAGCCGGTACCGGCCAGCTGTGGTGTGATGCTGCAGCCGACCAGTGCACTGCTACCACCGGAATCATTGGACTACGTGGTGGTGGTCGGCGGAATCCTGCACGCCGGGCCCCAGGTCGATGAGGCCACCACACGGTATCTGCGCGAGGCCGACGCCAGTAACGTGCCGCTGATCGGCATTTGCACCGGCAGCTTCATTCTGTGCCGCTCCGGGCTGATGCGAGGCCGGCGCTCGTGCGTCAGCTGGTACCACTATCAGGATTTCCTCGAGGCTTTCCCCGGTCAGGAGGTCATCGCCGACCGCCTGTTTCTGGTCGACGGCCCGCGGATCACTTGCGCCGGCGGCGCCGGGGCTGCCGCGCTCGCGACCCATCTGATCGAACAGCACCTCGGACGCGCCGTCGCGCAGAAGGCGAGTCAGGTGCTGTTGTTCGACCGGCCGCGCTCTGGCAGCGATGCCCAGCCGCATCCGCCGCTGTCGGAAACGGTGGCAGAACCGCGCGTGCGGCGCGCGCTGCTGCTCATGGAGCAGAACCTGGCGCGCCCGATTGCGGTCGCCGCGGTGGCCGCAGAGCTGGGTCTGTCGGCGCGCCAGCTGGAGCGACTGTGCCGTCAGCACGTCGGCACCGGTCCCGCATCACTCTACCGGCAGCTGCGCATGCGCTATGCGAACTGGCTGATCGAGAACACCGATCGCTCGGTCACCGATATCGCCAACGAGGCGGGTTTCGCCGACTGCGCGCACTTCTCGCGGCAGTTCAAGGATGCCTACGGCCTGTCGCCGTCAACGCGCCGCATGCAGCCGCAGCGCAGCGCCAACAGCGATGCTGCACGCGCACGGGTTTTCGAGTAGCGGCAGCGCACCTGCCGCTGCCGGCGTTGGGGGGTTTGCTGGATAAATTCACCGCGGCCGCGGACGTGCGCGTAACAGCTGCTTGACGCGTACATTCAATAGCGCGGTGCGCCTGTCAGATCTAATCAGTCGAGTCTCAAGACATCGAGGGGGAGTCGGGCAATGCTCGCAGTGTTTGCGCAGTAAGCGCGCCTGAGCCGAGCCATTGTCCGTATCGAAGTCGGTCAGCCTTACAAGGGATCACCACATGAACTCGAAGATCTCCTATGCCGTGGCGGCGATTCTGAGCAGTGCCTCACTGGCGGCGCGCGCCGATGACGCCGCAGCACCCGCCGCGCCGGGGCCGACGGATGCGCTCACCGAGATCACCGTGACCGCGCAGCGGCGCAGCGAGAACATGCAGAACGTGCCGATTTCGATGCAGGCCTTTACGGCGCAGACACTGCAGGAACTCAAGGTCACCACCTTTGACGACTACATCAAGTACCTGCCGAATGTGACCTCCGCGAGCAATGGCCCGGGCCAGAACGAGATCTTCATGCGTGGCCTGTCGGCCGGCTCGCAGCCGAGCCAGGGCAGCGGCTCCACCGGCCTGTGGCCGAATGTGGCCATCTACCTCGACAACCAGTCCGGCCAGTTGCCCAACCGCAACCTCGACATCTACGCCGCCGATCTGGAGCGCATCGAAGTGCTGGAGGGGCCGCAGGGCACGCTGTTCGGCGCCGGGGCTGAGGCGGGCGTGATCCGCTACATCACGAACCAACCGAAACTGGATAAATTCGAGGGCAATGCGACCGCCGGTTACGGCACCACGGCGCACGGCGATCCGAACAGCAACCTGACTGCGGTCATCAACATCCCGCTGATCACCGGCACCATGGCCGTCCGCGGCGTGGTTTACAGCGACCGGCGCGGCGGCTACATCGACAATGTGCCGGCGACCTTCACGCGCAAAGATACCGACCTGGGCATTCATTACGCCAACTATCCGGCGGTGAACGGCGCCTGCCCGGACGGCCAGCCCAACAACGGCTACTGCGTGCCGCCCGGCAGTCCCTCCATTAACAACAACAACCTGGTCGGCAGCGCCATCAACCCGGTCACCTACCAGGGCGGGCGCGTCGAGCTGCTCTACAAGTTCAACGACGACTGGGATGCGCTGATTACCCAGAGCTACCAGGACATGAACTCGCAGGGGGTGTTCTACCAGCAGCCGAATGCCTCCAACGGGGCCCCGCTGCAGCCGCTGCAGGTGACCCTATTCAATCCGGCCTACGACAAGGACCAGTTCGAGAGCACCGCCTGGACGCTGAACGGCAAGATCGGCCCGCTGCGCGCCGTGTACACCGGCGGTTATCTGGTCCGCAACGTCGAGCAGACCGGCGACTACACCAATTACGCCCGTGGTGTATACGCCGATTACTACCAGTGCTATGGGCCGTCGATCTATCACACCAACTTGAAGTCGACGTGCTTCTCGCCGAGTGCGTACTGGAATTCGGACGAGCGCAACGCGCACCAGCAGCATGAGTTCCGCCTCAGCACCCCGGATGAATGGCGCTTCCGCGGCATCGTGGGCGCGTTCTGGGAAAGCAATACGCTGTACGACCAGACCGGCTGGAACTACAAGACGGTGCCCAGCTGCACCTCGAACGGCGCGGATGACACGCCCGGAAACACCGGCTGCTTCGCCAACGTCGGCACGATTCCCGGCTCGAGCGTGGCCAACCCGGGGATCCAGGGCGATTCCACATCCTTCTATCAGGACACCCAGCGCAAGACCAAGCAGACGGCGTTTTTCGCCTCGCTCGACTACGACCTCATCCCCAAAGTGCTGACCCTGACCGCCGGCACGCGTCATTTCCGCTTCGACAACTACTCCGCTGGCAGCGTGGTCGCAAGTTTCGGCTGCTTCGAGGGCGGCACGCCCGCGACCGGCTGCCACGTGACGCAGAATTCCGTGCCCGCGGGCAGCCCGTACTACTACAGCTATAACCTGAATGCTGCGAACCTCAAGGACACGGAATCCGGCTTCAAGAGTCGCGTCAACCTCACCTGGCACGTGACTCCGGATACCATGGTGTACTACACCTTTTCGCAGGGATTTCGTCCGGGTGGCTTCAACCAGAACGGCAACTCACCGCACGCGTTCACGCCGGCCATCGTGCCGCAGTACTTCATCCCATCGTCCTACTCCTCCGACAAATTGACCAACAACGAGATCGGCTGGAAGACCGAGTTCTTCAACGACACTCTGCAGTGGAACGGTGCCGTGTATCGCGAGGACTGGGACAACGTCCAGGTGGCGTTCTTCGACCCGGGCGCGGTCGGCAACATCTTCTTCAACACCAACGGCCAGGACTTCCTCATCAAGGGCGTGGAGACTTCACTGGTGTGGCGTGTGATCACCGGCCTCACGGTGCAGGGCGGGGCGTCCTGGAACCACAGCGAGCAGACCAACGCGCCAGTGCTGGTGGATAACAACCCCGCCAGCGCTAACTTCGGCAAGCCGATCACCAACGCCTGCAACAGCTTCGGCGCGAACTGCCAGAACATCGTCAACCCGTTCGGTCCCATCGGATCACCGAGCGCGAACGCCCCACCCTTGCAATTCAGCGTGCGTGCCCGCTACGAATGGACCATGCCGGGTAGCTATCTGCCGTTCGTGCAGGTCGGGGCCACCCACAATGCGCATTCCTTCACGCAGGCAGGGGCTAACCCGACGATCGGCGCCGGCGCGATCAGCACCGGACGGTTGCGCTTCGAGAATCCGGCCTACAGCACTTACGACGCCTCGATCGGTGTCGCCAAGGATAACTGGACCTTCGACATCTACGGCCAGAACCTCAGTAACTCCAACGCCAGCACCTTCGTCAGCACCGACCAGTTCATCGTGGCGCAGACGCCGCTGCGGCCGCGCGTGCTGGGTGCGGAGTTCAACTTCAAGTTCTGAAGCGCGACGGCACGCGCGGCGCGCTGCGCCTGCCGCGTCGGCGGGTGGCTTGCTTCAGCGCGCCGCGCTGTCTGCGCGGTGGCCGAGGGTGAGAGCACTGAACAGCATCGTCAGCAGGCAGCAGGCAACCATCACGCCAAATACCGCGCCCCAGCCCCAGCGGTCGGCGATCCAGCCCACACCGCTACCGGAAAGCGCCGCGCCGAAGGCGTAGCCGAAAAACCCGGTAAATCCTGCCGCCGTGCCGGCGGCCTTCTTCGGCACCAGATCGAGCGAGTGCAGGCCGATGATCATGACCGGGCCGTAGATCAGGCCACCGATCGCGATCAGCGCCGCATAATCGATCCACAGGGGCCCTTTGGCGTTCAGCCAGTACACGATCACGCCGAGCAGCGTCAGCGCCATGAACAGCATGGTCGCAGGCGCACGGCGCCGCTTGAACCAGTGATCCGAGACCCAGCCGCAGGCGATCGTACCGGGAATCGCCGCGATCTCGAACAGCGACCAGGCGAGCGTCGATTGCTTGAACGAGTAGCCCTTGGTGAGCTGCAGGTAGGTCGGAATCCAGTTCTCGATGCCGTAGCGCACGAAATAACAGAAGACGTTGGCGGTGGCGATGGCCCACAGGTAACCGTTGGGCAGCACGTAGCGCAGAAAGATCGCCCGAAAACTCAGTGGCTGCTCGCTGGCAGCGCTGTAACCGGGCGGATAGTCGTTCTTGTACTCTTCGATGGGCGGCAGGCCGCAGGACTGTGGCGTGTCCTGCAGCAGGAAGAACACCAGCAGCGCGACAGCGGCGGCGAGCGCTGCGTTGAAATAGAACTTGGCATGCCAGTCGTGCAGCAGCAGCACACCGGCCAGCGCCACCGGCGCGACCAGCGCGCCGCCGACGTTGTGCGCGGTATTCCACAGCGACACCGTCAGCCCGCGTTCGCGCGTGCTGAACCAGTGCACCATGGTCTTGCCACACGGCGGCCAGCCCATTCCCTGCACCCAGCCGTTCAGCACCTGCACGCAGATGATCGCGAGCAGCGAGCTGTAGAGCCCGGCCGCGAGCCCAAAGAACGCCATGATGGCGGCCGAGAGCAGCAGACCGAGTGGCAGGAAGTACTTGGGATTGCTGCGGTCAGAAATCGAGCCCATCAGGAATTTCGACAGACCGTAGGCGACGGTGAGTCCGGTGAGTGCGCTGCCGAGTGCCGCCTTGGTGTACTCGGGATGCTCGCGCAGGATGTCGGGGATGGCGAGGGCCAGATTGCCGCGCACCAGATAGTAGGCGGCGTAGCCGAGATAGATGCCGGTGAACACTTGCCAGCGCAGCCGCCGGTAGGCCGCGTCCACCGCGCCCGCCGGCAGCGCGGCTGCGAACGGCGCCGGCCGCAGGAACGAGATCATCGCTGCGTGTGCTGCCAGTTAAGCGCGCGGTAATAGGCCACGTTGGCCGGCGGCAGCAGTGCCGCGCCACGGATATGGTCAGCGGCCTTTTCCGCCAGCATGATGGTGGGCGCGTTGAGATTGCCGGTCGTGATCGAAGGCATGATGGAGGAATCGACCACGCGCAGGCGTTCGAGCCCGAGCACCCGCGCCTGCGGATCCACCACCGCGAGCGGGTCGGAGCTGGCGCCCATGCGGCAGCTGCAGGAGGGGTGATAGGCGCTCTCGACGTGCGCACGCACGAACGCGTCGATCTGCTCGTCAGTCTGCACAGCGCTCCCCGGCTGGATCTCGCGACCGCGGTATGGATCGAACGCCGGCTGCGCGAAGATCTCACGCGTCAGGCGCACGCAAGCGCGCATCTCGGCCCAGTCCTCGCTGTGCGACATGTAGTTGAAACAGATCCTGGGCGGGGCCAGCGGGTCGGCGGAGCGCAGCCGCACCCAGCCGCTGCTGCGCGAGCGCATCGGTCCGACGTGCGCCTGGAAGCCATGCTCGCGTGCCAGCGCCGAGCCGTCGTAGTTGACCGCCAGCGGCAGGAAGTGGAACTGGATGTCGGGGTAGCGCACGCCGGCACGGCTGCGGATGAAGCCGCCGGTCTCAAAATGATTGCTGCTGCCGAGTCCACGTCGTGTCAGCAGCCAGCGCAGGCCGATGAGCGCACGGCGCCAGGGGGACAGCTCGCGATAGAGCGTGATCGGCTCGCGGCTCGCCACCTGGAAGTAGAACTCGAGGTGATCCTGCAGGTTCTCGCCCACGCCCGGCAGCGCGTGCAGCAGCGGGATGCCGAATTCCGCGAGCTCGGCGGCAGGACCGACACCAGAGAGCTTGAGCAGCTGCGGTGAATTGATGGGACCTGCGCACAGCAGTACTTCGCGCCGCGCGCGTACCTCGTGCAGCTCCCCGCCACGGCGATAAGCGACGCCCACCGCACGGCGCCCCTCGAACAGAATGCGCGTCGCGCGTGCATGGGTGCGCACCGCGAGGTTGGAGCGGCGCATGGCCGGGCGCAGGTAGGCATTCGCAGCGCTGCAGCGGCGGCCCTCGCCCACCGTCATGTCCATGCGCGCGAAGCCCTCCTGCTGAAAGCCGTTCATGTCATCGGTGAGCGCGTAGCCCGCCTCGCGACCGGCGGCGAGCCAGGCGCCGTGCAGCGGGTTGGTGAGGAGTCCCTGGCGGGTGGCGAGCCGGCCCTCGCCGCCGCGGTACTCATCGCCGCCGCCGGCACGGCGCTCGGCGCGGCGGAAGTACGGCAGTACGTCCTGATAGCCCCAGCCGAGGGCGCCCTGCTCCTGCCAGCGCTCGAAGTCGAGCGGGTTGCCGCGGACGTACACCAGGCCGTTGATCGAGGAGGAGCCGCCCAGCACCTTGCCACGCGGCGTATGCAGGCGGCGGCCGCCCAGATGCGGCTCGGGCTCGGTGTAGTAACACCAGTCGTAGCGCGCCATATTCATCGGAATCGACAGCGCGCTCGGCATCTGGATCCACAGCGAGCGGTCCGAGCCGCCGTACTCGAGCACCACCAGGCTGGCGCTGCCGTCAGCCGTCAGGCGGTCCGCGAGCACGCAGCCCGCCGAGCCGGCGCCGATGACGACATAGTCAAAGGTTTCCGCGCTCACGCTGCGCCGCTTCAGTAGGGCGCATCGATGTCGCGCATGGCGACGTAGACGCTCTTCAGCTGGGTGTAATGCTCGAGCGCCGCGCGGCCATTCTCGCGCCCGAGCCCGGAGAGCTTGACGCCGCCAAACGGCAGCTCGATGGGGGTGACGTTGTAATGATTGATCCAGCAGGTGCCCGCCTGCAGCGCCGCGATGACGCGATGAGCGCGCGTCAGCTCGCGGGTGAACACGGCGGCCGCCAGGCCGAACTCGCTGTCATTGGCACGCGCCACCACTTCGGCCTCATCGCTGAACTGCAGCACGGCCATCACCGGCCCGAAGATCTCCTGGCGCACGATATCCATATCATCGCGGCAGCCATCGAACACCGTGGGGGCGACAAAGAACCCGCGCGCCAGCGCACCCTGGGTCACGCGCGCGCCACCGGTCAGCAGGCGCGCCCCCTGCGAGCGGCCGCGCGCGATGTAGCCGAGCACTTTCTCCATGTGCTCCTCCGAGATCAGTGCGCCGACCTGGGTCGCCGGATCCAGCGGGTCGCCGATGCGCATGGCCGCGACGCGTGTCCGCAAGCGCTCCACGAACTCAGCGTGCACCGCCTTGTGAACGAACACGCGCGTGCCGTTGGAGCACACCTCACCCGCCGAGTAGAAGTTGCCGAGCAGCGCACCGGCCACCGCGTTGTCGAGCTGCGCATCCTCGAACACGATGATGGGCGACTTGCCGCCGAGTTCGAGGGTCACCTGTTTGAGCGAGTCCGCGGCATCGGCCATGACTGCCTTGCCGGTACCGACTTCGCCGGTGAGCGAGATCTTGCGGATCTCCGGGTGGCGGGTGAGGAGCCGGCCGGTCGGCGCGCGCCCCTGCACCACCTGAAACACGCCAGGCGGTACGCCCGCTGCGCGATAGATCTCGGCGAGTTTGAGCGCGCTGAGCGGGGTGAGCTCGGCGGGCTTGAAGATCATGGCGTTGCCGCAGGCGAGCGCCGGGGCCGATTTCCAGCAGGCGATCTGCAGCGGGTAGTTCCACGCGCCGATACCGGCGACCACACCGAGCGGCTCGCGGCGCGTGTAGCCGAACGCGGCGGGCCCGAGATCCAGATGCTCGCCGGCGATGCCGGCGGCGAGTCCCGCGTAGTACTCGAGGCACTCCGCCCCCGAGAGCACGTCCACCGCGCAGGTCTCCTGGATCGGCTTGCCGGTGTTGCGGGTCTCGAGTTCCGCCAGCTCGTCGTTGCGCTCGCGCAGCAGCTGCGCAGCGCGCTGCAGGATCCGGCCACGCTGCGCTCCGGTGAGTGCCGCCCAGCCGCGCTGCCCGGCCTGGGCACGTGCGACTGCGGCATCGATCTGCGCCGGGCCATCGGCGGCCAGCTCGGCGAGCTGCTCGCCGGTGGCCGGATTGATCACCACCAGGCTCCCGCCGAGTTCGCTGGCACGCGCCTGCCTGTGAGGGGCCGCCGGCGTGCGCGTCTGCGTCAGATCGCGCAGGCGCCCCTCGACGAATGCGGTCAGCATGGCGCGCGCCCCGGCGCTGTCGGCCTCCTGCCATTCCGACAGCGCCGCCCGCAGCCACACCCCATCGATCATGGCGGCGATCATGGAAGCCAGCCCGCGCGCCTCCTCTACCGGTATGATCTGGCGCAGATCACTGCGCAGGTTCGACAACATGCGACGCTGGTACGCCGTCTGCACACGCTTCAGACCCCTGACGTGCAGCACCTGACCCCAGAAGGCGAGCCAGGCGGTGCCGGTGCGTTTGTCGAACTCCTCGGGAGCGAGGTTGGTGTCGATCACCGCCTGCACGCGTCCGCGTGCACTCGAGGCGAGCGCGAGTTTCGCGCGCACGCGCGTGGCGAGCGTGCGCGCCAGGGTGCGGAACGTGCTCTCCAGCAGACCGTCCTTGTCATCGAAATAATGTGCGACCAGGCCGGGGGAGACCCCGGCACGGCGCGCGATTTCGGCCAGCGTGGTACCGACGTAGCCCACCTCAGCGAGGCTGTCGACGGTGACTTCGATCAGCTGGATGCGGCGCGCCTCTTCGGCCTCGTCACGCGGCATATGATGCGTCAGGGGGGTTGATTGCCTGTTCAATGAAGCACTCCGATGCCGGAATTCACGGTCCCAGCGGCGGCCATTCTTGACCCTCGTTCGCTTCCGTCTCTGACCTGATTGTTCTTGTTCACTCAGTGACTTGCCGAGCTTTTAGAAACTTGACAGCGCGTCCATTAAACGGCTATTCAAGGCAAGGGGTACAAATGATGGAGTCCGCGGCCGCAGCGGTCAAGTGGAGCGCGTATGACGCGGCCGGCGTGCGCTGAAAAGCGCGGCAACGGCGGCCTGCGCCGGCTGGGTCACAGGGCTGCGGGTCTGCTCGCGGCGGCCCTCCTCGCGCTGCCGGCGCTCGCGCAGACACCGCCTCCCCCGGCCACCGACACGGGCGTGACCGACCCGCCGGGCTGTCAGCTCATCCGGCTCTCGGACATCGGCTGGACCGACGTCACCTCCACCACCGCCATCTTCAGTGCGCTGGTGCGCCAGCTCGGCTACCGCACCCAGATCACCGTGCTGTCGGTGCCGGTGACCTATGCCTCGCTCAAGAACAAAGACATCGATGTGTTCCTGGGCAATTGGATGCCTTCGATGGAGGCCGACCGCAGAAATTACGTCGCCGATGGTTCGGTCGAGGTCATCCGTCACAACCTCACGGGCGCGAAATACACTCTGGCGGTGCCCGCGTACACCTACGCCGGCGGACTGCGCAGCTTCGCTGACATCGCCCGCTACGCGAGCCCGCTCAACTCTTCCATCTACGGCATCGAGCCCGGCAACGACGGCAACCGTCTGGTGCTGTCGATGTTGCGGCAGAATCTGTTCGGTCTCGGCTCATTCAAACTGGTGGAGTCGAGCGAACAGGGGATGCTCGCGGAAGTCGAGCGCGCCATCGCTGCGCACGCGCCGATCGTATTCCTCGCCTGGGATCCCCACCCGATGAACATGCGCTTCGACCTGCGCTATCTCGAGGGCGGCGATGCGGTGTTCGGGCCCAATTACGGTGAGGCGCGCGTCGACACCAACACCCGCGCCGGCTACTCGCGTGAATGCCCCAACATCGGCCGGCTGCTGCGCAATCTGTCGTTCACGACGCAGCAGGAAAGCCGCGTCATGGGCGATATCCTCGACCGCCATGAGCCGCCGGAGGTGGCCGCCACGGCGTTCCTGAAGGCCAATCCGCAGCTGGTCGCCGGCTGGCTGCAGGGCGTGCGCACCTTCGATGGCCGCCCGGCGCTCGCCGGTCTCAAGACGCATCCCAAGCTGATCGGCGGCTTGAGCCTCGAGCGCTGGCTCGCCGATCACAAGATTCCGGTGGGCGAGACCGTCGCGGTCTTCATCGAATACATCAAGACCCACGGGCGGGCGTTCTTCAACGCAGTGTCGACCGTGATCCGCGGCAGCGTCGATGGCCTCACCGCGCTGCTGCGCGCGATCCCCGCCTCGCTCCTGGTCCTCGCAACGGCGCTGCTCAGCTGGCTGCTGCGCCGCTCCTGGCCGCTGGCGGTGTTCGTCGTCGCCGCGCTCCTCTTCATCATGAACCAGGGCTACTGGGAGCCGACCCTGGAGACGCTCTCGCTGGTGATTGTCGCTGCCGTGGTGTCGGCGCTGA
>DATHMN010000092.1:0-2237 GCA_035487135.1 Steroidobacteraceae bacterium | reverse complement strand
CATCTGCTCGCGCGTGCCGTCGGCCTTGACGAACGACTGCACGAACAACCCGTGCGGCTGCGTCTCGAGCTTGGCGACGTAGGAAAAGCTCAGCGTATGTACCCCCGATCGCAGCGGCTGTGCCAGCGTGAGCGTGCTCAGCTGCTGCTCGTCATCCGAGCGCAGGCCGCTCACCGGCCTGCCGTCCAGGCGCACATCGCTGAGCTTCTCGTTGAGCGAATTGAAGACGATCTCGCCGGTGGCCTTGCGCACGCGCAGCTTCACCGTCTCGCTGCCGGCGATGGTCCCCGCGCGGATGTCCGGCGTGACCACGATCGTGTAGTCGAGCGGCACCACGTCCTTCGGCAGCCGGCCCGGCGCGGCATCGAAGGAGAATGGCGCCGCCGCCGCAGCTGGCGCAGCAGCGGCGAGCAGCACGACAGCAGGACCGGCAATGCGGCCGGCAGTCCAACACAGCATGGCCCCATTCTCGCCCAACTGCGCCCGTGTTAGGCTTGTATTTCAGCCGTCGGGGGGGGGAGGCGCTGTGCCTGGCATTCTGCGAGAACTGACTGGCGCGCAACTGAAGGCATTCGTGGCCTCGCTCCTCGGCTGGTCGCTCGATGCCTTCGATTTCTTCATCTTCGTCTTCTGCCTGAAGGCGATCAGCAGCGAGTTCCATACCGACGTCAAGTCGGTGGCCGAGGGAATCTTTCTCACACTCGCGTTCCGTCCGCTCGGCGCGCTGTTTTTCGGCTGGCTCGCGGAGAAGTACGGCCGCCGTCCGATCCTGATGCTTAACGTCGTCAGCTATGCTGCGGCGCAGCTGGCCACCGCCTTCGCTCCCAACCTGGCGACGCTGCTCGTGCTGCGCGCGGTGTTCGGCTTCGCCATGGGCGGTGAGTGGGGAGTTGGCGCGGCGCTGGCGCTCGAGACCCTGCCGGCCAAGGGACGCGGTTTCTTCTCCGGCCTGCTGCAGGAAGGCTATGTCATCGGTTACCTGCTGGCGTCGCTGGTCTTCGCCTATGTCTTCGTGCACGTGGGCTGGCGCGGCATGTTCATAATCGGCGCGAGCCCCGCCCTGCTGGTGCTGTACATTCGCTACGGCGTGGCGGAATCCCCCGCATGGCTGGCGGGCGCGGCCACGCAGCGGGCTACGGCAGCAGCGGTGTGGGGCGCGGCGAAGACTCACCTGCCGACGCTTTTGTACCTGGTGCTGCTCATGGCCTGCTTCAACGCCTTCTCGCACGGCTCGCAGGACCTGTATCCCACGTTCCTGCAGAGCCAGCATCACCTGTCCCCCGAGACCACCGGCAAGATCGCCATCGTCATGAACCTCGGAGCGCTGGCCGGCGGGATCTTCTTCGGCACACTGTCGGAGCGGCTGGGCCGCCGACGTGCCATCGTGCTGGCGGCACTGCTGGCGCTGCCCATGATCCCGCTGTGGGCTTATGCGCAGACCGTGGTGCTGCTGGCGCTCGGCGGCTTTCTTATGCAGTTCATGGTGCAGGGGGCCTGGGGCATCGTGCCGGCGCATCTCAACGAGCTGTCGCCTCCCTCGGTGCGCGCGATCCTGCCGGGCTTCGCCTATCAGCTCGGTAACCTCGCGGCGTCGCGAATGTCACCCTTCCAGGCGGGCATCGCCGAGGCGCACGGCGGCGACTACGCCTACATCCTCTCGTGGACGATGGCGGTGGTCGCGGTCGCGCTCATCGTGGTCACGACGCTCGGCCGGGAGGCGCGGGCCGTGGAACTGCGCGTCGCGACTTCGCCGGGTTAGTTCCGCTCCAGCGGAGCGCAGAAGGCGTTCGCGTCGTGCGCGAACGCCTTCTGCTGTCGGCAGCGAGCTCCTAAGGATTGCCGGGTGTCTGCGGCACGCCCGCCGCCGGATAGTTCGTCAGGCCGAAGAGCTTGCGAACATCCGGGCTGCCATTGCCGTAGATGTAGTTGTAGTCGTGGCTCGGGTAGTCGGCGTTATAGAAGCCGTCGAACCCTGGGATGTTGCGATGGAAGAATTGCAGCTCCGCAGGCGCGTAGACGCCGCCCGCCAGCGACTGCAGGGCACCGCGCGCATAGAGGAAGTAGTTCACGTTGCCCTGGCGATGAAACCGGCCGCGCTGCTGTTCGTAGAGGGCCAACGCGCCGACAAACTCCGGCGACGACACTGAAGTGCCGATCGTGAAATAGAATCCGCCGCCGTAGTTGACGCCGTACGCCGTAAGCACCGAGCTGTCGTCCGGGCTGCAGCTGATGGCACT
>DATHMN010000091.1:0-73412 GCA_035487135.1 Steroidobacteraceae bacterium | reverse complement strand
CGGCAGCTTGAAGAGCGCCGAGTAGGTATGCGCCATCAGCTCGTTGGCGCGCTTGCTGGCGGCGTACAGCGACAGCGGGTGATCGGCGCCGCGGTGCTCGGAGAACGGCATGTTGGTGTTGGCGCCGTACACCGAGCTGGTCGAGGCGTACACCAGGTGCTCGACGCCATTGTGGCGGCAGCCCTCGAGCACGTTGAGCGTGCCGGTGATATTACTGCGCACGTAGGCGTGCGGGTTCTGCAGCGAGTAGCGCACGCCGGCCTGCGCCGCCAGATGCACCACGCGCGCGAATTTCTCCTGCGCAAACAGCGCCGCCATGCCGGCATCGTCGGCCAGATCGAGCCGCACGAAGCGGAAACCAGGATGTGTCAGACGCTTGAGACGCGCCTCTTTGAGCGCGACGTCGTAGTAATCATTGAGGTTGTCCAGGCCGACGACCTCATGGCCGGCATCCAGCAGGCGCTGCGCGGTGTGCGAGCCGATGAAGCCGGCCGCACCGGTCACCAGGACCTTATAGGCGGCCATCGACGGCTGCTGCCGGGAACACGTGCTTGATGTCGTACAGCACGTGCTTGCGCCGGCCCAGCCGGCGCACGTGCTTGGCCCCGAGCTCGCGGAACTGGCGGTGGGCGACCGCCACCACCACCGCATCGTAGCGGCCGTTCTTCAGCGTACGGATGGGTCTTAGACCGTATTCGTGGAACAGCTCTGCCCCGCTCGCCCACGGATCGTAGATCTCCACCCGCGCACCCTGCTTGACCAGCTCGCGCACGACGTCCACCACTTTGGAGTTGCGGATGTCGGGGCAGTTCTCCTTGAAGGTAATGCCGAGCATCAGCACGCGCGCGCCCTTCACATGAATGCGCTTGGCCGCCATCAGCTGGGTGATCTGCGCGGCGACGTGCAGCGACATGTTGTCGTTGAGCCGGCGTCCGGCGAGGATCATCTCCGGGTGGTAGCCGATCTCCTGCGCCTTGTGCGTCAGGTAATAGGGATCGACGCCGATGCAGTGGCCGCCGACCAGCCCCGGGCGGAACGGCAGGAAATTCCACTTGCTGCCAGCGGCGTTCAGCACTTCCTCGGTGTCGATCTGCAGGCGGTTGAAGATGAGCGCGAGCTCGTTGATGAGCGCAATATTCACGTCGCGCTGGGTGTTCTCGATGACCTTGGCCGCCTCCGCCACGCGGATGCTCGAGGTCTTGTGAGTGCCGGCCTTGACGATCGCGCCGTACAGCTGATCGACGAACTCAGCCACCTCGGGGGTGGAGCCGGCGGTGACCTTGCGGATGGTCGTGAGGCGGTGTTCCTTGTCGCCCGGGTTGATGCGCTCCGGGCTGTAGCCGGCAAAAAAATCGCGGTTGAACTTCAGCCCCGAGACCCGCGCAAGGATCGGCACGCACACCTCTTCGGTGCACCCCGGATACACGGTCGACTCGTACACCACAATGGCGCCCTTGCCGAGTACCGTGCCGACGCTCTCGCTGGCACGGATCAGCGGGGTGAGATCGGGACGCTTATAGGTGTCGATAGGCGTCGGCACGGTGACGATGAACACCCGGCAGCGGCGCAGCAGTTTCAGATCGGTCGTAAAGCTGAGACGCCGTGCGTCCTTGAGTTCCGCGCGGGTGACCTCGAGCGTGCGATCGCGGCCGGCACGCAGCTGGCGCACGCGCTGTGGATCGACGTCGAAGCCGACGGTCTCGAAGTGCTTGCCGAACTCGATGGCGAGCGGCAGGCCGACGTAGCCCAGGCCCACCACGCCGACGCGGCAGTTGCGCAGTTTGAGCGGCATCACTGCGGTAGGTGCGTCAGGCACTCGAGCGCTGCGGTTCGGCGAGCGCGGCGGCCGCGGGCAGCGGGTCATCCGCGAGCGCCCACAGGCAGCGACCGCCGCTCGCCTTGGCGATCACCGCCAGCATGACGGCGTGCGCCTCAAGTTCCTCGGCGGAGGCAGCTATGACCAGGAGCGGCGCCGCCGTGCGCAGCGGTGCGCGCGCCGCGCGCGCCACCGCCGCAGACTGCGCGGAGCTCTCCGCCTCGGCGAGCGCGAGCGCGCCCTGGCCGCCGGTCATCGCCAGATAGACGTCCGCGAGAATGCGCGCATCGAGCAGCGCGCCGTGCAGCTCGCGCGCGGAGTTGTCGACGTCATAGCGCTTACAGAGCGCATCCAGGCTGTTGCGCTGACCCGGATGCAGCTCGCGCGCCAGCGCCAGAGTATCCAGCACCTGGCAGAATGAGCCGACGGCGCGCGGCGCGCCGGGCAGCCGCGCCAACTCGGCATCCAGGAACGCGACGTCGAAGGCAGCGTTGTGGATCACCAGCTCCGCGCCATTGATGAAGCTCATGAGCTCCTCGGCGATCTCCGCAAAGCGCGGCTGACCGTCGAGGTCGGTGCGCGAGATGCCGTGCACCGCGAGCGCACCGTCGTCGATGTCGCGCTCGGGATTGAGATAGCGGTGGAAGCTGCGCCCGGTGCTGCGCCGGTTGATGAGTTCAACGCAGCCGATTTCGATCACGCGGTGATTGAGCTCGGGCTCAAGTCCGGTGGTCTCCGTGTCCAGCACGACCTGTCGCATGGGGCGCGAGTCTACCGCAACGTCTGCTGTAAAAAGATGTCGATTGCCTCATTGGCGAGCTGGTCAACGCGCTCATTGCCGGCGACGCCCGCGTGACCCGGCACCCACAGCCACTCGATCTGGTGGCGGGCCGCGAGCTGCTCGAGCTGCTCCCACAGATCCTGATTCTTCACCGGCTTGCGGTCGGCGGTGCGCCAGCCGCGCGCCTTCCAGCCCGGCAGCCATTCGCTGATGCCGCGGCGCACGTATTCGGAGTCGGTGTGCAGGCGCGCCTGCACGGGACGCTTGAGCGCCTGCAGCGCGCGCAGCGCCGCAGTGAGTTCCATGCGGTTGTTGGTGGTGAGCGCTTCGGCGCCACTCAGTTCGCGCTCGTGCGTGCCGCTCTTCAGCAGCGCCGCCCAGCCGCCCGGGCCGGGATTGCCGCGGCAGGCACCATCGGTATAAATCTCGATCACGCCTGCGAACGCGTCGTCGGCTTCACCAGGCCGCCGATCACCGCAGGTTTTTCGCGGAAGCGTGCCCGTATCGGCGTCAGCGTGTAGACCCGTTTACGTGCCTTCAGCAGGAAGGCGCTCGCCGGTAGCGGGTAGGTGAGCCCGGCGCGCAGCATGCGCGCCGCCCCCTCACCGCGCGCGAGTCCGCGGCTCCAGGGGCTCAGATAGAGGTAGCGCTGCGCCGCCACCACTTCAAAGCCGAGCAGCACCAACCATTCGCGCAGCAGCCGCTCCGACAATACGCGGCGCATGCCGGGCGGAAAGCCCGCGCGGCTGTAGCGCGCGCGCATGCCCCACAGGCTCCAGGGACGGAAGCCGAGCACCAGCAGCTGGCCCTCGCCGACCAGCACGCGGTCCACTTCGCGCAGCACGGCGTAGGGGTCGGGCGCGAATTCCAGCGTGTGTGGCAGCAGCGCGGCGTCGATGCAGTCACTCAGCACCGGCAGTGCCGAGGGGCGCGCGACGATGTCGGCCCCACCCGGAAAGGCTGCCGCCGCCACCAGGCTCTGCCGCCGCGTACGGCTGCGCCCAAGCAGCTCGCGCGCACCGCCCCAGGCGCCGACCTGCAGCAACTCCCAGCCGAAGACGTCCTCGAGCGCCTCGCCGAGCAGCTCCGACTCGGCCGCGAGCAGCGCGCGTCCGAGCGGGGTTTGCCACCAGGCGCTGAGCGCGGCGTCACGGTCGAGGATCTGTGAAGTGCGGACTGGCACGATTTCGGTGCTGGTAATAGTGTGAACTTAACGGTTAAATTCCCGGTCTTGACTCAGTAGCGTCCTTGATCGCAAGGACCCGTGCCCTGGCGCGGGAAAAGTAGCACGCCGACTAGAGGGTACGGAACTTGGCGATGGGACTGAACAGAACGCCGCGCGCGCTCCTTACCTTAAGTCTCCTGGCACTGGCGGCGTGCGCCCACGCGCCCCAGCGCCCGCAGCCGCAGGTCCTGAACAGCTCGCTGGGCACCTTCCCCCTGAATCCCACGGTCACGGCGAGCGCGCCCGTGGTGGCGGCCCCCGACATGGGCACGACGAGCACGGCCCCGGCCGCAGCTCCCGTGCCACCGCCGGGCGTCGCGGCCGCCGTCGCGCCCGCGGCCGACGCGCCGGCCGGGCAGGAAGGCCCCACGCAGGTCGCCGGACTCACGCCGGCGCAGTACGCCGATCTGTTCGACCGCATGCGCGCAGGCTTCAAGCTGCCCGACGAGAGCGAGCACCATGCAGTCGAGGAGCAACTGCGCTGGTACGCCAACAACCCGGACTACCTGCAGCGCTCCTTCAGCCGCGCGGACCTTTACCTCTATTACATCGTGACCGAGCTGGAACGGCGCAACATGCCGCTCGAGCTGGCGCTCTTGCCGGTGGTCGAGAGCGCCTTCGAGCCGTACGCATACTCGCGCGCGCGCGCCTCGGGGCTGTGGCAGTTCATCCCCGGCACCGGCTCGATGTACGGACTGAAACAGGACTGGTGGTACGACGGCCGCCGCGACATCGTCGAGTCGACGCGCGCGGCGCTCGATTACCTGCAGTCGCTGCACGATGAATTCGGCGGCGACTGGCTGCTGGCGATCGCCGCTTACAACTGCGGCGAAGCCCTGGTCGAGCGCGCGGTCGCGATGAATCGCGCCGCCGGGCGCAGCCTGGATTTCTGGAGTCTGTGGCTGCCGGGCGAAACGCGCGCCTACGTTCCCAAGCTCCTGGCGATGAAGCGCCTGGTGCTCGATCCGGAAGTGTACGGCCTGCAGTTCAGCCCGATTCCGAACCAGCCCTACTTCGCCCGCGTGACCATCAACAGCCAGGTCAACATGAAGCTGGCGGCCGAGATCGCCGGCATCACCCCCGATGAGCTCTACGAACTCAACCCCGCCTTCCATCGCTGGGCCACCGACCCGATCGGTCCGCAGTACCTGCTGCTGCCGGTGGATGCGGCCGAGGTGTTCGCGCAGAACATGGAACTGCTCACCCCGGATCAGCGCCTGGGCGTGATCCGCTATTCGGTGGTGCGCGGCGACTCGATCGCCTCGGTGGCCAAGCACTTCGATACCAGCGTCCAGGTGCTGCGCGAGCTCAACGACATGCCGACCCAGGGAATTGCCGTGGGCGATGAGCTGCGCGTGCCGAGCGCGGTGCCGGAGCTGCCGGCGAAAGTGATGCTGGCCGCCGCGCGGGTCGACGACAAAGGCCATGGCCGTGCGCGTGTGCAGGTGGTACGGCGCGGCGACTCGCTCTGGACTATCGCGCGCCGCCACGGCATGAACGTGAACACGCTGGCGCTGCTCAACAACATGCACCCCGACGATGCGTTGCGCGCCGGTCAGCGCATCCGCCTGTCGGAGGGCAGCGCCGCGCGCCACGTGGCGCACCGTAAAGTCGTCTATACCGTGCGCGAAGGCGACACGATGCCGCAGATCGCGCACCTCTTTCAGTGCAGTGTGCCGCAGCTGCTCGCATGGAATGGCCTGAGCAGCCATACACGCATCCACGCCGGCCAGAAGCTGCGCATCCACCTGAACACGCGCCACAGCTGAGCCCGGGCAGCGCTGGGCGGCATCGCTTTGCGGCATAATCCTCAGCCGGAGGCACCGCATGGGATTTCTCACCGGCAAACGCGCTTTGATCGTCGGCGTCGCGACCGACCGCTCGATCGCCTGGGGCATCGCGCAGGCGATGCACCGCGAGGGGGCCGAGCTCGCCTTCTCCTATGTCGACAAGCTGAAGGAGCGCGTCGAACCCCTGGCGGCCGCGCTCGGTGCGCGTCTCACCATGCCGCTCGATGTGACCGATGACGGGCAGATGGATGCGGCCTTCGCACTGCTGCAGCGTGAATGGGGCGCGTTCGACATCCTGGTGCACGCGGTGGCATTCGCACCGCGCGAGGCGCTCAGCGGGACCTTCATCAAAGCGACCGGACGCGAGGGCTTCCGCATCGCGCACGACGTTTCCAGCTACAGCCTGACCGCGCTGGCGCAGCGCGCGCAGCCGCTCATGGCCGGGCGGCGCGCAGCGCTGCTGACGCTCTCTTACCTCGGCGCGATGCGCTCGATTCCGGGCTACAACGTCATGGGTCTCGCCAAGGCGAGCCTGGAGGCCAACGTGCGCTTTCTGGCGGCCGACCTCGGCCCCGAGGGCATCCGGGTAAACGCGATCTCTGCCGGCCCCATCAAGACGCTTGCGGCCGCAGGCATCCCGGGCTTTCGCAAGATGCTGGGACGGGTTGCGGAGATCGCGCCGCTGCGGCGCAATGTGACGCTGGAGGATGTGGGCAACGCCGCCGCGTTCCTGTGCTCGGATCTGGCCGCCGGCATCACCGGCGAAATCCTCTACGTCGACAGCGGCTTCAGCACGGTCGGCATGAGCTTCCCGCTCGAGGCGGAAGGCTAGCCTCTACTCGAAGGCCTTCGGGTTCTTGCGCACGTCCGCGGTGCGCCGCACTTCATCCACGTAGGCGAGTACGTCCGCGGTCCCCAGGCGCTGCGCCTGTTGCAGCGCGCGGTCGCTCTGGTCCTTAGCGTCCTGCACCTTCGCGGTGCGCACGGCGCTGAGCGCGAATACCGCCGCGCCGCCGTCGTTGAGCGACACCGCGCTGAACTCTGGTTTGCTCGGGCGCGCCGCCGCAAAAGCTGCATCGCGTACCTGGATCGGGATCGACGGATCGCGGCGCGAAACGAAATGCGCGGGGTCCGCTGTCAGCTTGAATTTCTGGGCGACGCTGTCGAACGATGCTCCGGCATTGAGCTCCTGCACCGCGCCCTGTGCGGCTTTGAGGGCGGCCTGGCTGCTCTGCTCCTTCACCAGGGCCGCCACGATGCTGTCGCGCACCTCCGCCAGCGGCTTCGGCTGCGGCTTGCGATGGTCAATCTCCTTCACGATCACCAGGCGGTCATCGCCCAGCAGCACCGGGCCGCCGAGCTTGCCGACCCCGAGCGCGGGCTCGCCGAACACCAGCTCCTGCAGCGCCGGCGCCGGGCCGAGCGGCGCTCCGCCTGTGCCTTTGGCGAAGTCGGCTACATCTCCCTGCTGCAGGTGATATTCCTGCGCGAGCGCGCCGAGTTCGACGCCCGGATCGCCGATCTTGCTCTGCAGCTGCTCCTGGATTTCGCCGAAGCGGTCGGCCGCCAGATTGCGTCGCACCTGCGTCTCCAGCTCCGCACGCGCCTGCTCGAATGACTTGGTGTTGCCCGCCTGGATCTCGTCGAGGCGGATGATGTGGTAGCCGAACTGCGTCTTCACCGGGCCGGCGATGTCACCGACCTTCATGCTGAACAGCGTATCGGCGAACGGCTTGACGAAGCTCGCGCGCTCGGCCCAGCCGAGATCACCGCCGCTCGCCGCGGAGCCCGGATCCTGTGAATACTGCTTGGCGAGCGCGCCAAAGTCCTTGCCCGCCTTGGCTTGTGCCAGCACCTGCTGCGCCTGGGCGAGCGCTGCGGCGTCGTCCTTGCCCGTGATCAGAATGTGGTGGGCGTGACGCTTCTCGGGCAGTTCGAGGCGGCTCTTCTCCTTGTCGTAGGCCGTATGCAGATCGGCGTCGGTCACTGTCTGCTGCGCGGCGAGCGTCTCCAGGCGCAGCTCAGCGTACTGCAGATGCGCGGACTCGGGCGTCAGATACTGAGACTGGTGCGCCTGATAGTAGGCCTGTACCGCGGCGTCATCGGTCTTGGCCGCGGATTTAAATTGGTCCGCCGGCAGGACGAAGTAGCGTACTTCGCGCTCCTGGTCCTCAAGATCTGCCAGGCGCTTCAGTTCCGCCGCAGTGAGAAAGCCGGATGCGCGGATGCCGCCCTCGAGCTGCATGCGCTGCACGTCGGTGCCCAACTCCTGCTCGAAAGTCTCCAGCGAGAGCCCGGCCTGCGCCAGCGCAGCCTTGGCCGCTTCCGGCGAATACTGGCCGTCGATCTGGAATGCCGGCTCGTTCTGAATGGCCTCGCGCAGCTGGGTGCGGCTCACCCGGTAGCCGAGGTCCTGGGTGCGCTCGGTGAGCAGCGCATTGCGGATCAGCCCCTCCAGGACCTGGTTCTGGAGTTGGGTGCGCAGCTGAGGAGGCAGTTCCGCGCCTCCCAGCCGCTGCTGCCACTGCGCCTGCTGGCGCAGCCAACCGCTGCGGGCGTCTTCCAGTGCGATCTTGCTGCCGTTGGCCTCGGCGGCATAATTCGAGCCGCCGAAATTCAGGTTCACGATACCGTAGGCACCCCAGGCCGCGAATACCAGGGCGAGTGCCCCCAGGAGGATCCACGAGAGCCATTTATGCCCCTTAAGGGTGTCGCCGATCTTCTGCAGCATGCGTAGGGCTGGTAGTCAGGAGGAACTTGGCGGAGCGGACGGGACTCGAACCCGCGACCCCCGGCGTGACAGGCCGGTATTCTAACCAGCTGAACTACCGCTCCGAATTTTGGGGGGCGAATGCTAACGGATTGATGAATAAGGTCACAAGCAGTTTCGTTTTCGACACACCCCCCGAGGAAGGGCGGCGCGCCGGCCGGGCGGTCTGAACCGCCCCTGAACCCCGCGGTCAACGGATCGGGGTTTTGAGCGCTGTGCACTCTACAGGGCGGTTGCGCCGCATTAGGTTATAAGGCGCCATGCTCGCAGATGGAGCGCGTTAAGCTCTCCTATAAGGCACAATGCCGCGGGGATAACGCGGATACTTAAAGGATATTGCCAACTATGCTGACCCGCACGGTCCTGGGTTCTCTGATCATTGTCGCTCTCGCGACGCCCGCTCTGGGAGCGCTCGGCGGTGACGTCACGAGCGTCGAAGCCGACCGCGTACGGGTCAAGGGCGCACTGCAAGTGATGCCCTCGAGCAACTACACGGTGCACGAGATCCAGACCAGCAAACTGGTCCTGCACGAGTACGTGTCGCTCTCCGGCCAGGTGTTTGCCATCAGCTGGCGCGGCGAGGGCATTCCTGATCTGCAGCAGGTGCTGGGTACCTACTATCAGACGTTCCGCCAGGCCTCTGCCGGCCCGCACTACAACCACCACCAGCTGACGGTCAACACTCCGGACGTGGTGGTGCTCTCGAGCGGCCACACCCGTGGCTACAGCGGGCGCGCCTGGGTGCCGGCCCTGATGCCGCAGAACTTCTCCCTCAAGGACATCTCCTAGTCGCCGCCGGCGTCTCTTAAGGAACACTCAGTGCGTAAGTATTTTGCTCTGGTTTTCATTCCCCTCCTGCTGCTCGCGGCCTGCGGCGGCGGCGGCAGCAGCAGCAGCGGTGGTGGTGGCAATAGCGGTGGCGGCGGCACCACCGGCGGTGGCCAGGTGATCACGCCTGCAGGCGGCCCCAACGTGGAACCGATCTACGTGGACGGCGGCCCGGCTGCACTCACGGCGACGGCGGTCAATACACCGTACGTTACGATCCAGGTGTGCCTGCCCAACACCAGCACCTGTCAGACCATTGATCACATTGAAGTGGACACCGGCTCGGTGGGCCTGCGCATTATCTCCTCGGCGCTGACGATCACCCTGCCGGCCGTCACTGACACGGGTGCAGCCGGCGGCAACCCGCTTGCCGAGTGTCTGCAGTTTGCCGACGGCTCAAGCTGGGGCTCGGTCAACAGTGCTGACCTCTCGATGCCGGTCTCCGGCGAGAAAGCGGCGGCCGTCAATGTGCAGGTGATCGGCGCGGCCAATGTCGGCGGCACGACGCCCTCCACGACGATCTGTCCCGGCACACCGGAAAACACCGTCGCAACCTTCGGCGCCAACGGCATCCTGGGCGTCGGTCCGTTCATCAACGACTGCGACAGCAGTCAGGCCTGCACCCCCGGCCAGCAAGCGGCGAACTACTACGCGTGTCCGTCGTCGGTCACCTGTGCGGCCTTCTCCGCATCGCTCACGCAGCAGCTGCAGAACCCGGTCACGCTGTTCGGTACCGACAACAATGGCACGATCATCGAGCTGCCGCCCGTCGGTACCGCCGGTGTGGCGAGCATCAGCGGCGCGCAGGCCTCGCTGGTGTTCGGCATCAACACTCAGACCAACAATACCCTCGCCTCGAGCGTCACCGAGCTGCAGGCGGATCCTGCCACCGGCTTCATTGAGGCCGCGCTGAACGGCACGACCTACACCGAGAGCTATCTCGACAGCGGCTCGAACGGCGTTTTCTTCAACGACAGCTCTTTGACCATCTGTCCCGGCAGCATGAACAACATGGGCTTCTACTGTCCGGCCTCAACAGTAAGCGAGAGCGCGACGATGATCAGCCCGGTCACCAGCAATCAGCTGGCCGCGCCCTTCAGCGTCGCCAACGCCCAAACGCTGTTCACCAACAATCCGACCTTCACCGCGTTCTCCAACCTCGGCGGCACGGTGGCCGGCGCGGATTCGGTGGACCTGGGCCTGCCGTTCTTCTTCGGCACCAACATCTACACCGGCATCGAGAATCCGGAGACCAACTCGCAGCCGTTCTTCGCCTACTGAGGCATCTGCCTGAAGCGAACGGTTGAGCTGGCGGGCGCTGCGTCGGCCAGCTCAATTGCGCTGCGCGAAGCGTCGCCGGTAGGCCGAGGGCGTGGTGTCCAGACGCCCGCGGAAATGATGGCGCAACGTCTCGGCGCTGCCGATGCCGGTGCGCGCAGCGATAGCCGCGGCGCTCAGCCGCGTGGTCTCCAGCAGCTCCTTGGCGCGTTCCAGCCGTGCGCCCACCAGCCAGGCGTGCGGCGACAGCCCGGTCGCTGCGACAAAGTCGCGCTGCAGGGTGCGCGGACTCATCGCGGCGCGGCGGCTGAGGGCGGCGAGCGTATGCGGCTGCTCCAAATGCGCGCGCACGAAATCCATGAGTTTCGCTAGACGCCCGCGCCCGTCGGCAGGCAGCGGGCGCGGCACGAACTGCGCCTGATCGCCTTCGCGGTGCGGTGGAATCACCAGGCGCTGGGCGACCTGGTTGGCGATGCGGGCGCCGAAATCGCAGCGTACCAGGTGGAGCAGCATATCGAGGCCGGCGGCCGAGCCGGCCGAGGTCAGCAGGCGCTCCTCATGCGTGTAGAGGGCGTTGGGCTCGACCCGTACCGCAGGATAGGCGCTGGCCAGCTCGCGCACGTAGCGCCAATGGGTGGTCGCACGGCGGCCATCGAGCAGCCCCGCTGCTGCCAGCACGAACACCCCCGAGCAGATCGAGCACAGCCGTGCGCCGCGTGCGTAGGCGCGGCGCAGTTTCGCGAGCAGCTCCGGCGGCGGCGCCTCGTTCACGTCGCGCCAGCCAGGAATGACAATGGTGTCCGCGCCCTCGAGCAGCTTGAGTCCATGGCGCACATTCAACTCGACGCCGCCGGTAGCGCGCAGCGGCGCGCGTTCGGCCGCGCACACTGCGAACTCGTACCAGGGCACGCCGAGTTCGGGGCGTGCCAGGGCAAACAGCTCCACCGTGCAGCCGAATTCGAAGGTGCACAGGCGGTCGTAGGCGACCGCCACCACTTTGTGACTCATGGCGTAATCTTAACGTGGCTTGTCATTTACGCCACTGGCGGCGAATGCCGTCCGCCGCCACACTTACGTCCATGCCGAGCCTCGTAAGCCAAGTCCCCGCCGCCGATGCCGTCAGCGCGGTGGCGCACTTTGACGGCAGCTTCCGCTTCGAAACCGACTGCTGGGACGTACACCAGGCGTTGGAGCACACGCCCGACTTCGTGCTGCTGGACGTGCGCAGCCCGCAGGCGTTCGCCGCCGGACACGTGCCGGGCGCGAGCAACCTGCCGCATCGCAAGATCATCGCGGGTACGCTTGCGGGCTACGCGGCCGATACGCTCTTCGTGGTCTACTGCGCCGGGCCACACTGCAACGGCGCGCAGCGCGCGGCGCTGCGCCTGGCGCAGCTGGGACGCCCGGTGAAGGTCATGATCGGCGGCATGAGCGGCTGGCGCGAGGAAGGCTTCCGCATCGCCACGCTACCTGACGCGGTGCGCGCGCCGGCCTGAGCCCTCTGTCCTGTGGTGCCGGGCGCCGTGGCATCATGGGACATGAGCAGAGTGCAGCAGATCATCGCGGCAGTACTCATCGTACTGCTGCTCGCGACCGGCTACGGGCTGTGGTCGACCGCGGACAGCAGCGCCGGACCGGTCTCACGCACCAGTGCGATCGTCGTGGTCGGCCAGACCGACAACGGCATTCCGGTGATCGACCAGCACACGCTGCTGATCGCGCAGCGCCTCGCGCACTACGCCTCGAACCCGGAGGAGCAGGCCCTGGCGCAGGAGGCCGTGCAGACCGCTGACCGTGAACTCGATCTGGCATTTGCTGCCGCACTGCACCACCTCGAGAGTCACCCACCGACGCTCAGCCCGGCGGCGAGTCAGATCCAGCAACGGGTCAACGGCGTGCAAAAGCAGCTGGACGCCGACAGCGCGAACTCAAAGCAGCTGACCGAACAGCTCGCCAAGGCGAGCGATACCGACAAGGCCGCTCTGCAGGACCGCCTGGATCTCGCGCAGTCGCAGGTGGTGCTCGAGCAGGATGAGCTGGCCCAAGCCAACGAGGACCTGCTGCAGGCAGGCGGCAACGTCCACCAGCGCATCCAGCAGATGCAGCAGGAGCACGAGGCCGCCGAGCAGGCGGGCTCCCACCTGTCCGCCCCTGCAGTCGCGACCGGCTCGCTCGCCAACCTCAAGGGCATGGTGGGCGAGTTCCGCCAATGGTGGGCGCTGCGCAAGAAAGAACGCTGGCTCGGCTGGGCGCGCGAGCACGTACTGGCCAGTGCCGAGCAGCTCGCGAGCGAACGAGCGAAGATCGCCGCCGAGCTCGCCGCGAGCAAGGCGCAGTTGCCGGAGTTCACGGCGCGCGCGCCTTCGCACGCCACAGCCACCAACACCCCGGCCGCAGCAGCCGCGGGCGCCGCACCGCTGGCCGCAGCCGCCACGAGTGGGCCAGCGCCACCGACGACGTTGCTCGAGCTGACCCGGCAGATCGGCGCCATACAGCACCGCCTGATGCTGCGCGACCAGCGCATCACCGCGCGCCAGCACCTCGCGGACATCTACGGCAAGTGGAGCGCGCTGGTCGGCAGCGAGGCGCGCAGTGCGCTGCATCAGATCCTGCTCGGCGCGATGGTGGTGCTGGCAGCGCTGCTGGTGCTGCTGTGCGTCGACCGCTGGCTCGAGCGCCTGCTCGGGCGCGCGCGCATCGACCGCCGCCAGGTCGGCACGCTGCGCAGCGTCATCGGCGTCGCGCTGCAGCTCATCGGCATCCTGCTGATCCTCGTGGTACTGATCGGCGTCCCCGGTCAGATCGGCACGATGCTCGGCATCGTCGGTGCCGGACTCACCGTGGCCCTGAAGGACTTCATCGTCGCCTTCATCGGCTGGTTCGTGCTGATGGGGCGCAACGGCATGCGGGTCGGCGACTGGGTGGAGATCAAGGGCGTGAGCGGCGAAGTGGTCGAGCTCAGCATGTTCCACACGGTGCTGCTCGAAACCGGCAACTGGACCGACGCCGGTCATCCGACCGGGCGGCGCGTCACCTTTACCAACAGCTTCGCGATCGAGGGGCACTACTTCAATTTCTCCACCACCGGGCAGTGGTTGTGGGACGAGTTGTCAATCGTGGTGCCCTACGGGCGCGATCCGCACTCGGTCGCCGACGCCATCCTCAAGGAAGTCACCGAGGCCACCGCGAACGATGCCCGCCAGGCCGAAGAGGAATGGCGGCGCGCCTCGCGCGGTCAGCAGCGCGGCGGCAGCCTCGCCGTCAAGCCGGGGATCGCCATCCGCCCGGATTCCGGCGGCGTGGGGGCGCAGATCGTGGTGCGCTACGTCACCAGCGCGAGTGAGCGCTATGCGTTGCGTGCCCGGCTCTACCAGAGCGCGGTGCAACTGCTGGCAGCGAACCGCAGCTGAGGTCCCGGCCGCTGTTTACCTGCCGACGCCAGAGTTTGATCTGGCGCTATTGCGCCCATCTGGCTCCTGTCGGCTCGGGACGACGGGTGCCCGCTGACGCGGATGCACGGACTACCTGTCCCGGCTCGCGCCGCGAGGTGGTGTAAAGTGGCAGCTGGCGGCAACACGCGAAGTAGTTGTTTTGCGGGCCATTACGGACACGGCGGCGGTGCGGCTTGTTGCAGTTCCTATACAAGCCTTTACCCTTTTTAAGGCAGGGGACTGCTAAGGTGCAGACTCATCCTCTGGGCGCCTGGGCGGCGCGACGCGCGGTCGCCGGCATGGCCCCGACCGCGGAAGCCCCCAGGGCGGAATGGGCGCGGCTTGCGCGCTGCCCGGGCTCCGGGCAGATCACCCGCGACAGGCTCGCGGGACGTTTAATTCAATTCGGAAACCGGAACGCATTCGTGCGCATCTCATGAACGACGAAAATCGCTATCTGCATCCCGGTGCGGTCATCGAACAGGACACCCGTCCCGGCTGGCAGCGCCACCTGTTGAACCGGCGCGTGCTGGTGGTGGTGGCGCTGCTGCTGGCCTTGGCGCTGCTCGCCTGGTGGCTGACGCCCAAGGGAGCGCGTGCGCCTGCCGGGCGCTTTGCCGGCGGCGGCCCCATGCCGGTGGTCGCCAACAAGGCGGTCGCGGGCGACATGCCCATCACCCTGATCGGGCTCGGCGCCGTCACGCCGCTGGCGACCGTCACCGTACAGAGCCAGATCGCCGGTCAGATCATGCACATCGCCTTCAAGGAAGGGCAGAAGGTGAAGGCCGGTGATGCGCTCATTCAGATCGATCCGCGTCCCTATCAGGTCGCCCTCGAGCAGGCGCAGGGCGCGCTGGTGCGCGACAAGGCGCTGCTCGACAACGCGCACATCGATCTGCAGCGCTACCAGACACTGTGGTCGCAGGACTCGATCGCCGAGCAGCAGCTGGCCACGCAGAAGTCGCTCGTGGTGCAGGACGAAGGCAACGTGAAAACCGACCAGGCGCAGATCGATGCGCAGAAGCTCAACCTGGTGTACTGCCACATCACTTCGCCCATCTCCGGGCGCGTGGGCCTGCAGCAGGTGAACGTCGGCAATTACGTCACCCCGTCCGAGCCCAACGGGCTCGTGGTGATCACGCAGATGCAGCCGATCACGGTGGTGTTCACCCTGCCGGAGGATAATATCCCGGCGCTGCTGCAGCAGGTGCATGCGGGCAAGACTCTGAGTGTCACCGCCTGGGACCGCAGCAACACGCACCAGCTCGCCACCGGCACGCTGCAGTCGATCGACAGCGAAATCGACCCGACCACCGGCACCATCAAGCTCAAAGCGAGTTTCCTCAACACCGATGAGAGTCTGTTCCCGCAGCAGTTCGTCAACGTCGTGCTGCTGCTCGACACGCTGCACAACGCCACCCTCATCTCCCAGGCCGCCATCCAGCGCGGCGAGCCCGGCACCTACGTCTACGTGGTTGACCCGAGCGCGCAGACGGTCAGCGTGCGCAAGGTCACCCTGGGTCCCGGGGATGCCACCAACGTATCGATCCAGCAGGGCCTCAGTGTCGGTGAGCTCGTGGTAGTCGATGGCGCCGACAAGCTCAAAGACGGCGCCAAGGTGCAGCTGCGTCAGGCCAACGCGAGCAGCAGCAGTGGCGGCGCGAACACCGCCGGGCACGCCCACGGCAGCGGCCAGAGCGGTCACCGGCACCCGCAGCAACAACAGCAGTCCCAGCAGCAGAGCGCTCCGGGCAACGGATGAGCACGGCAGTCGAGCGGCTGCCCGAGGACGGCGGCCGGTTGAATCCATCGCGCATCTTCATCTTGCGCCCGGTGGGGACCTCGCTGCTGATGGTGGCGATCCTGCTGGTGGGATTGGTTGCCTTCGGCTTCCTGCCGCTGTCAGCGCTGCCTGAAGTCGATTATCCGACCATCCAGGTGCAGACGTTCTATCCGGGCGCGAGCCCGGAGGTGATGACCTCGTCGGTCACCGCACCGCTCGAAGTGCAGTTCGGCCAGATGCCCGGGCTGAACCAGATGTCCTCGACCAGCTCCGGCGGTTCCTCGGTCATCACTTTGCAGTTCAGCCTGAACCTCAGCCTCGATATTGCCGAGCAGGAAGTCCAGGCCGCCATCAATGCCGCCGGCAATCTTCTGCCCTCCGACCTACCGGCGCCACCGATCTACGCCAAAGTGAATCCCGCGGATGCGCCAGTGCTGACGCTCGGGGTCACCTCGAAGACGCTGCCGCTCACCCAGCTCGAAGATCTGGCTGACACGCGCATGGCGCAGAAGATCTCGCAGATCGAGGGCGTGGGGCTGGTGAGCGTGAGCGGTGGCCAGCGGCCCGCGGTACGCGTCATCGCCAACGTGCGTGCACTCGCCGCCTACGGCCTGAACATCGACGACCTGCGCACCACCATCAGCAACGCCAACGTCAATTCGCCCAAGGGGACGCTCGATGGTCCGGCGCGCTCCTGGACCATCAACGCCAACGATCAGATCCAGAGCCCCGAGGCGTATGAGAGCATCATCGTCGCCTACAAGAACGGCAACCCGGTGCGCCTGTCGGATGTGGCGAGCGTGGTCAGCGGTGCCGAAAACGTTTATCTCGCCGGCTGGGTCAACAACACGCCGGGCATCATCCTCAACATCCAGCGCCAGCCCGGCGCGAACGTCATTCAGGTCGTCGACCGTATCAAGAAGCTGCTGCCCTCTTTGTCGGACTCGCTCCCCTCCGCGGTCGAGGTCGCCATCCTCACGGATCGCACCAACACCATCCGTGCCTCGGTACACGATGTGGAGTTCGAACTGCTGCTGGCCGTGGTGCTGGTGGTGCTGGTCATCTTCCTGTTCCTGCGCAGCATCCCGGCGACCATCATCCCGAGCCTGTCGGTGCCGCTGTCGCTGGTCGGCACGCTCGCGGCCATGTATCTGCTCGGCTTCAGCCTCAACAACTTGTCGCTGATGGCGCTCACCATCGCCACTGGCTTCGTGGTCGATGATGCGATCGTCATGATCGAGAACATCTCGCGCTACATCGAGGAGGGCCAGCCACCGCTGCAGGCGGCGCTGCGCGGCGCCGGCGAGATCGGCTTCACCATCGTGTCACTCACGGTGTCGCTGATCGCGGTACTGATCCCGCTGCTGTTCATGGGCGATGTGGTGGGACGGTTATTCCACGAGTTTGCCATCACGCTTGCGGTCACCATCATCATCTCGGCCGTGGTATCGCTCACCCTGGTACCGATGATGTGCGCCAAGCTGCTGCGCCACCACCCGCAATCCGAAGAACGCGGCATCGCGCGCTGGGCCAACGAAAAGTTCCAGGCGCTCATCGACCGCTACGGCCAGGCACTGCGCTGGGTGCTTGATCGTCAGCCGCTGACGCTGCTGGTGGCGGTCGCCACCCTGGTGCTGACCATACTGCTCTATGTCTTCATCCCCAAGGGCTTCTTTCCGGTGCAGGACACCGGCCTGATCCAGGCGATCACCGAGGCGCCGCAGTCGGTCTCCTATGCCGACATGGCGCAGCGCCAGGAGCAGCTGGCCGCGGTGATCCTCAAGGATCCGGACGTGGTCAGTCTGTCCTCCTTCATCGGCGTCGACGGTACCAACATCACGCTGAACAGCGGTCGCATGCTGATCAACCTGAAGCCGGTCGATGATCGCTCGGCCAACGCGAGCGAGGTGATCCGCCGCTTGCAGCAGGAGACCGCCGACATCACCGGCATCTCGCTCTACATGCAGCCGGTGCAGGACCTGTCGATCGACGATACCGTCAGCCGTACCCAGTACCAGTTCGTGCTCGAGGACTCGAATCCGGACGAGTTCAACACCTGGGTGCCGAAGCTAGTGGATCGGCTGCAGCATCTGCCGCAGATCGAGGACGTGGCGAGCGATCAGGAGAACCAGGGACTATCGGCCTATCTCACCATCGATCGCGACACCGCCGGGCGCTTCGGCATCACGCCGGCGACGGTGGACAACGCGCTCTACGACGCCTTCGGGCAGCGCATCGTCTCGACCATCTTTACGCAGTCGAACCAGTATCGCGTCATCCTGCAGGCCGACAGTTCGCTGATGGCCTCGCTCGATTCGCTTGGCACCATCTATCTGCCCTCCGCCACCGCCATCGATGGCCAGGTGCCACTGTCGGCCCTGGTCAAGGTCACGACCCGCACGGCGCCCTTGTCGATCGATCACCTGGGACAGTTCCCGGCGACCACGGTGTCGTTCAATCTCGCCAAGGGCGCCGCGCTCGGCAGCGCAGTCGATGCGATCAAGCAGGCCGAGAGCGACATTCACCTGCCCGCGAGCGTAATGACCACCTTCCAGGGCGCCGCGCTCGCCTTCCAGGCGACCCTCAGCAACGAGGTGTTCCTGATCGCCGCGGCGATCATCACCGTCTACATCGTGCTCGGGGTGCTGTACGAGAGCTTCATCCACCCAATCACCATCCTGTCGACACTGCCATCGGCAGGCGTTGGCGCACTGCTGGCGCTCTTGATCGGCGGCAGCGACCTGGGCGTCATCGGCATCATCGGCATCATCCTGCTGATCGGCATCGTCAAGAAAAACGCGATCATGATGATCGACTTCGCGCTGGTCGCCGAGCGCGAGCAGGGCATGCAACCGCGCGAGGCGATCTACCACGCCTCATTGCTGCGCTTCCGCCCGATCCTCATGACGACGATGGCGGCACTGTTGGGCGCACTGCCGCTGATGCTCGGCAGCGGCACCGGCTCCGAGCTGCGCCATCCGCTCGGCATCACCATCGTCGGCGGCCTGATCCTGAGTCAGCTGCTGACGTTGTTCACCACGCCGGTCATCTACCTGTACTTCGACCGCTTCGAGCGCCGCATCGCCGCCTGGGGCGCACCGAGCGCCGGGGCCGCGGCAAAATGAACCTGTCCGAGCCCTTCATCCGGCGCCCGGTGGCGACGACACTCCTGACGATCGGCATCGCGCTGGCCGGTGGCATCGCTTACTTCAAGCTGCCGGTCTCGCCGCTGCCGCAGGTCGACTTTCCGACCATTTCGGTCTCGGCAAGCATGGCCGGGGCAAGCCCGGACGTTATGGCCGCGACCGTGGCGACGCCGCTCGAGCGCCATCTCGGCCAGATCGCCGACGTCACCGAGATGACTTCATCGAGTTCCACCGGGGCGACGCGCGTCACGCTGCAGTTCGGCCTCGACCGTGACATCGACGGTGCGGCGCGCGACGTCGAGGCGGCCATCAACGCAGCGCGCGCCGATCTGCCGACCGCGCTGCGCAGCAACCCGACCTACCGCAAGGTGAATCCGGCGGACGCGCCGATCATGATTCTGACGCTGACCTCCGGCACCTTGACTCCGGGGCAACTGTACGATGCCGCCGAGACCATCCTGTCGCAGAAGCTCTCGCAGGTGAGCGGCATCGGCCAGGTGCAGGTCGGCGGCAGCTCGCTGCCGGCGGTGCGCGTCGAGCTGAACCCGAGCACGCTGTTCAAGTACGGCATCGGACTCGAGGATGTGCGTGCCGCACTCGCCGCCGCAAATGCCAACACCCCCAAGGGTTCGATGGATGTGGGGGGCCGGCGCTATCAGCTGTACACCAACGACCAGGCAAGCAAGGCGGTCGAATACCGCAGCATGGTCATCGCCTATCGCAACAATGCGCCGGTGCGCCTGTCGGACGTCGGCGAGGTGCTCGACTCGGTCGAGAACGTGCGCAACCTCGGGCTCGCCAACGGCCAGCCCGCGGTGCTGGTGGTGCTCTACCGCCAGCCGAATGCCAACATCATCGACACCGTCAACCGGGTCACCGCGCTCATTCCGGAACTGAAGGCGTCCATCCCCACCGATATCGATATCCGCGTCGGCATGGACCGGACCCCGACCATTCGCTCCTCGCTGCGCGACGTGAAGCGCACGCTGCTCATCGCGATCGCGCTGGTGATCCTGGTGGTGTTCCTGTTCCTGCGCAATGGCCGCGCCACGTTGGTGCCGGCAGTGGCGGTACCAATCTCGCTGCTCGGCACCTTCGGCGCGATGTACCTGCTCGGTTACAGCCTCGACACCCTGTCGCTGATGGCACTCATCATTGCCACCGGCTTCGTGGTGGTTGATGCCATCGTGGTGCTGGAGAACATCACCCGCCACATGGAGGCGGGCGTGCCGCGCTTCCAGGCCGCGATCATGGGCGCGCGCGAGGTAGGTTTCACGGTGCTGTCGATGAGCCTGTCGCTGGTGGCGGTATTCATCCCCATCCTGCTGATGGGTGGCATCGTCGGGCGGCTGTTCCGCGAGTTCTCCATCACGCTCTCGGTCGCGGTATTGATCTCGCTGCTGGTATCGCTCACCACCACGCCGATGATGTGCTCGCGGCTCATCCGCTATGGCGATCCGGCAAGTCAGCGGCGCTGGGTGCGCGCGTCATCGCAGTTCGTCGAGGCGGGATTCGCGGGCATGCTGCGCGGTTACGAGCGCACGCTGCGCTGGGCGCTGAACAACGGCGCGCTGGTGATGATCCTGCTCGCGGCGACAGTGTTGTTCTACTTGTATCTGTTCGTGCAGATTCCCAAGGGTTTCTTCCCACAGCAGGACACCGGGCGGCTCACCGGCGGCATCCAGGCCGACCAGGCGATCTCCTTCCAGGCGATGTCGCAGAAGCTCACCCAGTTCGTCAACATCGTCAAGGCCGACCCGGCGGTCGACACCGTGGTCGGCTTCACCGGCGGCGGTTCGAACGGCGGCGGTCAGACCAACAGCGGCTTCATCTTCGTATCGCTGAAAGCGAAGGCGGTGCGCAAGCTGTCAGCGGATGAAGTGATCGCGCGGCTGCGGCCCAAGCTCAATCAGGTCGCCGGCGCGCGCCTGTTCCTGCAGTCAGTGCAGGACATCCGCGTCGGCGGGCGGCAGAGCAACGCACAGTATCAGTACACCCTGCAGGGTGATTCGGTGACTGATATCTACAAGTGGGCGCCGCGCCTGACCGATGCGCTGCAGAACGAGACGGTGCTGACCGATGTCAATTCCGACCAGCAGCAGAACGGCCTCGAGATCGAAGTGACCATCGACCGCGACACCGCCTCGCGGCTGCAGCTGAATCCGGCCGACATCGACAACACCCTCTACGATGCCTTCGGCCAGCGCGACGTCTCGACCATCTATAACACCCTCAATCAGTACCACGTGGTCATGGAGGTCGCGCCACAGTACTGGCAGAGCCCGGAGACACTCAAAGACCTGTGGGTCAGCACCGCCGGTGGCACGGTGAGCGGCACGCAATCGAGCAACGCGGTCGCTGGCACCGTGACCTCCGAAGCCACTGCGAGCAACAGCACCGCGGCCGCGATCGCCAGCGACACCGCACGCAACCAGGCGACCAACAGCCTGGCGAACTCGGGCCGTGGCGCCGTGTCCACGGGCTCGGCCGACAGCACCGCGGTCGAGCAGATGGTGCCACTCGCGACGTTCAGTCACTACGGCCCCGGCAATACCCCACTCGCCGTCAACCACCAGGGAACCTTCGTCGCGACCACCATCTCGTTCAACCTGGCGCCGAATGCCTCGCTCAGCCAGGCGCAGACCGCGATCCAGCATGCCGTCAATCAGATCGGCATGCCGGCGACCATCCACGGCAGTTTCCAGGGCACCGCACACACCTTCGAGGAGTCGCTCAGCAACGAGCCGGTGCTGATCCTGACGGCGCTCGCGGCCGTCTACATCGTGCTCGGCGTGCTGTACGAGAGCTACATCCACCCGGTGACAATCCTGTCCACCATTCCCTCGGCGGGCGCGGGCGCGGTACTGGCACTACGGCTGTTCGACAAGGAATTCAGTATTATCGCGCTGATTGGCGTCATCCTGCTGATCGGCATCGTCAAGAAGAACGCCATCATGATGATCGACTTCGCGCTCGAGGCGCAGCGCGCCCACGGCCAACAGCCGCGCGAGGCGATCTACAGCGCAGCTGTGCTGCGCTTCCGCCCGATCATGATGACCACCATGGCCGCCATGTTCGGTGCGCTGCCGCTCGCTTTCGGCAACGGCGATGGCGCCGAAATGCGTCAGCCGCTCGGCATCTCGATCGTCGGCGGCCTCATCGTCAGCCAGGTACTGACGCTGTACACCACTCCGGTCATCTACGTGTACCTCGATCGCTTCGGCGCCTGGTGCAGCGGCCTCTGGGCGCGCCTGTATCCGCAGGTGCCGCCGGATCCGTCGGTTGCTTCCGCGCAAAGCTTATGACAGCACAAACGCATGCACCCCCTGCCAAACCGCTGCGCCAGCGCCCGGCGCTGACCGCTTGCGCACTGGCGCTGCTCTCCGCCTGCGCGGTCGGGCCCAACTACCATCGCCCGTCCGCACCGGTACCGGATCGCTTCAAGGAGCAACAGGGCTGGAAACCGGCCGAGCCGCGCGAGGCCGCGAGCGGCACCAACTGGTGGTCGGTCTATGAGGATCCGACGCTGGATGACCTGGAAAAGCAGATCGACGTCTCCAACCAGACGCTCAAGGCATCCGAGGCCGCCTGGCGCCAGGCGGTGGCCGTGGTGAGCCAGGCGCGGGCCAGCCTGCTGCCGACCGTGGGTGTGGCTGCCACCGCGCAGCGCTCGCACGAGCCCGCAGGCGGCGGCGTCGGCACGACCACCACCAGCGGCGGCACCACGGTCACCACCGGTGCCACCGCCAGCTCCCATCCGCTCAACCAGTTCGAGCTGCTCGGCACCGCCTCCTGGGATGTCGATATCTGGGGCAAGATTCGCCGCACGATCGAGAGCGATGTGGCCAACGCGCGCGCCAGCGAAGCGGAGCTCGCTGCGGCGCGGCTTTCGGCACAGGCCACGCTCGCGACCGATTATGTCGAACTGCGCGTCGCGGACGAGCAGCGCACACTGCTCGAGCAGACGGTCACTGCCTACCAGCGCTCGCTCGATATCACCGAGAACCAGTACAAGGTCGGGGTCGCTGCCAAGACGGATGTCATCACCGCGCAAACCCAGCTCGAGGGCGCACAGTCGCAGCTGATCAACGTCGGCGTGACACGCGCCACGCTGGAGCACGCCATCGCCGTGTTGATCGGCAAGCCGCCCGCGGAATTCTCGCTCCCGGCAGCCAAACTCGGCGAGGCGACGCCGGTGGTACCGACCGGGGTGCCGTCCGATCTGCTCGAACGCCGACCGGACGTGGCGCAGGCCGAGCGCGAGATGGCGGCGATGAACGCCCAGGTCGGTGTCGCTATCGCCGCGTACTTCCCCGACCTGACGCTCACCGGCACATACGGCTGGGCAAGCACCGTGCTGCCCGGCCTGCTCAGAGCACCCAACAATCTCTGGTCGTTCGGCGGCAGCGCCGTCGACACGCTGGTGGATTTCGGCGCGCGCGCCGCCCAGGTGCGCCAGGCGCGCGCCGCGTACGACGAAGCGGTGGCCAACTACCGCGAGACTGTGCTGACCGCGTTCCAGCAGGTAGAGGACGAGTTGGCGACGCTGCGCATTCTCGAGCAGCAGTACCAGGTGCAGGATCAGGCCGCCAGGTCCGCCGCTCTCGCTGCGCAACTCACGCTGAATCAGTACAAAGCCGGCACCGTCGCCTACACCTCCGTGGTCACTCAGCAGACGATCGCACTGGGGGACGCCCAGACGCTGCTCACGATCCGTCAGAACCGGCTCACCGCAAGCGTTGCGCTGATTCAGGCACTGGGAGGCGGGTGGCAGGCGGATACGCTCGGCAAGCCCGACGGGACCGCGGCCAAGCTCGCCGCCGCCGAGCGCGGCCAGACCCACTGACCTGCGCGTTCGGCTCCAAAGTCTAGCAGACGGAGAAAATCGACCTGCGCCTTCGGCCAGGCCTGAGGGTGTTGCCCGATCGGTCGAAAGCGTCATCCTTGCCACACGCTTAGTAGCGAAAACATGTAAGAAAGTGTGCGCATGGCGCCAGTCGGCGACAACAGGTTCTACTGGCGTTCACCTTCTCCCTGTTAGGATCGGCTGGTGTTTGCATCACAAGGAGTACTCAAGTGGCGTGTTCGAAGTTGACTCTCGCTGTGTCCCTCGCGCTCTTGGCTGCGGGCACGGCAACCGTGCAGGCGCAGGAACACGGCGGCCATGCGCCGGCACATGCGCCCGCTGCACGTCCACCGGCGCATGGTGAGCCGCATCCGGGTCCGCAGGGATACCAACGCGTGACCGAGCCGCATGGCTGGGACAATCGGCCCGCAACGGTCGACCGTACGGCCTACAACCACAACTACCAGGCGGCGCGCGTCTATCACGTCGGCGCCTACCGTCGTCCGGTCGGCTGGGTGGCGCACCGCTGGGCCTACGGACAGGTGCTGCCGCGCGCCTATTGGGCAGCCCCGTATCTCCTCGCCGATTACTGGCTGTTCGCGCTGGAAGTGCCGCCCGCCGGCTACGAATGGGTGCGCGATGACACCGATGCCATTCTGGTGAACATCAGCAACGGGCAGATCCTGCAGGTGGAATACGGAGTGTTCGCCTGAGCCCAACGGCCACAACCGCGGGCGCCGTCCGGGCGCCCGCGGCGAGCGTGCGGATTCAGGCCGGTGCGTATGCTCGTACGGATTTCGGGGGCAAAGGTATCGGCGCGTTCAGTACGGTTCGGCGAGAATCAGATTGCCCGACTCGAAAATGACATATGAGCCGGCCACTGCACCTGCCAGCCCGGACCCGGGCGTCCCGTTGGGCGACTGCACGATATCCTGCGTAAATGGGCTGCCACTTGCCCAGGTCTCGGCGCCGGAGGTGAGCGAATAGATCGAGTTGCTCGGGCCGTTGTACAGCGAGGTGGACGACACCACCTGCACCGGTCCCGTCGCCGGCAGCGGCGTCGAACTGATCAGTGTGCCGGTCGGGCTGTAGAG
This sequence comes from Steroidobacteraceae bacterium, assembly GCA_035487135.1. GTDB lineage: Bacteria > Pseudomonadota > Gammaproteobacteria > Steroidobacterales > Steroidobacteraceae > 13-2-20CM-66-19. Next base: position 48,624 of record DATHMN010000091.1, on the reverse strand, counting down.
GTTCGCGCCCGTGAACATGAGACCCTCTTCCATGGGGTTACTGTTGACGGCGTAGGTGTTGACGAGAAGCGTATTGTTGTCAAGCCAGGCGACCGCAGCACCGGGCACGGCGCCCACCAGCGTGCCACTTTGGTAGATATTCCAAGTCGGCAGAGTCTCGGAAAGATCATTCGGCGGCGGGGCGCCTGAGGCGACCAGGGTTCCATCGGGCGACAATGCAGGCAGGGCAGCGGCTGTACTGGAGTCGCACCACAGCGTCGTGCCCCCGCTGATGGCGATCGCCTGCGCGTAACAGGGGGACGCAGAATAGAACGATTCCCCGAGCACTGTCCCGCCGGCCGAAATGTCCATCAAAGTCAGGCCCGGTGTACTGAGCGTGTTGGTGACTGTGCCTGCGGGCATGGCGTAGGTACTGAGGGACAGCGGGAGCGGCGGTGTCGCATAGTCGTTACTGCCAGTCGCCACCACAAGCACCGTGCCATCGGCTGATTCGGCGAGCTGCCAGGCCAACTGATTGATGGTCCCCTGGAGTGCGAGCGTCCCGGAATCGTAGTAGAGGATGCGACCCGATGCGGTGGCGATCACGGCATTTGAGGTGCCGCCGGCAATGGCGGTGGCCGCCCCGTAACCGAAATAGCGAGGCTGATTCGGCGGACTCGTCCCGTCGTAAACGACACCGTCTCTGTTGGCCACGACCCATGTGGTCGCAGAACTGGCTGCGAAGGCATTCAGTAAGGGCAAGACCGGTGTCATCGTGGTCGTGGCGACAGGAGTTGCTCCGCTAAGATTGAGCACGGTTGCTTGGCTAACACCTGCCGAGGTCTGCGTCAGCAGTCCAACGACCGGCACCGCCGCGCCCGCTGGCATCGCCACGCCATAAAAGCCCAGCGGATAAGTAGCGGTAGACGTCCCGGCCGAACCGACTGCATAAAGCGTTAAAGTCGAACCGGGATAGGGAGTCAGAGTCCAGTACCAGTTGCCAACGCCGGAAAGACCGCTGGAAGTGGGCAGCGAGGCCAGATCCTGCTGTACCGAGGCGCTCGAATAGACCCACACCGTGCTACTCAGGGCCGTCAGGAATCTGCCGCCGTCGATGAACCAGGATTGAAACTGGCCATTGAATGCCGGGCCCACGGATGAGGTTCCCCCCGCGACCGTCACCGTCTCGATGACGCTCGCGCCCGCAGCTCCCAGTGCCACCTGTACCTGGCCAGGCGCTGCAAAGGCTATCGCGTTCGCGTAATTCCCCGCGCGCGTAAAGAGCACAACTCCTGCCGGTGACCATGCGGTGAGACTCGTCGAATTGCCTGCGCAGATGTAGCTGCCGTCGGAGGCGAGCTTCCACCAGGAGAGTGATCCGGTGATTTCGCCCAACACCGCTCCGGTCGCGGCCGAACGCACCTGCAGCCCCGTCGAGGTCTGGATGACGACGGTCGTGCCCTCCAGATCCACCGGGAAAGGTTGCGGGAACTCGCCCGTTGGGTTCACGGCGGTGCCGTTGACTACGTTCTGGGCCGTCGGGTAGTCCCACAGTACCCAGTGACCGGTGGCATCTGCGGTGAGGAGACTGGTGCCGCTAAGGCGCGCGAAGTTAACTGCCGACGCATGTCCCAGGTCCAGCAGCGGTGCCGCGGCCACCTGAAGCGCAATACTCTGTGTCGACTCGCCTCCCGCGGCGGTCGTGCTGAACACGTAGGCGCTCTGTGGCGTGGCGGCGGTAGGTGTCCCCGTAATCGTCCCATTGCTGGAATTCAGGGTTAAGCCGGCCGGGAGCGGCGGCGCGACGCTCCAGGTAGCAGTGGCCACGTTCCGCACGGTCGGAGAAACCGTCTGCGAGGTCACGCCCGCCGTGAAAGTGTAGAGGGAGCTCGGATAGAGCGAGCCGACGACCTGGATCCAGAGCGTACCGTGCGCTACACCGGAACCATTAGTGGCGGTCACCTCATAGTCGTTGGAACCGGTGGCCTGAGTCGGAGTTCCGGAGATCACTCCGGTGCTGGCATTGATGCTCAGCCCGGGCGGCAGCGCGGGACTTACAGTGTAGCTCATGGTTCCGGCGCTTGCGCCGGGCGAGAGCGGTGCCATCGCCGTGTTCACCACAAGGATCGGCGGCGCTGCGTAAGCGGGCGCGCCCGGGGGTGGAGATCCACCACTACCGTCGCCGCCGCCACAGGAATCCAGGCTGAGCGGGCCGAGGAGTACCGCGGCGATAACCGCTGCACGGCGCAGACTGCTTGCCGGCATGGTCCACATAGAATAGCGCTCCTCACGCAATGCGGAGACGAGGAGATCCGAACTCAAGAGCCCTGACGGGCTTCGACTTTCAAACTCCCCGCTGTCCAACGTTCATCCGACCCAAAGGTTACATCGCCGCCGCGATTCCTTGCTGTGCCCCGCCCATTCTCGACACGCCCCGGAGCCGGAGACTCTCACCAAATCCTGCGGACAACACGAGCAGTGTAACTCCCGCATAACCACCCTGCCCGTTCGCCGCGGATCGGACTGCTGCTCCAGAGACTTCACCGGAAGCGCATGTTCGGGCGTACCACCGCCTCACAGATCGCTTCCGCATCGTTGCCCCACCGTGAGTCCGATGAGTCGCGCAACACCTCCCCGGCTGATGTCGGGCGTAACGGTGACTGCCGCCGTGATTCACCGTCAACGCCAGGGTCGAAGGGTCGAGTCCAATTCTTTCCACCAATAGAATTAGCGTGTTAGCGATAACCACGCCCGCGTGGTTCAGCTCTACAAGGCCAGCTCCAAGCTCCTGAGCCTTGGTCAACTTGAGCTTGCGGCGATGTGCCACCTAAGGGGGCGCAGCCTTGAATCTAAGTGGCGACATAATCATTCACCGGCTCCCGATCAGAACCTTTGCAGGTCCAATGCGATCGCACTTTCTGCCGACATGGTCGTCAATTGATCTAATTCCGCCCTTATAGTCTGCGGATGATCTAATTGGGTCACAGGTAATTGCATGCTGAATCTTCCGATCCGTGTGTTTTGCATTCTGTTGCTGGCAACGACTGCGGATGCAGACTCAACGGAAGCGTCGCGCTCACTCTATCCAGAGTTTCAGAAGAGCGCATTCACGCCCGCCTATTGGCAGCATGAATCACCCGTATCGCCTGCGACGTACGAAGCCGATCACGGCGACTTTCTCGCGGAATTTACTAGCCCGAGCGGCAAGCACGTCAGACTTGTGGTCAAAGCCCCGGTCACCGCAACGGAATATGACGTTCCACCCATCGGGAAAGGCCAGACCGCATACGACTATCTGAACAAGGCCATCTACGATGCATCCGGCAATCCACGAACCGCGACCTACATCAGATTCCCCAAGGGCACCTACAACATCGAGTTCCCGCTGAATTCATACTGCTCGCTCAACTATGTGCATTGGCAGCTTCCCTCGGGGGCGTCGGACCTGGTTATTGACGGGCAGGGGTCAACGGTGAATTTCTCCGACTTCTGCCTGGGACTCAATCTTCCCAACGTCGATCGCGTCGCGTTCAAGAACTTCACGTTTTCGTGGCCGAACCTGCAGATTGCGACGGTCGGCACCATCATCGCCGTTGGCGGAAACGGCAACACCGGCTACACCTACGACGTGCACATCGGTCCGAAACAGACCGCCCGGCTTCCCAATATCCTGGCCGCCATCAATGCCTGGGATAGCGTTCACAACCACTGGGATACTGCGGATACGAGTAATGTTTCCTACGGTAGCGGCTTCCCCGCGGGAAGCGGCGTTGCCCTGTCGTGCGAGGAAACGCCGGCCGAGCAGAGGATTTCCGGCTGCACTGCAAGGCGTATCGCCAGTTATGGCGTTCTGTTCAAGGTCGGGCAGTCGGTTCTCCTGCGGCATTACGACTACGCTTCGGCGATTACCGCTTCCGGCAATGACATTACGTTTGAGCGGATCAGCCTTCAAAACTTGATTGGCTTCGGCTTCGGATATAGCCAGGGCCGGGGCTTGCGCATCGCGCACTCGGTGCTTGCGCGCATGGCAGGTCAGCCGATTTCCTCAGGAGGAAACGCTTCCCTGATTGTTCCCGGGGTAAGCGGCGATGTTGTTTTTGACGATGATAGCTTCGGCTATTCGGGGGATGATCCCTTCGACATGAATTCCCCACTGATCAGGTACACCTCGATTCCAGTGGTCAACAACACCAACACCACCAACAATGTCTCGACGCCGATGAACACCTTTACCCTCACAGAGTCGACTCCTCCCAATCAATTGCAATGGCCAGCCGCTTTTGGAGTACGGAATGGCGATAACATTGCGCTGTTCGACAATGCCCTGGGTTTTGAAGGCATAGCAAAAGCCGTATCGGTAAGTACGCCGGCGAACAGTGACATCAGCCTGCTTACACTGGATCACGCTGTCAGCCCCGACCTGCTGCAGACAGGCTTCATTGCCGCCGACCTCACTTCCTCCGGCGGGGCGCGCTATGTGATCAGGGATAGCACTTTCCTCTATACCAGTGCCCGCGCGCTGCTGCTACAGACCCCGTTTGGCTGGGTTACTAATAACTACTTTACCGGGCAGACACAAAAAGAAGTGTACGTATTGGCCAGCCAGTACTGGGGCGAGGGACCGGGAGCCCAGGAACTCATCATCAACCACAACACTTTCGATGGCAGCGGCACCCATCAACAGGGTTTTTATGCGCTCGATGTGATGGCTGAATCCACCGATTTCTTCAGCGGCCAGTTTCCCAATGTGCCAAACGAGGTGGCAGGCACAAACTCCGCCGCGCCCGCGATCAATCAAAACATTGTCGTTGCCGACAATGTATTCACCAGCGACCGCGCCGTGCCCATCGTCAACCTGTCGTCGGTGAACAACGCAGTTTTCAGTGGCAACACGTTTTATGTTCCGAGCGATTCAGGCTCCTATCCCGTCACTATTCACGATGCTTCGAATATCCGGTTCGACAGAACCAACCGCTACACGTCATGGCTATCGCACGCGTCTTGCGCGAACTCCCCATTGCTCGATTTATCCAGTCCCGCGCCGGCAGTATCTGTGGTTCTGCCCAACGCCTGCGGCATTGACGAGACAGTTTCAGGTCTCGTTTATGAGGCGCCGTAGTGCAGCAGCGGGCATTGGCGCTGATAGGCCATGAGCCGTTTCATTCCATAAGTCATTTATTTTGATGGTGCTGACGGGACGTCCTGCTGGGCGACTCGCGTGACAACGATCACGGGATTGTGCTGGTGCTGCATTGCAGCTCTCTGACAGTGCGACGTATTCGCAGGCACGAGGAGTCAGAACGTACCAGCTACCCCGGTAGTTTATGGGGACTTGGAATCAACATTCCTATATGGACTAGACATTGGAATGCTGCGCCGATTGCGTGTGCGCATGCATTGGTGTCGCCATCCTGAAAGCTCTGTGCTTGTTGGATGCAGCAATTGGAGTAGGAAACCTGATGCACCTGACGGTTGCCCATTCGTTGTGCCTCTGCATTGACATTTTTTAGCACCACCAGTGCGAGATCTCGCAGAACCCACGCCCGGGCGCTACTGCGAAACCCGCCACTCACCGGCGGCAGCCAACGGGCACGCTAGCGCGTAGTCCCAACACCAATCTGCCGGTCACTAGCAAGTGAAACCCCGCCGAAGCGGGGTCTCACTGTGGTCCTGAGCTCATCTCGATTGCTAGCGTAGTTTGCGCAGTCTCATGAAGCCGACAGCGACGAGGCCAAGGCCGAGCAGCGACAGCGTGGGTGGTTCGGGAACGGCTGCCCGATTGAACGTAAAGTCGTAGACGTCACCGTCAAGGCTCGTCCCGACGCCAGTGAACGTGTTGCCGCCGGAATAGGCACCGGCAAAAAGATCTGGGTTCGCGGCGGGGCCAAAGTCCAACTTCCCGGCCGCTGAGAGCGAACCGGAGATGTCCAAAACCCCGCCAGTTCCGCACTGCGACGGCTTGTACCCAACGCACGTGACGTCAAGCGTTCCAAGGATTGGGTCCGCGCTAGTGATCACGAGGTCGGCGTTCTCGTTAGCACCATTACCGGTAGGGCCGACGACGACCGCAAAACCAGATCCGGTCCAGTCTCCGACGATTGAATCCGCCCGTGCAGCGAGCGCCCCGGCGAGGAGTCCCACTACAATGAACCCGGCGATCTTCAATTTCATGTCGAACCTCGTCTTGCGATGTTATGAGTCCGGAACACAAAGGCGAAGCATTGTTCGTGCCAGTGTCACTAGCTCCCATTATTTCAGTCACTTACGCCGCCAAGATCCTTACGGTGATCGGCGATGTGTAAAGAATCCAGACACTCGGGGCCGCAGACGCCCCCTGCAGGGCTGCGGTATTGGTGCCGCTGATCTGTGCGTGAAAGTGCGCTCGACAGGCGCGAGAACACCCTGCCGTCCATTTCGGCACTGCCGGGGACCGGAGTTGGCCCGGAAGCGGAATAAGTCGGCGCAGTGATCCTGCAGGCCTCGGCACCTTCGTCTATGACCTGCGCTTCCCGGGCCAAGTACTACATGTGAGTGGCCGAGAGCTTTAGCTTCTCCAGAAGCGCGCTCAGCTCGACGACGAACCCACCGGCACTTCCTAACATACTCGTCCCTAACCGGCCCCACCTCTCATCGCCGTTCGCCCCGCTGTTCGACCTGAGTAGCTTACTAGTGCAACCCTACCCTTCGAACTCCGGATTGCTCATCGAGGCCTCCTCAATAGGGCGATGACTGGCTGAAGATAATGATCAGAGTCGTGATGCGCCCGTCACGAACCGTGAAGTAGTTCGAGAGAATCAGCTCGGGGGGCAGGTTGGTCTTGTCATAGAGACCGTCATAGCGAGCACGAACGATCGTGCTGTCTCGACGCTCCATGACTTCTCGAATCTCCATCGTCACCTTGTCGCCGACGATCTCCTTTTCGACCCAGCGACGGATCGCGCCCAGACCGGCGATCTCGCGCCGGTTGTCGTTTACGACGGCGTCGGGTGCGAACGTTCGCATGATCGCGTCGATATCGAAGGCGTTGACGGCGCGGATGTGCTCGGCGATGACGGCGGGAATGGGCTCACTCATGATGGGCTCCTGTAGTGGTCTAGCTGACTGCAAGCCTCGCACCTCCCACGAGGGGAGAGTCAACATACCCGTCAGGAATTGACTCTCCCGTAACCGGAGAGTAGATCCTCCGGCGATGTCCACCTCGTTCAGCATCGGAGAGTTCTCGCGCGCGACCCATCTCACCGTGAAGACCTTGCGGCACTATCACGAGGCGGCTCTCCTGGTGCCCGCGTCCGTGGATCCGCGCACTGGCTACCGTCGCTATACAGCCGAGCAGATCTCTCTGGCGCAGATTATCCGGCGGTTTCGCAGCCTCGATATGCCGGTCAATGAGATACATGCCGTCCTCGCGAGCCCCGATCCAGCAACGCGCAACGACGTGATCGCCGCCCATTTGCGCCGCCTCGAGGCCGAGTTGTCCCGGACCCAGGACGTGGTGGCGTCGCTTCGGGACATCCTGGAGCACTCCGCCAAGGATCTCAGGATCGAGCGCCGTCGCATCGAATCCGCCCCTGCCGCAGCGATCCGCGAGACGGTGCGGGCGAAGGACGCACTGTCATGGTTCCTGGGCGCAATGGCTGAGTTGCATGCAACCGTCAAAGATCAGAATCTGGCTCCGACCGGTGTGCTTGGCGGAATATTCGCCAATTCATTATTTGCGCACGGACGTGGTGAGGCGATCCTGTTCATTCCGTGCAGGGGGAACGTCCGCTCTGCAGCCCGCGTGTCCGGATGCCTCATTCCGCCGACCGAAATCGCCGCTCTCGTGCACCAGGGACCTTATTCGAATGTCGACATGACCTACGGGGCTCTAGCGACTTATGTGGCTCGGCATGCGCTTCCTATGCAGGGTCCGATTCGCGAGTACTACCTGTGTGGGCCTCAAGACACTGCCGACGAGACGGCGTGGCGTACCGAGATTGGTTGGCCGATCTTTCACACCGGCTAGAGTTAGTGCCACCGCGGCCGGGATGCGAGGCCGTGCATTGGATCAAGCGGCAGGAATCGGACCTGCGTGGGCTGCGTTCAGAGCGCAGATGGGGCGCGAAGCCGCGTCCGCTAAATCCTGGGGAACGCGCGATTTCAAGTGCTTCTTCGTAGTTGGCGGACTCTTGTACGAGCTTCCGCAGCTCTCGATCGTTGGCCAGCCGGGCTAGGAGGTCGCCTTCGAGTTCCTTGGCAAGCCATCCGCCCCAATTGCAGGTAAAGCCGGCGCCGGTCAGGAGGTTGATCTCGGAGCATCCGATGCCCATTCGGACTTTCCGTACGGTCTCCAATCAGAGGGTTCGTCTGCCGGTCAAATGACAAAAATAGTGGACACAAAGTGGACCCGATGATTTTTGCGCTTATTGATTTAAATGGGTGCTGACGGGATCGAACCGCCGACATTCGCCCTGTAGGGGCGCTGTCCGAACGGGCGATCTAACCTCCCAGGGGCGCGGCACACCTCGTGCAGTGCCCCGACAGCCCGCCGCAGGCGGAGCCAACTCCAGGAGGGTACCCCCCGTACTCTTGCGACTACGGGGGATTGTCTCAAGGAATTGCGAAACGTTTCGCCGTGATCGTGCCTGAGAACGTCACCAGCGGGGTTCCCTGCTCATTGAATTCCGAGCCATCGTCGGGCGAACCTGGATAGATGGTGACGGTTTGGTGACCGGTGTAACTGCCGCCATCCGGATCCACCGTTACCGTCGCGTCAATGATCGCGGGTCCGACAAATGTGCCGCTGGCATTGGGCGGCGTCAGGCCCAGGGCTATGTGGTGGAGTCTGAACTCATGGCGCCCTACCTGCCGCCAAACGCCCATGCAAACGTCGCCGGCGCTTGGCACACGAGCACCGGAAAACTGAATCTCCGTTCCGTCTCTATGCCAAGTAGCCAGCCCCCAATCGAACAAGGCTTTGTCTGGCAGGCCGTTTTGAGCACCCTCTAACCGGAATTCGAACTCCCATAGACCAACGATGGCATCCCTTTCGAACCGCTCGTCAGATGCGGTTGATAACTCCGAAACGGAGTCAGACTGATAGATGGCTGGCACCAGCCGAGCGGAGGAATGCCCACTTGCGGGTATCGCTGGCCCGCTGCAAGCGGCATACACCTGCCCCGCGGCACTCAGACCCACAAGGCTTAAAGCCGCCGCGCGTCCTGCCCCCTTCACGCCGACGGCCTTCTTTATCTTGAGAAACATAATCCTCTCCTTTGTTTAGCGCGTTAATTGTGATCGTGAGCGCAGCTCGCGTCTGAATTCTCGGGCGCGATTCTCCGTTCATTAAGAACGAGTGCCTGACTGGCCAATCGGCCACCCTTAAATTGCGGGAATCGGTCTTTAAGTCGCTGTGCAGTTGTGCCGCCAGGAAGTGCGGCCTTAATTCTCTGGTTGCCGTTCCGGCATATCGAGACTCATATTGGACAATATGGGGCCGCTCCAAGGGTCAACATGGCTGCCAGTGAGCCCAAACCATCGCTGGTAGAGCGGCTATACGCCGAACACGGGCGTGCGCTACGGGCATTTCTCCAGCGACGGGTGCGGCTTAACGCGGACGCTGCAGATTTGGCACAGGAGGTGTACCTGCGGATGCTGCGGATCCGGGATCAAGACGTGATCCGAAATCCCGTTCACTATCTTTATACGGTAGCGAACAACCTGGTAAAGGAGCATTCGCTCCTCGAGCGTCGCCGGGGTCGCGGTGTCGACCCTGAAGAGGCACAGGCGCAGGATGAACTTGCAACGCTTCCGGAATTCGGTGGTGAACTCGACGCGCGGCAGCGAGCGGCGCGCCTTGAAGTTGTACTCAGACAGCTCCGGCCGAAGTGCCGTGCAGCGGTCGAGCTGCGGTTCACCCACGAGCTTTCGTTCCGTGAGATTGGGTTACACCTCGGCGTGTCTTCCCAGATGGCCAAGAAGTATGTCGCGCAAGGCTTAAGTCACTGTCGCAGGCGCATGGCGCGCCTCGGTTGAACCCATGAATCCCAACGAAGAGAAAGCACGTGCCGCAATCGCCGAACAGGCCAGCGAATGGTTTTTTGCTCATGAGGAGGGAAAACTGGACAAGGCCGAGTCAGCGGCCTTGGCGGCATGGCTACGAACCTCCCCGATCCACGTCGAGGAGTTCCTCGGAATCTCGACCATCGCGCAAAATCTTAGAGAATCGCGATGTGATCCGATGTATTCCGTCGAAGCCATTCTTGCGCGCGCACGGGCTGAGGAGCAGTCGGCGATCCGTTCCCTGCGGCAGGGCCACCCCCCAGACAGCCGCCGGCTGCCATGGGTCATGGCGATGGCTGCGGCTGCCGTCGTCGGACTCGGTTTGGCCTTGGTCTGGAGTCTAAGACTCGCGCCGCGTCCGCAGGCCGGGAGCCGGGAAGAGGTGACTGCCCTGCATTTAACGACCCGTCATGGCGAACAGCTGACGTATCGCTTGCCGGACCATTCGGTTCTCCACCTGAATACGGAGAGTTCAGTCATCCTGCGCTACAGCGCTACAGATCCGCTCGTTACGCTCACGAGCGGGGAGGCGGCGTTCGAAATCGTGCACGAACCAGGACGAGTGTTTCGCGTTCTTGCCGGTCCCGTCGAGGTCACTGACGTTGGCACTAAATTTGACCTGCATCTAGGGCAGGACACGACCGTCATTACAGTGATCGAGGGAAGCGTCGCGGTGACACCTTCCGCGAGCCGGGCGGGGACCAACTCCAACGAAGATCAAGCGGTACTCCGACTGACGCGACTGCACGCAAATCAACAGCTACGGATATTTTCTGGAGAAGGGTCAGCAGCGGCGCCGATAACGGTCGATGCGCGAAGCGCTACCGCGTGGCTACGCAGAGAAATTGTGTTTGATCACGAACCTCTGGAGCGCGTCGTCGCTGAGTATAATCGCTACGCGACGAAGCAATTTGAGATCGAGACACCGGCATTGCGAAATCTGCAAGTTAGCGGAACCTTCTCGATCGACGACAGCCAAGCATTTATCGCTTTCCTCCGCAGTTTAGATCGTGTGCGACTCGAGGTCACCGACAAGAGCATTCGCGTCTTCCAGGACTAAGTCGTTACCGAACGGATCGGTTCTCCGGACAAGATCGTCGCTGCCGATAAGATTCTAGAAGCCGCCTGGGTTCACCTGGCATGACGCAGCAGGGGTCTCGGCGATCTCAGAGCGTCGCCCGAAGCCCGAGGAAGACTGTCCGCCCGAGCACGTCGTAAGCCGGAAAGGTGTTGATCTCGCCGGCCTGAACCGAGACGTCCTCGGGCAATACGGGCGGATCCTTATCGAGAATGTTGTTAACTCCGAGGCGCAGCTGCAGGCGACGCGTTGCGTCCCAGATGACCGACAAGTCCAAATAGCTATAGTTGGGAATCCTCGTCAGGACTGGATCCTGGAATCCCTCCTCCTGGTTTTGCAGCAGAGTTTGGGTTGAATTGTTGTCAAAGCCGGTATGCCCGATGAATCTCCACTGCGCCGATATCTGTGTGTGCGCGGGCAGCTGCCAGGTTGCGCGCAGATTGTGCCGCCAGCGAGGGCTCACTGAGCCGTTCAGGCAGGTGTTGCCGAACAGGCCGGCACAATCGTAACTGGGGGCGCTGCGGTATGGTGTCGTCGCGTTATGCTGCAGCCAAGTTCCATTCAGGGCGAATATGAGAGCGCCCCAGTGCGCCGGTAAAGGTTGAGCGAACGAGGACTGCAAGTCGATCCCGGATACGAGCGCTGCTCCGGTATTGACCAGATTCCCCAGAATATACCCTCCCCCAGTAATGCCATTGGCGATCAGGCCGCCGGACGGCGAGCGCACAATCTGGCTACACAGCCCAGGATCACCGCTCGTCAGACACTGTTGTAGTGTCACGCTTTCCGGAACCGTGCCAATTTCACCGCGAAGCCGAATCTGAAAATAGTCGACGCTAGCGCGGAGGGCGAAAGCGGCCGGCGTAAAGAGAGTTCCGACTGACCAGGTGTTGGCAGTTTCCGGAGCAAGCAGCGGATTGCCGCCAGTCAACAATCCGCAAAAGGGGGCGCACTGCGGGACCGTGTTCGTCCCGCCATAAGCCCGTCCGATGCCATTGCCGTACTGCGCGGCAGAAACTCCCGTGCGCAGGCACTGGGCTGGGCTTGCAGCCGCGTGGGTCGCACCGCCGTTAGTTGGTGCACAGGGATCATCGGCGATGTCGGCCACTTGCAATGCCAAAGGTGTGTACAGCTCGGGCAAGCTCGGAGCGCGCACTGCTCGATCGACCGAAGCGCGAAGGCGTAAATCATTGAAAGGCAGGAACTGCAGGTCGAACTTCCAGGTGTTGGTCATGCCGACCGTGGAATAGGTCGAGTAGCGGTAGCCGGCTGCTAAGTCAAGTTCCTTCATCAACGTCCGTTCCTGCACGACAGGAGCGCGCAACTCGATATACCCCTCATTGACGGATACGCGTTGTTTGATCGCGACCTGTGCCATATTGAGTCCGGACAGATCGTTGGAACGCTCGGCTGCATCCGGTGAAAAAGCTAACGAGTCGCTCCGGTGCTGGAGGCCGGCGTTGAGCGCTAAACCATCGCGTGCCCAGGGACTGCGTATTCCTAGCCACGCCAACTGGCCAGTGATGTTACCCTCGACAATCTGCTCAGCGGTTGTTCCTTCATCGCCCGCTGTTGTATAGAGAAAAGCGAGCTGCTTTGTATTGATAGCACCCGAGGTGAAAATGTCGTAAGGCACGCAAGTGCCACCGCTGATGCACACAGGGTTACCGCCAGGTCCAGTGGTGACCTGAAGTGCCCTGCCGATCGCGGTGTCGCTGAAATAATTCTCGTACGTCTGAAACAATGAGATGTGGTGCCATAGTGCGTAAAAATCATAACTCCACATGTCGCCCAAGCGACCATCGACACCGCCCACTACGCGGTAATCTCTGTGCTCGAAATCGTCCTCGCGGCCACCGCCTTCGATATTACGGCGGCCGATGTAAACGGCGGCATTCACGCTGCCTGGCTGCAGCCGGTCTGCAGCGATTTGCGCAGGCGTACACAGAATCGCGGCTTGCTGGGCACTCAATAACGGATTGCTACAATTGACTGCATAGCTTCCGTCGGGCGTCGCCGCGTTTGCTCCGAAAAACAGGCCCGAGGGCGAGATCCCTTCTTGCGTCCGATCATCCATTAAGCCGAGTTCCACATAGAACCGCGCGGCCGGATCGATTTCCAGATGCCCCAAAAGACCCGCGAGCCAGCGCTGGTCCTCGCGCTGAGAGTAAAAGTACTGCGCTGTATTGAAGTAAGGGGGCGGTACCGCGTCGGCTGCTGGCCACGGAACAAACTTGTTTCCGGCTACCGCATAGACATTACTGTTTCCGAGAGAGAGACTGAACAGGTTTGAATCGGGGTTACCGCTGCAGACCAGCCCATAGCCTGTAGCACCGACGACTGACTGGTTGGCCGTGTAGAGCGGGCAATCAGTGTAGTCCCGATCAGCACCGCGCACTGGATCCTGGTTCTGGTAGTTGGCATAGGCGGTGATCTGGCCCGTGTTGTCGGCGAAAGCCGTACCCGCAATTATTGACAGCTCGCGCTTGCGCCCATCGAGCGTGCTGCCGGTCGGCCCAGCAATGTTGGCACTGCTCTCCAACTGCTCGATGGAACCATCATGTTCGACGTGCTGGGCGAAACCATATTGGGAAACGATCTGAACGCCCTGCACGTTGTCTTTTAGAATGAAGTTCACAACGCCTGCGATCGCATCAGGACCATAGGTCGCCGTTGCCCCCCCGGTCAGCACCTCGACGCGCTCTATCATCGCCGCGGGGATCTGGTCCAGATCAGGCCCCGGGTTCAGATCAGCCGTGTTGGGATCACTCGGCCCAAGTCGTCGGCCGTTCACCAGAACGAGTGTCCGCTGCGGTCGCAGCCCGCGCAGATCTGCAGTCGTGATGCCACCTGCCAATGAGTTGGGATTTGAGTGGTTGCCCAGGTCGGCTCCCGAGCTTGTGATGTTCTGCGGTAGGGTACTCAGGATATCGACGGCATCCGTACTGCCCTGCAAAGCGATGTCTTCTGACGTGACGATTTGCACCGGGCTGACGGCAGCGACCGCGGTGGGCAGGGGAATCCGCGAACCGGTGACGATGACTTCAGGCGGTTCTTCGGGGGCGGATTTGGGCGCGGGCGGCCCGGCATTCGCGGGCGCCACCAAGATGCGCACTGTAGTTGGCGTAAGAAACTCGAAGTGCAGGCCAGTGCCCTTCAATAGACTAGAGAGTGCCTCAGTTGCATCGAGACCCGCGCCGACAGTCCGAGATTCTTGCTGATCGACGATGTTCGACACATACACGACGTGCAGGCCGGTCTGCCGCGCAAACTCCGCCAGCGCCTCATCGAGCGGCAGAGCGGCGATATCACCAGTGAGTACAGTCTTGGCCGGCCCCTGTGGCGGCGAGCCTGCCACCGCCGATCCAGCGGCACACATCGATATGAGCATCCCCCATGCGCACAACCGCATCGCTTGACGTCGTCGGTATCGATAAGCTGCTTGCGGAGAATCCAAGGCAGGTTAGCTCCGGATTCGCTATCGTGAGCGGCGGCAACGCTTGTAGTCGCGCCTTTACCCGCGCTCCGGCGCAACAAAAACAAACCTTCTGAGACTTAGCAGCCGGTCGTAGGTGCCGACGTTCTGAAATTTAGGGCAGATTACATCTCTGCGTCCGGGTGGCGTCCACACCTAAAGTGGACACAGGGTTTGTTTGTCTTCGTAAGTACTTGATTTTGGTGGGTGCTGACGGGATCGAACCGCCGACATTCGCCTTGTAAGGGCGACGCTCTACCAGCTGAGCTAAGCACCCACGCTTGGGGCGCGCGATCCTAGCGCATGTCAGCGCCGGCGCGTTAGTGCGCCGGCGGGACGACCTGTTTAATGCGGCGGCCATTGCGCGGCCGGCGCTTGTCTTCGCCCGCCGCCGCTGGAGCAGCCGCGCCCTCCTGCATCTGTGGCATGGGCTGCTGTGTGAGCGCAACCCCCAGCACTTCGTCGATCCACTTCACCGGCTTGATCTCGAGATTGCCCTTGATGTTGTCCGGGATCTCGACCAGGTCCTTCTGGTTTTCATCCGGGATGAGGACCGTCTTGATGCCACCGCGATGAGCCGCGAGCAGCTTCTCCTTGAGGCCGCCGATCGGCAGCACTTCGCCGCGCAGTGTGATCTCACCGGTCATGGCGACATCGGAGCGCACCGGAATCTTCGCCAGGGCGGATACCAGCGCGGTGCACATGCCGATACCGGCGCTCGGGCCATCCTTGGGCGTCGCGCCCTCGGGAATGTGCAGGTGCACGTCATGCTTCTGATAGAACTCCGGATCAAGGCCGAGGATCTGCGCACGGCTGCGCACCACGGTCATCGCGGCCTGAATCGACTCCTGCATCACCTCACCCAACTGGCCGGTGTGCTGCAGCTTGCCTTTGCCGGGGACCACCGCGGCCTCGATCGTGAGCAGTTCGCCGCCCACCTCGGTCCAGGCGAGGCCCGTGACCTGGCCGATGCGGTTCATATCCTCGGCCTTGCCATAGCGGAAGCGGCGCACGCCGAGGAACTTGTCGAGATTGCGCGGCGTCACCGCGACCGACTTCTGTTCCTTCTTGTGCAGCAGCATCTGCTTCACGGCCTTGCGGCCGATCTTGGCGATTTCGCGCTCGAGATTGCGCACGCCCGCTTCGCGGGTGTAGTAGCGCACGATGTCGAGCAGTGCGCCGTCCGACACCTTGAGTTCATCGGGTTTCAGCCCGTTGTTCTTCATCTGCTTGGGCACCAGGTAGCGCCGCCCGATGTTCATCTTCTCGTCTTCGGTGTACCCGGGCAGACGGATGACTTCCATGCGATCCAGCAGCGGAGGCGGAATGTTCAGGCTGTTGGCGGTACAGACGAACATGACCTCGGAGAGGTCCAGATCGACCTCGAGATAATGATCGTTAAAGGTGGAGTTCTGCTCTGGATCCAGCACCTCGAGCAGCGCCGAGGACGGATCGCCGCGGAAGTCCATCGACATCTTGTCGACTTCATCGAGCAAGAACAGCGGGTTGTGCACACCGGCCTTGGACATGTTCTGCACGATCTTGCCCGGCATCGAGCCGATATAGGTGCGCCGATGGCCGCGGATCTCGGCTTCATCGCGGACGCCGCCGAGCGACATGCGCACGAACTTACGGTTGGTGGAGCGTGCGATGCTCTGGCCGAGCGAGGTCTTGCCGACGCCCGGCGGCCCCACCAGACACAGGATCGGGCCACGCAACTTGTCGACGCGCTGCTGCACGGCCAGGTACTCGACGATGCGCTCCTTGACCTTCTCCAGGCCAAAGTGATCCTCGTCCAGCACCTTTTGCGCGCGCGCGATGTCCTTGATGATCTTGGTGCGTTTCTTCCACGGCACCTTGACCAGCCAGTCGATGTAGTTACGCACCACGGTGGCTTCGGCCGACATGGGCGACATCATCTTCAGCTTGTTGAGCTCGCCATTGGCCTTGTCGCGTGCCTCCTTGGGCATGCCCGCCTTGGCGATCTTCTGCTCGAGCTCGCTGATCTCGTTGCCGCCCTCGTCCATCTCGCCGAGTTCTTTCTGAATGGCTTTCATCTGCTCATTCAGGTAGTACTCACGCTGGCTCTTTTCCATCTGTGCCTTGACGCGGCCGCGGATGCGCTTCTCGATCTGCAGCACGTCCATCTCGCTCTCGATGGCGACCAGGATGTGCTCGAGGCGCTTCTTGACGTCGAGGATCTCGAGCACCTTCTGCTTCTCGGCGAGCTTCAGCGACATGTGCGCCGCCACCGTATCGGCCAGGCGGCCGGCCTGCTCGATGCCGGCGAGCGCGGTCAGGACTTCAGGCGGCACCTTCTTGTTGAGCTTGACGTACTGCTCGAACTGGGAAATGACCGAGCGCGCCAGCACGTCCATTTCCTTTTCGTCATAGGTCTCGACGTCCGGCAGCAGGCTGGAGTCACATGAGTAGTACTCGCCTGCGTGCAGCTTCTCGATACGCGCGCGATCGACGCCCTCGACCAGCACCTTGACGGTGCCATCGGGCAGCTTCAGCAGCTGCAGGATGGTGGCGATCGTGGCGATGCGGTACAGATCGTCGGCTTTCGGGTCATCGACGTCGGCCTGACGCTGCGCCACCAGCATGATGCGCTTGTCAGTGCGCATCGCGACATCCAGTGCCTGGATGGACTTCTCGCGACCGACGAACAGCGGGATCACCATGTGCGGATAGACCACCACGTCGCGCAGCGGCAGCACCGGAACATTCTGCAGTACCGCGGGAACGGGAGGGGTCGGATTGCTCGGTTCGGACACGCTCAAGCCCTCGATGTCAGCTGACGGTGCGGCCGGGAAGTACTTCAGCCCGGACGGCCGCTGGCCTTTGTGACAGTAGTGTAGCGGGAAATGTGGCCGAAACAGCGCGTTTCAAGAGTGACGCGCTTCACGCCCGGCGCTGTAGCGCCGCGACAGACGTGGCAGTTTTCTTCAGTGATGGTTCGTGCCAGACGCGCGTCGTGGCTCATCCACGCTCGCGAGACGGCCTTCATCGGAGCCGTAGACGATGTACGGCTTGGTCTGGCCCTCGATCACCGTTTCGTCGATGACGATCTTGGCCACGTTGCGCATCGACGGCAGCTCGTACATGGTGTCGAGCAGCACCGTCTCCAGAATGGTACGCAAGCCGCGCGCGCCGGTCTTGCGTTGCATCGCCCGATGCGCGACGGCGCGCAGCGCCTCGTCACGGAACTCCAGCTCCGCACCTTCCATCTCGAACAGGCGCCGATACTGCTTGGTGAGCGCGTTCTTCGGCTCGGTGAGAATCGAGATGAGTGCGCCCTCGTCCAGCTCATCGAGCGTCGCGACTACCGGCAGACGGCCGACAAATTCCGGGATCAGGCCGTACTTGATCAGGTCCTCGGGCTCGACGTCGTGGAACAGATCGCTGCCGTGCGGGCGGGTATTGATGTCGCGCACCTCAGACGTAAAGCCGATGCCCGACTTCTGCGTGCGATTCAAGATGATCTTCTCGAGGCCCGCAAAGGCACCGCCGCAGATAAACAGGATGTTGCCGGTGTCGACCTGCAGGAATTCCTGCTGCGGATGCTTACGGCCGCCCTGCGGTGGCACCGACGCAATCGTGCCCTCGATGAGCTTGAGCAGCGCCTGCTGCACGCCCTCGCCGGAAACGTCGCGCGTGATCGAAGGGTTGTCGGACTTGCGCGAGATCTTGTCGATCTCGTCGATGTAAACGATGCCGGTCTGCGCCTTCTCGACGTCGTAGTCGCACTTCTGCAGCAGCTTCTGGATGATGTTCTCCACGTCCTCGCCGACGTAGCCGGCCTCGGTGAGGGTGGTCGCATCCGCGATCGTGAACGGCACATTGAGCAGGCGAGCCAGCGTCTCCGCCAGCAGCGTCTTGCCGCAGCCGGTCGGACCGATCAGGAGGATGTTGCTTTTGGCAATCTCCACCTCTTCTTTGGCGCGCGCGCCGCCGCTGCGGGTCTGCAGGCGCTTGTAGTGGTTGTACACCGCCACCGAGAGCACCTTCTTGGCGCGCTCCTGACCGATGACGTATTCGTCCAGGACCTTCTTGATCTCGTGCGGCTTGGGCAGCTTGTCGCGGGCACGCTCGGCGCGATCCTCGAGCTCCTCGCGGATGATGTCGTTGCACAGCTCGACGCATTCGTCGCAGACGAATACCGACGGGCCGGCGATCAGTTTGCGGACTTCGTGCTGACTCTTGCCGCAGAACGAGCAATACAGCAACTTGCCGTCGTCGTGGCGGCTGCGGGAGTCCTCACTCATCGATGTCCCTCATAAATCGCACGCCGGCAGCTGGTGCGCTGGAGCCACGGACGCGAGTTTCTTATAGCACGGGGTCCGCCCACGAAGCAAAGCACCCTCTCACTGCTAAGTCCTTGTGCGCGCGGCAGTTGTATGACCTGGTTCACCACTTTTACATTTGCTGGCAGGTAGAGATCGCAATAGGGCAAATCAGCTCGGCTTGGCCGGGTTCGGTAGTGGCAGCTCGCCGCGTTTCTCCAGCACCTTGTCGATCAGGCCGTAGCGCACCGCCTCGTTCCAGTCCATGAAACGGTCGCGGTCGGTGTCCTGCTTGATGCGCTCGACGCTCTGACCGGTGTGCTTGGCCAGAATCTTGTTCAGGCGGTCGCGCGTCTCGAGCATCTCCTTGGCATGGATCTCCATGTCCGCCGCCTGACCCTGAAAGCCGCCGAGTGGCTGATGAATCATGACGCGCGCGTGCGGCAGGCAATAGCGCTTGCCGCGCGTGCCGCCGGCGAGCAGCACCGCGCCCATGCTGGCCGCCTGGCCGATACAGATCGTGCTGACGTCCGGCTTGACGAACTGCATCGTGTCGTAGATCGCCAGGCCCGAGCTCACTACGCCGCCGGGCGAATTGATGTACAGCGCGATGTCCTTCTCCGGGTTCTCGGACTCGAGAAACAGCATCTGCGCCACGACGATATTCGCCATGTAGTCGTCTACTGGACCGACGATGAACACCACGCGCTCCTTCAGCAGGCGCGAGTAGATATCGTAGGCGCGCTCGCCGCGCGCGGTCTGCTCGACGACGATCGGAACCAGATTCAAGCCTCGTTCATTCATGTGCTGTCCGCCTGTGCTTGCTGTGCGGGCTGCGGCCCGCTCGGTTCATGTTCATGCCCCGGCTGCTGCCGGTTGAAGCCGGTCAGCTCCGAGAAGCTGCTCGGCCGCTCGCTGATGCGGGCGCGCTCGAGCACCCAGTCGACCACCTGGTCCTCGAGGGCACCCGACTCGAGCTGATGCATCGCCTCGGCGTTCTGCAGGTAAGCGCGGCGCGCTTCCTCTGCATTTGGCTGGCTCACGACCAGCTCATCCAGGCGCGCCTGCACGCGCGCGCGATCCGGCTTAAGCCCTTGCGACTGGACAATGTGTCCGACCAGAAGCCCGAGCGCCACGCGCCGCCGTGCCGGCTCCACAAACGCCTCGCGCGCGGGCAGCTGGTTGACATCGCGCACCCCCAGGCGGCGTGCCGTGTCGATCTGCAGCTGCTGCACCTGCTCGTCAATCAGCGCACGCGGCACGTCGATCGGATTCTCCTTGTAGAGGGCATCCAAGGCCTGCACCCGCAGGCGGTTGCGGATCACCTCGGCGAGCTCGCGCTCCATGCTGTCACGCACTTCGCGGCGCATCTCCGCCAGCCCGCCCTGTTCGACACCGTAAGCGCGGCAGAATTCCTCGTCCACTTCCGGAAGGGACGGTTCCTCCACTGTCTTAATGGACAGGTGCAGCTCGGTCGATTGGCCGGCTAGAACCTTATTGGGGTGATCAGCCGGGAACACCACATTCAGCGTGCGCTGCTCGCCCGCCACCGCGCCCTTCAGGCCCTCTTCCAGCTCGGGCAGCGCCTGGCCGGATCCGAGCAGTACCCGCACATCGCTTTGCTCACCGCCCTCGAACGGCTTACCGCCAATGCGCGCCTGGTAGTCCAGCAGCACCCGGTCGCCGGCTTGCGCGGGGCGCACCACCGGCGTGAACACCGGGCGCTGCGCGCGCATGTTCTCGATCATCGCATCGATGTCCGTCTCGGCGACGGTCGCGGTCGGACGGTCAATGGCGATCCCCTCGGGCGGATTGACCTTGATCTCCGGCAGCACCTCGAAGTGCGCGGCGTACTTGAGATCCGACTCGGGACCTAGCGCGATCGGTTCGATCCGCGGACCGGCGGCGGGCCGCAGGCGCTGCTCGGTCACCGCCTGGGCAAAAGAACTGCGCATCAGATCGCTCAGTACCTCGGCACGCACCTGTTCGCCGAACTGCTTGGTGATGACCGCCAGCGGCGCCTTACCCGGGCGGAAACCCTTCAGACGTGCGGTGCGGGACAGGCGCTTCAGGCGCTGCTGCACTTCGTGCGCCACTTCTGCGGCCGGGACGGCCACCTCCAGCCGCCGCGTGAGGCCGCCAGTCTCTGATAACTGAACTTGCATCAATTCTGTCCTGTGCCCTGCGGGATTCCTCGATCACCGGAGAATCCCAAACTACTGATTTTACAAGGAATCTGGTGCGAAAGGAGAGACTCGAACTCTCACGGGTTTCCCCACTGGAACCTAAATCCAGCGCGTCTACCAGTTCCGCCACTTTCGCCCGTGCCGTGCGCAGCGACGGTGCTGTTGCGCCACGCCTCTCGGCCGCGCGTCGGGGTAACGCGATTATAGCCGATGCGGCGCGCGCACCCGGCCGGGCGAAGGCCCCGGGGAGAGCTGCGGCGCCTGCAAGCCGAGGTGCCCGCCGGCTGGGTGTGCTAGGGAGAACACGGCGAATGCCAACCTGCCACGGCTGGCCCCAGCCGACGAGCAACATATTGGAGGCGTGCGACCCGCGCGGCGTGCTGCCCCGCGCGGCGAGCGGATGGAGCTGGGCGACCGGTGGTGGGCTTGCGGCGACAGCGAACCCCAGTGCCGGGCCGATCGAGGGCGGCAGCGCTGGAGACGAACGCTGAAACGTCCGCGCCCGATCGGCCGGCGGCGAGAGGCGCTTCTTCTGTCGTGGCGTTGCTGGCCGTCCTGCGGGGTGGGGTTGGGGCGGGCAGTCCCCTCTCGCAGGTAAGACGACAACGCTCGGCGAGAGCGGTCAGAAAACCCTTGGGACGCAGCGCAACGCCTCAGCAGCGCTCCCGGCATGGCTGCCAGCGGGAGGCGCAGCGCCTGCGACCGGAACAAACGCTGCCGCAAGCGATTGCCGCTGCCGGCTCAGCTGCCGCGAAAGTACTGCCGGTCTGCCCGCGCCTCTCCGGGCGAGCGAGCGAGCACGCGCCTGAAGGTCCGATTCATGTGACTCTGGTCGGAGAATCCACATTCGTGTGCCACGGAAGCACAAGAGCGTTCGGTCTCGCGTAAAAGACGCGCGGCCCGCTCGACCTTGAAGCGTGCCGCAGTCTGCTGCAGTCCCTCACCGCTCACACGCCGGTAAGCGGCCCCGACCCAGGAGGGGTGACGGCGGACTTCCCGGGCCAGATCGGCAACCTTCAGCGCGCAGTCCTCGCGCAATCGCTGCAACACATGCGCCATCCACGGCGGCAGTGCGCCGCCCGACGGGACCTCCTCAGTTTGCAGCAGATCACGCAACACCGTGCGCAAAGCGATCTCGGCGTTCTTGGACTGGCACGCCTGCAGCAGGCGACGGGTCTGCAACAGCGCATCCGCGCCGGCCCAGCGGCGTACGGGCTTAGCCGGCAGCGCCGCCACACCCAGCCAGGTGGGGTCGAACTCGATTTCGATTTGCTCGAATCCGTTGACGGCGATTGAGTTTCGATGCGCGGCGCCGGCGCGGTAAAAGATTGCCGACGGCGTGCTGATGAGTCGTGTATCCACTTCGGTTTCGTTGAGGTACGAGCCGATCACGAATATCGAGAGCATCGGCCAGTCATGCGCGTGCTCGGGCACGCGGGCACCGCCTCGATCGATGACACATCTAACACGGGCGCCGCCGATGGTATGCAGCATAAATAATCAGTGGCGAGAAACCGCGTCCAGTATACGCGCCACTACTGCGGCAAGAACCGTGGGTTTTAGCGTGTCCAGGCGCGGAGCGCGGCAGGACGTCGTTCGAAGTTGCGGCAGACGGTTCACGGCATTCGACGCGTGATGCAGCCGGTCATTGACAGATGATTCTGGTCTTCGCCGGTAACGACGTGCCTCATTGGGCCTGCGGTGATGCGCTACCTGCGCGCGCGGCGGGCAGCCGTGACGATGCGCGCTGCGCGCTCTTCAGCGCACGGGCACCAGACAGCAGGCGGTGTGCGCCACGGTAAAGCACACCGCCGTCACCAGCAGCACGCTGAAGGCCGCGATCATCAGGGTGTTGCGCAGCGGCCGAGCCGGCGGCGGCTCGGCGGCAAGCAAACGCTCGAGCCGCTGGCGTAAGAGCGAACCGGCGGCCGAGCGCAGCACCAGGGAGCTCTCGGGCGGTGCGAGCTTCGCGAGCGCGGAGACCAGGAACCGTCCGCTGCTGCGGCGTAAGACGGATTCATCGCAAGACAACTCACGATAGAGCGCTAGACGCTGACCGATGAACCACAGCAGCGGGTGAAACCACAGCACACACAGCAATGCTTCATGCGTCAGTCGCAGCAAATTGTCACGCCGCTTGGCGTGCGTGACTTCGTGCAGCAATACCGCGTCAAGCTCGTGCGCGCTGAGCAGCCGCTCGATACCGCGCGGCAGGCAGATCTGGCTGCGCACAATTCCTGCGACCGCCGGACTGTGCGCGCCATCGGTGAAATGCACCGCTACGCCGTGTACGCGAAAGTCCGGCGTGCCGTGCCGCATGCGGCCGCGCTCTGCACGGCGCTCGCGGCGGATGCGCAGCCACAGGCGCGTGACCATGAGCGCCACGCCGCCAGCCCACAGCGCTGCGACCGCCAGCGCCCATGACAGATGCCGGCCGATGCCCAGATCGATGGCGGCGAGTAGCCCGAGCTGCTGCGCGCCGGGCAGGTCGGTGGCGCCAAAGCGGTCCACAAAGCCGCCGAGGGGGATGACAAAATTGAGCGAGGCGGCCGTCCATACCCAGAATCTGGCCGTAACACTCGTGCCGTGCAGCGAGGTCAGCGCCCAGGCGCCGAGGCCCACCACTGTCGCAAACAAAAGATGTACCTGCAGGAAATACAGAAGCGGCGCCAGATGCTCACGCACGATCCTTGCTCCGGTGACGGACCGTGCCGGCCGCATCCTGCAGGGCCTTGAGATCCTTCAGTGTAATGGCACCAGATTCCAACAGGTTGGATACCAAGAGCTGCGGCGAGCCGCCGAACATGTCGAGCAGCTCGCGCACCAGGCCATTGCGCACGGCACCGCGATCGACGGCCGACTCGAACAGCTGGGCATTGCCGATCTTCTTCACACGGCGCAGTGCCCCTTTCTGCTCGAGGCGATACACGAGCGTCTGTACGGTCGTATAAGCCACCTGCTCCTCCTGCGGGAGGCTCTCGAGCACTTCGCGAACTGACGAGGTACCGAGCTTCCAGTACTGCTCCAGGACGCGCATCTCGGCCTTGGATAGTCGCATGCCGGTTGACATCTCCTACAGAATACGTCAATCCTACTACATACTACGTTTTATGCCAACCGCCCGGGAGCAAGTCGTGAGAGCGAAAAACCGCCTGCCTGTCTGTTTGTCCGCTGCGCTGTGGGGCATTGCCGTCTTGGCGCCGGCATGGGCGCAGACTGCCGCCGCCAACCCGCCGCTGCAACCCGAGCTGCATGACGGCCGCCACGATTTCGACTTCGAGGTCGGCAGCTGGAGAGCGCACGTCCGCAAGCTCATGCAACCACTCAGCAACTCAAAGGAGTGGGACGAGTTCGACGGCACTGTAGTCACCCGCACGCTGCCGATGCTTGAGGGCTGGAACGAGTCAGAGATGCGCGTGGACAGTCCTCGCACTCACCGGCATATCGAGCTCCTGGCGCTGCGCCTCTACAATCCAACCTCACACCAGTGGAGCATTTACGGGTCGAGTATCAACACCGGTGTGTTCGATCCACCACAGATCGGGCAATTCAACGATGGCCACGGCGAGTTTTTTGCCTCTGACACCTGGCAGGGCCGGGCGATCATCATTCGTTACATGTGGCAGGCCGTGAACCGCGAGCAGACACACTTCGAGCAAGCGTTCTCGCAAGACGGCGGCAAGACCTGGGAGATCAATTGGATCTACGACGGCACGCGCGCGGTGCTCTGAGGCGGCCACCCAGAAAATTCAATGAGAACGCGCGGAAACGCCCGCATTCCCCATAAGCACCGCTCGAGCTGCCGGTAGCTCGTTCGCTCGGCGCAGCTCGCTGTGAGCGCATGACCGGAATGCCGACACTCGCATCGTTCCGTTGTCTCGTCTTCCCAACAACACTGCGCGACTAGTCGGTTACGACGCGGCAGCGACAGTACTGGTTATTCACCTGACGCCTCTTCAGGCGCACCAACGCACCTGACGCAATCACATCACGCAGCTTGTTCATCTAACAGCAGCGGCGCTGTCATTTCTTCTTCTCCGCATCTCTGGTGTGCCAGCTGGCGCCGCGTTAGGATTCAAATCGTCGGCTACCAATAACCAGAAAGAAAGGGAACTCGTATGGAAAGCCAGCTTGTTGGTTGGATCATCAGCCTCATTACCGGCGGTGTTGGCGGCAACATCGCCGGCGCAGTCCTCAAGAACCTGAGCCTCGGACCTCTCGGAAACACCATCGCAGGTGTGGTCGGCGGTGGCCTCGGCGGCCAGATCTTGACTGCGCTGTTAGGCTCCGGCGGTGCGCCTCCGGGGATTCTGGGCAACGTCGCGGGATCGGGCGTCGGCGGCATCGTCGTGATGGCCGTCGTGGGCCTGATCAAAAACGCCATGGCGAAGAAGTCCTAGCCGCAACTCGCTAATTCCGTCTCTGGCTGTGCAGACCAGAGCGGCGAACTTACTTGCGGAGTGACTGCGACGGCCAGCAGTTGCGCGCAACCAGCGCAAGTGGTTGGGGTCGCGATTGAAAGCTCGTGTGCTCAATCGGGGACTTCGGAGACGGGATTAGCGTTATCTCCCATCACCTCACTACCTCGCTGTTGCCAGGGCACTGATGGTCGCGGTTAACGCTCAAGCACGCGGCGCTGCAACGGGCTCGCATCGGGCCAGCAGGTCTTTCTGACTCCTGTTGGTGTTGGGTACGATCTCGCGATGATCCATTCGTTTACGCTCGGCACGAGCCCCGGTTCTGCAGGGCAGTTGATTCCAACTGCCACCGCTCAACTCGCGAGCAGTGGCGAGTTCGTCATCCGCGAATAAAACGTCGCCGTAGCGGTACTGCTGACGCCCGAAGCGGCTACCGGCATTTCCTCATGGAAGACCGGAAGTGGTGAAGAACAGAGATTGGAACCCGCCGGGCAGCGAGTCTGGATCGGTGCACTTCTGCTAGCAGAAGACCACCGTTCCGCAAACGGGCGCGCTAACTGGCGACTACGAAATCACAGAGGTCGAGGAATGGGAGCCACCAGCAAATCATCAGGCTGTACGCATCCAGCCGGCGACCCGTCCGGCTTGGCCATTTCCTAGCAACGCTGTCGGCGCCTTCCCGAGAGGATGGCGATCGAGCCTGCGAGGAGTGCGAGTGCAGCCGGTGCACCCGCGAGATCGATTTCAGGTGCCGCCACGGGTTTTGCACTCGCAGGCGCGCTGGTCGTTTTCTGCTGCTGCGGCTCTCGATCGTGAAGGGCAGGCTCAGTGCTCAAAACCGGCGCGCTCAAGGTGAGCGCGAGAAAAACAAGGGAGAGTCTCATGGTTCGTTCCTTTAACCCCGAGGCGATTCCTAAACACCGACTCATTGTCTGCCCGTGCCGCCTCGCGCTGCGCGAGAGTTAACAAAGTCTGTCTGGATTTCAGAATCGTGTGACGACGTCCGCACTCGGCCCTCGGTCGCGCTCCGTCTCAGTAGCGTCGCGAGTCGAACCCTGAATCGACCGCGCCGCTGCGTTTGCATTTGCCATGCCCAAGACGGCGGAGCATCCTTCAAGCCTGACCGCTGGGGGCGCGCGTCACAATGACGGCAGAACAAAGCCGCGTCGCAGTGTCTGCGCGCGACGAAACGAAGTCCGGGGCTGTGTTCCTGAGTTATGCCTCGGAGGACGCAGCGGCAGCCGAGCGGATTGCAATCGCGCTGCGAGCAGCGGGCATCGAAGTCTGGTTCGATAAGACTGAGCTGCGAGGCGGAGATGCGTGGGACACGGCAATCCGTACCCAGATCCACGGGTGTCGGCTTTTTATCCCGGTGATCTCGACTACCACGGAGGCGCGGGGCGAAGGGTACTTCAGACGCGAATGGAGGTTCGCAGTTGACCGGACCCACGACCTCTCCGAACGCAGAGCATTCCTCGTTCCGGTGGTCATCGATGCGACGCCAGAGGTGAATGCCGACGTTCCAGATGTATTCCGCCGCGTCCAATGGACACGTCTGCCGTCGGGAGAAACAACCCCGGCCTTCGTCGAGCGCCTACGGCGCCTTCTGTCAGCCGACATGCCGAAGGACATGACATCGGGATCATCCGCAACCGCTCTCCTCCCAGGCCAGCACGCGCCGTCCTGGTGGTCGCCGCGCACGCTGCTGATCTGCATCGTCATAGCGGTGGTCGGGGCGCTGACGTATCTGGCAATTGACAGGCGCTGGGCGTCAAAGGCTGTCATGCCTACCCGGGCCGTTGTAGGTACGGCGGCGCCGGCTCCCTTTATGCCACCGCCGCACTCAATTGCCGTGCTTCCATTTGTGAACATGAGCGGAGATAAAGAGCAGGAGTACTTCTCCGACGGACTCACAGAAGAGGTGCTGAACGCACTCTCACGGATCAAGGAACTCCAGGTCGCGGCACGCACCTCCTCCTTTTCGTTCCAGGGTGAACACCCCGACATTGCCACCGTGGCACATAAGCTGAACGTCGCAGCCGTCTTGGAGGGCAGCGTCCGCAAGGCCGAACACAGAGTCCGAGTTACGGCGCAGTTGGTCAACGGCCTAACCGGTTTCCACATATGGTCACAGACCTACGATCGCGACTTCGGTGATGTGTTGGAATTGCAAACCGATATTGCGACTGCGGTAGCGAGCGCCTTAAAAGTGACGTTGCTCGAAAACGCAGCCGCGAAGATCGAGGTGGGCGGAACACGCAATCCAGCGGCTTTTGATGCCTATCTTCGTGCGACGAAACTCTACTGGAGCATGCAGAATGCGAAAGATGCTGAAGCTGCGATCGCCGAGTACTCAGAAGCAATCCGACTAGATCCTGGATACGCTCTCGCTTTCGCCGGGCGGTCGATTGCATTCGCAGGCTTTGCGACGGGATGGGCGACGTCGCTCGCGGCCGTGCGGACAAATCTTGAAAGCGCGCTGGCCGACGCGCGCCGAGCAGTCGCCCTCGCCCCGAATTTGAGCGACGGTTACCTGGCCCTGGCCATCGCTCACGAAGGCTCTCTCGAGTTTCCGCAGGCCGCTGAGCAATACGAGCGCGCACTGACACTTGGCACCGGCAATGCCCGGGTATTACGAGACTATGGGCTATTTGCGGCAATGACGGGGCAAGGGGAATTCGGTCTGACGTTACTCAATCGTGCGCTTAAGCTCGATCCACTGAATCCCAGCTCTCACGGGTATCTCGGCGATGCCTTGGTTTATCTGCACCGCTACTCGGAAGCGATTAGGGCCTACGAGGATGCCAAAGCTCTGGATTCGGGGGATCGTCCGGGTTCCATGTCACCAAACATTGGCATCGCCTACTACCTGCTCGGTGACTTCAAGCGCGCGCGCTTATCTTGTGAGGAGCACCTCACCGAAGACATCGTCGACTTCAGTCAGTTTTGTTTAGCCATGACGTACGAGAAACTCGGGCGACGAAAAGACGCGGAGACCATGCTTACCAAGCTGCGCGCAAGATACGGCAACGATTTGGCGTACGCGTACGGCGCGATATACGCACAGTCGGGGGACGCACGTCGGGCGCTCGACTGGCTTGAAGCAGCGGCGCGGACGCGCGATCCATATCTGCAAGCGCTCAACAATCCGCTCTTGGATCCGGTTCGCAAAGATCCACGTTTTAAGGCGATCGAGCAGGGGCTGCGATTCCCCGACCAAGCAGGCGCGGCCGAATAACCCAAGGTTAGACAGGCATGCATGCGGCGACGCTTGAGGAACCGAAGAACGTCGCAAGTGCTTGATTAGGTGCTGGGCCGTGTAGGGATCGAACCTACGACCAAGAGATTAAGAGTACCGTGGGCCGTCGGGGGCGTTGCGTCGAGCGCGGCCAGAGCTGCCGCGACTCTGCGTTGAACGAAGAAGACGCCGAATAGCGGATAGGTAAAGACGCACAGCCAAGTGCTGATGCAGTCCCCGATCAGGTACTGCCCGACCGCACGGCGTGCGTCGCCGATTACGCCGGTCGCGATAAAAAATGGAGCAAAGAGCAGTGCGGTCAGAGGTAATCCAAATGTGACCCGCAGCCAGTCAGGCATCTGCGGATGCGGAGAGGGGGCAAGCGCGGCAGCAGAAGCCAGAACGCAAAGAAGCATACCGCTGCATAAGGCGATTCGGCGGCGCAGCGGTGTCGAATATCGCGCGGGAAAGCCGAAGATAACCAATATTGGATAGCCGAACATTACCGTCGCGCCAAATACCGCCGACATCGTTAGGAGCACGGGGTGCGCAGCTGACGCGCTTAATGGACTGGTGATCAGCGAGATCATGAGAACGGTGGCAAAAACCTTCCAAGGTCGCTGCCGGGAAAGCCATCGTAGAAGGGCATTCACGCGCGCTGCTTATCCTTCGCCCGACGCGACAGGTAAGGCGCCAAAACACGATTAATCTTCACTTGACGCACATGCTCAAGAAAGCATGTTGATACCGCGTTTTCAAGATCATCGTCCACTGATACGGCGCGATTCACCCAGTCACCGAATCGCTGGCGGTGCTCCCTCCTCGGCCCATGCAGCCCTAAACGGAGGGAACACGTCACACAGCTGCTGTAGCGTGTCCTGTGGTCGCTTAGCCGCCATCACGTCGCCGTCGCTGCGCTAATAGGAGATTCGGCTCGATTTCGATCCCATGCCATCCCGCGAGACGCCCGGATCTGATTTTGAAGAAGATCTCCGCAAAGCCATGGCGGCTGAAGCCTCGAATCCCAGAAAGATCGGGCACACCGACGATCCGCACGCGAGCGCCTTTGCGGATTCGCCGACCGCGGGCGTCTTTGGGGGTTAGGTACAACGTCGCCATGGCGGCTAATCAACGACTACGAATGTTCAGGGCGGTGCCCAACCCTTACGTGCTTACGGTGTGCTTACTTCCGACCGTCCAAAGCGCTTTCAGGGCAAAGCGAGGCTTAGTCTTTGAATTGGTGGGCCGTGTAGGGATCGAACCTACGACCAAGAGATTAAGAGTCTCCTGCTCTACCAGCTGAGCTAACGGCCCTGACTCTTGGGGTGGACGATGGGACTCGAACCCACGACAACCGGGATCACAACCCGGGGCTCTACCAACTGAGCTACGTCCACCGTCCTTCCCCTCGTGCGGTTGGCGTGCCCGGCAGGACTCGAACCTGCGACCCTCGGCTTAGAAGGCCGATGCTCTATCCGCCTGAGCTACGGGCACGAAAACGTAAGTCGCCCCTAGCCGGCCCCGCCGCACGGGGGGCGCGAATCATACGTAAGTGCCTTACGCAGCGTCAATTTTGCCGCGCTTCGTCCCGGCTGGCTGCAAAAAGCCGCACTACCTCGCGGTTAAAGGCAGGCAAATCATCCGGTTTGCGGCTGGTGACCAGCGTCCCATCGACGACCACCTCTTCGTCGACCCAGTGCGCACCGGCATTCTCCAGATCGGTCTTGAGGGACGGCCAGGAGGTCAAACGATGGCCACGCGCGCCCCCGCTCTCGATCAGGGTCCACGGCCCGTGACAAATGGCGGCCACGGGCTTGCCGGCATCGACGAAGGAGCGCACGAATGCCACGGCCTGTGGATTCATGCGCAGCGAATCCGGATTCATGACTCCGCCCGGCAGCACCAGGGCGTCATAGGCCTCGGGATCGGCCTGCTGCAGCTCGCAGTCGACGGGCACTTCCTCCGCCCAGTTCTGGTGCTGCCATCCGCGCACGCTGCCGCCATGGGTGGAGATCACTTCTGTGGTCGCACCCGCGGCCGCGAGCGCCTGGCGCGGTCCGGTGAGCTCCGATTGTTCAAATCCATCGGTTGCGAGGATCGCCACTCTCAATCCTTTGAGCGTCTCCTGGTTCATCGCAAGTCTCCGCTCCATGTGATGACTTAAAAACCCCGGCGGCGCTGCGCCGCAATTTGAGCATGCGCCGCGCACGACTCAGATCACAGCGCAAGCGCCGTCAGGGCGCCGGCTTTTGTGACACTGGGATGACGATGCGGCTACACTCTCGGGCACGATGAAGCTTCCTTCGAACCCCCGCGCGGGCGACGCAGAGCCCGGCGGCGGCGCCAACGAAACCACTACTGCTCCGGCTCCACTCACTTTCCCTGTGGACATTCCGGCGAGCGCCCACGACATGGCGATCGCAGAACTGCGGCGGCTGCTGGGAGCGTGGAGTCAGCACGAGCCAGGCGCACGTCGGGGCGATGACGCCGAGGCACTGCATCAGCTGCGCGTGACGGCGCGCCGTATCGATGCCACGCTCGGGTTGTTCAAACGCCAGTTGCCTGCGGATCTGCTGCGCGCCCGCAAGACCACCAAGGGCGTACTGCGCAGCCTGGGCGCGGCACGCGATCTCGACGTGCAGCTTGCTGAGCTCGCGCATCACGGCGAGAAACTGCCCGAGCGTGAGCGCAGCGCGATCGAGCCGCTGCGGTCGCGCCTCGAGAGCGAGCGCGAGCGTGCCCGTGCACGCATGGTGCGCGGGCTGGATTCGGAGGCGACGCGCCACTGGCTCGAGACGCTCAGTCTCGCTGGCGCCGAGCGCGGCGAGTACGGCGGCGAGCTGACCCTTGCGGTGCTGCCGGAGCGCGTGCGTCGCCGCTTTCGCAAATTGCGCAAGGCGGTGAACAACCTGCGCGGCAAATCCTCCATGGAGGAGTATCACGAAGTGCGCCGGCGGGCGAAACAGCTGCGCTACGCCATCGAATGCGGTGCGGCGCTGTTTGGCAAGCCGGCTGATGAGACGCTCAAGGCCCTGCGCCGACTGCAGGATCGACTGGGCGTGCATCAGGACGCACACATGGCGCAGAACCGACTTACGGCACTCGCCGCCGATCCGCAGAGCGGCTTACCGCCCGCCACGCTGTTTCTCATGGGCCGCCTGGCCGAACAGCATGCCCGGCTCACCACCCAGGCACGCGACACGCTGGCGCGCTCCTGGCGCAAGCTGCGCGGCCGGCGCTGGAAAGCGCTGCGCGCGCGTTTACAGCAACTCAGTGACTACGCCGCCGCTGCGGTGAAGCCGCCCGTGACGAGCAGCACCCTCGCCACCGCCGCACTGGACGGCGCCGCCACGGCAAACGAGCCGGACGTTCGTCCCCTCAAGCACTGAAAGCCCCGTAAGCTCCCCGCATGGAGCTGCTGATCGTCCGTCACGGGATTGCCCACCAGCGCAGTGTGCGGCGCTGGCCCGAAGACGGTGAGCGTCCGTTGACCGCCCATGGCATCGCGCGCGCCCGGCATGCGGCCGCAGGCTTCGAGCACCTGAGCGCAGCGCCCACGCGAGTGCTCACGAGTCCGCTCAGACGCGCGCAGCAAACCGCGGCAATCCTCACCGAAGTGGCCGACTGGCCCGAGGCAGCGCTGTGTCGCGAACTGCTGCCCGGTGGCTCCCCCGAGGCACTGTTCGCGCTGCTGGCACGGCTGCGCGCGCCGCGCACCGCAGTAGTGGGGCATCAGCCCGAACTCGCGCGACTGCTCGGCCGGTGCCTCGCGGCCAACCTCGACGCTGCGGCCTTTGAGATCCGTAAGATGGGTGCGGCGCTGGTGAGCTTCCCGGGCGCACCGCGCGCGGGCCGCGGCCAGCTGAAGTGGCTCGTTCCGCCTCGAGCACTGCGCGCAGCGCGCTGAAGCCGGCGCGCGCCTAATGAGCGCCAGAGGCTGAGGCCGCAGCGCCGCCGCCGCGGATCGGGTGTGCCAGCCAGACGAGGAAGATCAGTGCCAGGAACAAAATTCCCGACACATAGAATATGTCGTCGGCGGAGAGCATGAATGCCTGGCCGTCCACCAGACGATTCAACAGCTCGTAGCTCTGATCCTGTCCCAGGCCGCCGGCGTGCAGCGTACCGAGCGCCTGGGTCGTCGTCGGATCCCCGGCGCTGAGGCGTTCGACCAGCTGTTCGTGATGCAGCGTCGCGCGGCGGTCCCAGAGCGTGGTCGTGATCGATGTGCCAAACGAGCCTGCAGTGATGCGCGCGAAGTTCGACAGTCCCGAAGCCGCCGGGATGCGCTCCGGCGGCAGCCCGGAAAGCGTGAGTGACATCAGCGGGATAAAGAACACCGCCATGCCGGCGCCCTGGATCACCGTCGGCACCAGCAGTGTGCCGATGGTCGCGTCGGTGTTGAAGTGCGCGCGCATGAACAGCACCACGGCGAAGATGGCGAATGAGATCGTCACCAGGATGCGCGGATCGATACGGTCGGAGAAGCGCCCCACGAACGGGGTGAGCACGATGGCGAGCACGCCTACGGGTGCGAGCACCAGCCCGGCGAGCGTCGCGGTGTAGCCCATGTACTGCTGCAACCACAGCGGCAGCAGCACCACATTGCCGAAATACAGCCCATAGGCTGACAGCAATGCGAGCGTACTCACCCAGAAGTTACGCAGGCGGAACAGCGACAGATCGACGATCGGGTGCTCCTCGGTCAGCTCCCAGATGAGGAAGATCGCAAAGGTCACCACCGCCACGCAGGCCATCGCGATGATGGTGGCGGAGTTGAACCAGTCGAGATCCTTGCCCTTGTCGAGCATCACCTGCAGCGCGCCCACCCAGATCACCAGCAGGCCGAGTCCTACGGTGTCGACCGGCACGCGCGCCGTCGCAGTCTCGCGGCGATGGTAGATCCCCCAGGTGACCAGCACGGCGGCGATGCCCACCGGCACATTGATGTAGAAAATCCACGGCCAGGAAATGTTGTCGGTGATCCAGCCACCGAGCAGTGGGCCCACCACCGGCGCCACCAGGGTCGTCATCGACCACATGGCAAGCGCGCTGCCTGCACGGTTGCGCGGATAGCTGGCGAGCAGCAGCGACTGGGACAGCGGGATCATGGGTCCGGCGACCGCCCCCTGCAGCACGCGAAACAGGATGAGCAGCGGCAGACTGGGCGCGAGGCCACACAGGAAAGAAGCGATCACGAACAGGATCACCGAGGTCGTGAACAGCCTCACCTGGCCGAAGCGGCGTGTCAGCCAGCCGGTGAGCGGCAGTGAGATCGCATTGGCGACGCCGAAGGAGGTGATGACCCAGGTGCCCTGATCCGGGGAAACTCCGAGGTCGCCGGAGATCGCCGGAATCGACACGTTCGCGATCGAGGTGTCGAGCACGTTCATGAACGTCGCGAGCGATAGGGCGATCGTGCCGAGCGCGAGCTGACCGCCGGTGAGCGGTGGCGGCGGCGCCAACGCGTTGGGCAGGGGCACAGCGCTACGCTTCCCGGCTTTCTCGACCGACACCGGTGTCTCCAGTGCGGCCGTCAGTGCAGCGGCCGCGCAGCAACCGGCGCGCGCGCGGCGGCCAGCAACGCAGCCGCCGCGCTGGCCTGCCGTGCCGCAGCCGGGGCTGCGACCGCCGACTGATTGGCAGCGATGATCTCACTCACGCGCCCGTCAGCGGCGGCATCGCTCGCCGCAAACACGTGGGTCGCATACGCCGGCGCACTGCTCGCCAACTCCGGCAGGCGCGCCGCGGCGCCGCCGTCGCGCACATTCACCGCCGCCTTCATCGACAAACCGATCTGCAGCGGATGCGCGGCCAGCTCCTGCGGATCGAGGGCGATGCGCACCGGCACGCGCTGCACGATCTTGATCCAGTTGCCGGTGGCGTTCTGTGCCGGCAGCAGCGAGAACGCTGCGCCGGTGCCGGCGCCAAAGCCAGCCACTTTGCCGTGATACACCACGTGGCCGCCGTACAGATCGGCGGTGAGCCGCACGGGCTGACCGACGCGCATGCGCGCCAGCTGCGGCTCCTTGAAGTTCGCATCGACCCACACCTGATCGAGGGGTACCACCGCCATGAGCGGCGCGCCCGGGCCGACGCGCTGACCGAGCTGCACATTGCGGCGGGCGACGAAACCGGATACAGGCGCCGGTAGCTCGGTGCGCGCCAGCGTCAGGTACGCGTTACGCACCGCAGCCGCGGCGTCGCGAACCTGCGGGTGATCGGCGAGCGTTGTGCCGTCAACACGGGCGCGGTTCGCGGCGAGCTGCTGCTGCGCCTGCAGCAGTGCTGCCTGCGCGGCCTTCACCGCATCGAGCGAGTGCTGCAGCTCCTCGCCGGAGACCGCACCGGTGGTGCCCAGACGCTGGCGGCGCTGCAGGTCGCTCGCGGCGGCAGCCAGATCCGTACGCCGCAGCTGCACGGCCGCTTCCAGCTCCGCACTGGTAGCAAACAGATTACGCACATCGCGCACCGTGCGGGCGAGCTGCGCCTCGGCCTGCTCGAGCGCGACGCGCGCGTCAGCCTGATCGAGGCGCACGAGTGCCTGCCCGGTGCGCACGAACTGCGTGTCGTCGGCGCCGATCTCCACGACCGTACCGGAGATCTGCGGGGTGATCTGCACCACGTTGCCGTCGACGTAGGCATCGTCGGTGGATTGCTGGTAGCGCAGCAGGCGCGCCCAGTAAACGCCGTAGACGCCCGCCACCGCGAGCGACACGGCGGCGACAGCGGCCAGCCAGCGCCAGCGACGCCGCTGGCTGTGGGTTGGGGTGGTATTGGGGGTCATCGTGGGTTCCTTCGGCCTGGTATCTAGCTGCCCCGGCGGCTAATGCCCAGGCACAGATACCGACAAAAAATACTCAGGGCTCGCGGCCCGCGCTCTGTGCGTTGTCCATCAGTCGCATCAGAAAGGCCTCCAGCTGGCGCGCCTCGCTCTTGCTGAAGCCGCGCAAAAACCGGTTGGCGACCAGCATCGAGATCTCGCGCATGCGCGGATACGCCGCGCGGCCCTCATCGGTCAGCTCCAGGTTCATCAGCCGCCGGTCCTCGGCACTACGACTGCGGCGGATCAGACCTTTGGCCTCCAGCCGGTCGAGCATGCGCGTCATCGCACCCGCGTCGTACGACATGCCCTTGCACAGGTCCGCGGCCGACTTGGGCTCCGGTGGCCCCGCCAGGCTCGCGATCACGATGTACTGAGCTGCGCTCATCTCCAGCGCCGCCAGCCGCTTGTCGGCCGACAGTTCGCGGTCGAGCGCCGTCAGCCATTCCACCCGCACGCGGCTCAGCAGCGACCCGATGCTGCGTGAGGGTTGGTAAGTCGCGAGGTCGTAAATGTCGCCCAAGCTCGTGCCTCCCGGAATCTCCCCTTGGGGGGACGCTCGCGCCCTCCTCGGAGCTATGACGCGAATAATAGTTGCCTAGGCTGTCATTGTCAAGGCTTTGGTTGCCCGGGCAGCACCAGGACAGTGGCGATTCTGTGAGCTGGCGCACAGCCGGTGTGTTAACCGGTGCAAACGGGTTGTCATACGTTAAGTGCAGAATTAGCCGGTGAAATCCGTGGAAGCTCTCATGACCGACGTACCAACGCTCGCACGCTGGCGCGCAGCCGTCACGCAGGCCGCGCGGCAGACCCTCAGCGCCCGCTGGCGCAGCACTCTCGAGGCGCTCGAAAGTGCGCGGGCCGAATACCGCACCCTGCATGCAGCCGCCAAGACCGACGTGCGCGCGCTGCGCAAGGCCGCCCAGCGCCTGCACGACCTGGAGCAGCTGCGCGCGGTACTCGCGCGCGAGTTGCCGCTCAGCTAGCCGCGCGCGGCGGCTCCAAGGTCGCTCTGATCCCCGCAATGTGCAGGGCGTGGTTGCTTTTTCTGTTGTTCGCGCTTGTGCGCGGCGCCGCATTGCACGCGCAGCCTCCTGCAGAGCTGTGCCCGCGTCCGCCGCCGGGCGCGCCGGTCCCCGAGCCGCGCGACCTGCGCAGCGAAAACGGCGTGCTGCAGCTGGAGCTGACTCTCCGCGACGTCAAGGCGGCGGACGGCTCGAGCCGCTACTGCTACCTGCTGGCGGACGGCTCGCAGTCGCCGACGCTGCGCTTGCATCCGGGCGATCTGCTGGTGCTGAAACTCAAGAACGAACTGACCGCCGCGGCTGCTGCCAGCCCGCCGGCCGTGAGCGGCCACAGCCATCACGCGGCCAAGGCCGGCGACCCGTGTCACAGCGGCGCGATGAGCGCGACCTCTACCAATCTGCACTTTCACGGACTGACGGTGCCGCCGGTGTGTCACCAGGATGAGGTGCTGCGCACCTCCATCCAGCCGCAGGACGCACCGTTCGAGTACCGCTTCCATATTCCCGCAGGCGAGCCCCCTGGGCTCTACTGGTACCACCCGCACATCCACGGCTTCAGCTCGGTGCAGGTGCAGGGCGGAGCCTCCGGTGCGCTCATCGTTGAGGGTCTGGAGCGCGCCAATGCCGCCGTGCTCGGCCTGCCGGAACGCGTGCTGGTCATCCGCGACCAGAACCTGCTCAATCCTGACGCTGCACCCTCCAAGTCCGAGCCGGTGGTGCCCAAGAGCCTGATCGACCGCGACGGCGATGCGGCCAACAACGGCACCGGTTTCGGCAAGCCCGCCAAGGACCTGTCGATCAATTTCGTGCCGGTGCCGTACCCGGACTACCCGCCCGCGCAAATACGCATGCGACCGGGCGAACGGCAGCTGTGGCGCGTGCTGAATGCCTCTGCGGTCACCTATCTCAACCTCGCGCTGGTGTTCGGCCGTGCCCCGCAGCAGCTCGGCGTGGTGGCGCTCGACGGCGTATCCGTCAATCGCGCCGGCGGTGATGCCGCCAATGTGACCTGGACCAATCATCTCGGCATTCCGCCCGGCGGGCGGGCCGAGTTCATCGTGACCGGGCCACCAGCGGGGGTGGCGGCGCTGTTGGTGACGCGCACCGTCGACACTGGCCAGGGAGGTGAGAACGACCCGAACCGGGCATTGGCGAGCGTGACTGCAGCCGCCGATGCCCCCGAGCCCACAACCACCCTGCCGCTGAGCGCGCCGCCACTGCCGCCCCCGGCGCAGCCCTGGCTCGGCAACGTCACGCCGGTGCGCGTGCGGCGCCTGTATTTCTCAGAGAAGCTGACGGATCCGAAAAATCCCAACAGCGCGACTGAGTTCTACATCACCGTCGAGGGCGAGCAGCCGCGGGCGTTCGACCCGGACACCGATGTGCCGAACATTGTCGTGCACCAGGGCGACGTCGAAGATTGGATCATCGAGAACCGCTCCACCGAACTGCACGCCTTCCACATTCATCAGCTGCACTTCCTGCTGGTGGATTGGTTGGGTCTGCCGGTGCACGAGCCGTTCCTGCGCGATACGGTCAACGTGCCCTACTTCACGGGCCGCGCGCTGCAGTATCCGAGTGTGCGAGTGCGCATGGATTTCCGCGACCCTGACATCGTGGGAACATTTGTCTATCACTGCCACCTGCTCGAGCACGAGGACGGCGGCATGATGGGAGTGGTGCGGGTCGAGCCGGCGGCAACCGCTGCGCCCGCGCCCCATCCTTGAGCCGTTCAACCGCGATGAGGGTGACGGCTGCTGCGCCGCGCGCGAAGTCGAGCCACGTGCTGGCCAGCCGTACGTGCCGCTCAACTCACCGGCGCTCAGCGAGCGTTCGATCTGCTCGACTTCCAGCAGCAGGCGCTCAACGAACACTCCGCAAGAGGGCGTCTAGCATAGGGGCGGCCCGCAGTCCGGCTTTTTTGCCGCACACGACATAACAGCCGTCGGCCGCGCGCGGCTGCCCTCAGTGCAGCGATCGGGCTTATGCCTGCTGCAGCTCGATTTCGTTCCCGCCCCGTTCGCGGCACACTGCTCACTCCATGTGGCGCGAACTCTCCGCCGATGCCCGCCTCTATAGCGCACTGCGCTGGCCGCACGGTGCTGGCTGGTTGCGGCGGGCGCTGATCTGGTGGCTCTCGCCTGGGCTGCTGGTACTCGGTGTGCAGCGCCTCAGCCACCGCTACCGCCTGCAACGCCAGGAGCGCGGCTGGACCGCAACGACGGTCGGCTTGCGGCTCCTGCTGGCGCTGGGATTTCCGCTGCTGGTGCTGCGGGCCAAGTCGCACGTCGCGGCCACCACGATCATCGGTCCTAACGTCTACCTCTCCGATGGCGGTTACCTGTTTCTCGGACCGCAGCGCATTGGCGGCGGCACGCTGATCCACGAGCGCGTCACCATCGGGGTGCGTGCCGGCGAGGACGCTGCCCCGGTGATCGGCGCCAACGTCTGGATCGGACCCGACAGTGTGATCTATGGGGCGATCGCGCTGGGTGACGGTGTGACGGTGCTGCCAGGCTCGGTGTTGTCGATCAACGTGCCGCCGGCGACCGTTGTCGGCGGCAATCCCGCCAAGATCGTCCGTAGGGACTTCGACAACAGCGGCCTGCGGCGCTCGCTCTCCCACAACGTTGACCAGCGTATGCTGGCCGGGCCATGAGACTGTTCAGCACCCTGGTGCGCGCTGACATCGAGCGTTGCCTGAACGATCGACGCGCCACGCTCTGGCAGATGCTGTGTGCTCTGCGGCGCGAGCTCGGCCTGCAGGCACTGCTGGTATATCGCTTCGGACGCCTGCTTGCAGCCGGGCGGCGACGTCTGCTGGCGTGGCCGCTGCTGCCGATCGGCTGGCTGCTGTACGGCATGGCGGTATTCCTCATCCGACGCTGCTACGACATCCGCCTGGAACTCAGTGCCGACATCGGACCGGGCTGCCTGGTGCGGCACTTCGGCGGCATCGTCGCGGTGAACTGCCGCCTCGGCGCGCGCTGTTCTTTCGGCCAGCAGACGCGCATCGGCCGGGATGCGGAGGCGGACGGCCCGCTGATCGGCGAGGGCGTCTGGATCGGTGCGCACGCGCAAGTATGGGGTGCGATCCGACTGGGAGACGGCGTCACCGTGGCGCCCGGCGCGCGGCTGAACCGCAGCGCGCCCGCTCATGCGCTGGTGGTGGGCGATCCGGGCCGGGTGGTGCTGCGCTACGACAACTCGCCCATTCTGCCGGCCCACCTGACGCTCGAACGGCCCCCGGAAACGCCTGCCTCGCGCGCGTTGGGGTAGTGGATTTGCGTGTCGCGTGGCGCTGCACGAAACTCGCAGCAGTGCCGATCAAGATCGGAAGCGTATGCGTCGCCTAGCGTTGGTATTTGCTTGCGTCTGCAGTTGCGCAAGCAGCGCCGCGCTCGCTGAACAGTGCACCGGACCGCAGCTGGGGACTTGGCGACTGCTGTCTTTCACCGCTCGGGATCCGGATACCGGGGAGATCACTGCGCCGTACGGTTTGTACCCGACCGGCTTTCTGAGCTACACGCCCGACTGTCGCATGTATTC
The DNA here is from genome assembly GCA_035487135.1 of Steroidobacteraceae bacterium. GTDB lineage: Bacteria > Pseudomonadota > Gammaproteobacteria > Steroidobacterales > Steroidobacteraceae > 13-2-20CM-66-19. The sequence goes on along the minus strand of DATHMN010000091.1, from coordinate 8,529 downwards.
CATTATCGTGCGCGAGCATCGCACCGCGCCGGCCGCGATCGTTGCCAGCGATGCTGAGAAGACGGCGCTGTTTGACGGCATCATGACGTACGCGGGCACTTACACGCTCAGCCACGACACCCTGAGCTATCGCGTCGACGCATCCTGGAATGAAGCCTGGACCGGCAGCACTCGGGTACAGCACTTCAGAATCGATGGCAACACGCTCTATACCGATGCGCCACCCGCCAAGAATCCGCGCGACGGCAAAAGCACTGCCGAATCGTTCGTGTGGACCAGGCTGCACTGAGCGTGCGCCGCGCGACCCACAGAGCTCCTGGGCGCAAATCGTCTGCGTTACATCCAACCAATACCTTAAGATCATTCCCTTCCAGGCGGAAACTCAGGCACGCTCCGCAAAGAGTGGTGGCGCCTCTGCTGGCGGATGCGCCTACCCGTCGTGTGTCGCTTTGCTTCTCGTAGTGGAGAATCGCATGAAGGGATATTTCTTCGTCCCAGTCCTCTTAACGGTCCTGGCGACCGCTTTTGCGGATGATCCGGCACCGCCCGCGGGGGCCGCAGCGCAAGCCGGAACACAGACGGCATCCACAGCGGCTGCGAGCACCCAGACACCCACCCAACTCGCCGATGCAACGCCTAAGGGAAAGCTCAAGAATCCCTATTCTGACAAAGACGCTGCGGTGATCGCAGCCGGAGCTCAGATGTACCAGGGTTACGCCTGCGCGGGATGTCACGGCGGCGGCGGCGGTGGCGATATATGTCCGCCCCTGACCAACGGTGTCTGGATCTACGGCGGCGACGATGACACGCTGTTCAGGCTGGTGGCCTACGGCAGTCAGGTCCTGCAAACCAAGGGGTACACCCGGCAAGCCGAGGAGAACGTAGTCGCCCCGATGCCCGCCATGGGCGGCGTGGTGAAGACGGCGGATGATTTGTGGAAGGTCCTGACCTTCGTACGCTCCCGCTATGACGGGCCAGCGGGATGCAAGCGCGGCTGCAAGAGCAGCTAAGGTTCAGCGGCTCGTTTGTTGTGCGCTGAAGCTCTTTTCATCCCGTTGAGCCGCTGCCGCCGGATGACGGACGTCCCGGCGGCATTGCAATTAAGTACCTGATTTTAATGGTCGGGGCAGCAGGATTTGAACCTGCGACCCTCTGCTCCCAAAGCAGATGCGCTACCAGACTGCGCCATGCCCCGAACCGCCCGAAGGGCGTCGGATCCTAACAGGTTCGCGCGGCTGGCGCAGGCGGCTGCGCGGCGCCACGCGCCGCGCGCCGGGCGCAGCCGTCGCGCGCGCTTAGGCACGCCGCCAGCTGGTCGTGCCGTCCGGGCGGTCCTCGAGCACGATGCCGGCCGCGGCGAGCTCGGCGCGAATGCGATCGGATTCCGGGAAGTTCTTCGCCCGGCGCGCGGCAGCGCGCGCCGCGACGCGCTCCTCGACTTCGGCATCGTTCAGGCCCCACGCAGGCGCCGTGCCCTGCTGTGGCGCGCCGTCGGAGAGCGCCGGCTTCGCGCGCCGGAACCACTCCGCCGGCGGCAGCGTAAACAGGCCGAGCACCGCACCCAGCGCAGCCAACTCGGCGGCCAGCGTTGCCGCGCGCTGTGTGCTGCCAGCCGCCTTGGCGGAATTGACTTCGCGCGCCAGCGTCTGCAGCACGGCCAGCGCCTCCGGCGTGTTGAAATCATCATCCATGCTCTCGAGAAAGCGCGTGCTGTGCTCGCTCGCGCCGGCCGGCACCGCCGGCAGATCGCGCAATGCGTTGTACAGACGCCCGAGCGCGGCATCGGCCTGTTCGAGCTGCTCGAGCGCGTAGTTGATGGGCCCGCGATAGTGGCTCGCGAGCACGAAGTAGCGCAGCACCTCCGGGTGGCGCAGCATCGGCAGCACGGTACGCACGGTGAAAAAGTTGCCGAGCGACTTGGACATTTTCTCATCGTCGACGTTGACGAAGCCGTTGTGCATCCACAGGTTGACGAACGCATCGCCGCTGGCGGCACACGACTGCGCGATCTCGTTCTCGTGGTGCGGAAACTTCAGGTCAAGTCCGCCGCCGTGCAGATCGAAGTGCGTGCCGAGGAGCGTGGTCGACATGGCCGAGCATTCGATGTGCCAGCCCGGCCGCCCCGGGCCCCACGGCGACTCCCAGCTGGGCTCGCCGGGCTTGGCGTGCTTCCACAGCACAAAATCGAGCGGATCGCGCTTCGCCTCATCGACCTCGACGCGTGCGCCGGCGCGCAGGTCCGCGAGGCGCTTGCCGGAGAGGCGCCCGTAGGGGGCGAAGCGCGCCACGGAATACAGCACATCGCCGTCGGCCGCGCGGTAGGCATAACCACGTGCGAGCAGCTGCGCCACCATTTCGATGATCTGCGGCAGGTACTCGGTGGCGCGCGGCTCATAGTCAGGTGGCACGAGCCCGAGCTGCTCGGCATCGGCGTGCATGGCGTCGATGAAGCGCTGGGTGAGCGCACCGATCGTCTCGCCGTTCTCGGCCGCGCGCCGGATGATCTTGTCATCGATGTCGGTGATGTTGCGCACGTAAGTGAGCCGGTAGCCGCGATAGCGCAGGTAGCGGCTGATCACATCGAACACCAGCAGCATGCGCGCATGGCCGATGTGCACGTAGTCGTACACCGTCAGGCCACAGACATACATGCGCAGCACACCCGGAGTAATCGGCGTCAACTCTTCCTTGGCGCCGCTCAGCGAGTTGTGGATGCGGATCATGCGAAGCGTGCCAGGCGCTCGCGCGCCTTGCCGGCTGGCATGGCCCGCAGCAGCGGCGCCAGCTCCGGCCCGTGGCTGCGCCCGGTCAGCGCGAGCCGCAGCGGCATATACAGCTCCGCCCCCTTGCGGCCGGTGGCCGCGCGCGCCGCACCGGCAATCGCCGGCAGATCGGCACCCGCCTGCGCGGCGGCCGCGGCAGCGGCAGCAAAGTAACCGGCGCCGGCCGCGCGCACCAGCTGCTCACCGGCAGGCTCCAGGGGTGGCGGTCCGCCGAATACGATCTCGACCCAGCTGCGCGCGTCTTCAGGCAACTCCAGATTCGGCAGCACTGCCTCGATGAATGCGCCACTGGCGTGGGGGTCGAGCCCCGACGGCAGCACGGCGCCGAGCCAGCGCCGCGCGGCTTCCGGGGTCAGCTGGTGCACGGCGTCCTTCTGCCAGACGCGCAGCTGCTGCTCGTCGAACCGCGCCGGCGCCCGCCCCAGGTGCGCGGGATCGAAGGCCTGCGCCATCTGCTCCAGGGTGAGCAGTTCGTGACGCGGCGTGGAGTGGCCCAGGCGGAATAGCTGGTTGAGCAGCGCCACCGGCAGGTAGCCGCGCTCGCGGTATGCGCGCACGCTCACCGCGCCGTGACGCTTGGACAGCGGCGCTCCGTCGGCGCCGACCAGCAGCGCCACGTGGCCGTAGGCCGGCGCCGGCAGCCCGAGCGCGCCCAGGATCAGCAGCTGGCGCGGGGTATTGGTCAGATGGTCTTCGCCCCGCAGCACCAGCGTCACAGCCATGGCGGCATCGTCCACCGCATTGGTGAAGAAGAAGGCGGCGGTGCCGTCGGCCCGCCGCACCACGAAATCGCCGATATCGTCGCTGAGGAAGCTCTGCGGACCGTGCACGAAGTCGATGAAGCTCACCCGCTCGCCCGGCGGTACGCGGAAGCGCAGCGTCGCCGCCTGACCGAGTGCCAGGCGGCGCGCGCGCTCCTCGCTCCCCAGGCTGCGGCAGGTGCCGGGGTAGCGCGGCGGCTTACCGGCCGCCTGCTGCGCGCGGCGCGCCACGCTCAGCTCCAGTGCGCTGCAGAAGCATGGGTAGACCACACCCTGGCGCTCGAGCAGCGCGAGCTGCTGCGTGTACAGGGCCGCACGCTGCGACTGGCGATAGGGTCCCAGCGCATCTTCGCGGTCGGGGCCGGCGTCCCACTCGATCCCGAGCCAGCGCAGGTCCGCCATGAGCGCCGCGGTGTGACTTTCGCTGCTGCGTTCGCGGTCGGTGTCCTCGATGCGCAGCAGAAAACGCCCGCCGCGGTGGCGTGCGAGCAGCATATTGAACAGCGCAGTGCGCACATTCCCCAGGTGCAGCTCCCCGGTAGGGCTGGGCGCAAAGCGGGTGACCGGTAGCGGCAGGCTAGCCGGCAACGCGTTGACGCTGGCGTTCATGCGGACATGTTACGGGAAAGCCCCGAGACGCAACAAAGCACCGGCCGGCCGGGCGCTGCTATAAACTTCGCCGCCGGCCTGTGTGGCCGCAGTGAGGCGGAGGTTCGATGCTCATTCTGTCCCGGACCCGGATGGCGGTGCTCGCGAGCCTGCTCCTGGGGTTGTTGTGCGGCGGCGCCAGCCGCGCCGACGAGCCGCTGCCGCAGGTGAAGGTCACCACCAACATGGGTGATTTCGTCATCGAGGTACGCAGCGATCGCGCGCCGCTCACGGCGGCCAATTTTCTGCGCTACGTACGCGAGGGCTTTTATACCAACACGCTGATTCACCGTGTGATCGCCAACTTCGTCATCCAGGGCGGCGGCCACGACGCCACCACCTTGAAGCTCAAACCGACCCACGACGCCATCTTCAACGAGTCCGGCAACGGCCTGCAGAACAAGCGCGGCGCGGTCGGCCTGGCACGCGGTGAGCCGCCGCACTCGGGCAATGCGCAGTTCTACGTCGACATGGTCGACAACCCCGATCTCGATCCGGTGCCGACGCGCTGGGGCTATACCGTGTTCGGCCGCATCGTCTCAGGGATGGACGTGATCGAGCGCATCGGCGAGACGCCCACCGGCGCCACTGGCCCGTGGAAGAGCGATGCGCCACTGAAGCCGGTGATCATCGAGAAGATCGAGCTGCTCGCTGCGGGCGGCGCGATCGCGCCGAGTACCGCGACCCCCGTGAACCCGCCGCCACCGAACACCATCCTCTCGCCCAAGTGAGCTGATGGCGCGCCTCATCGTCTCGGACGTGCATCTGGACGCGAGCGCGCCTGAAGCCACCGAGCAGTTCCTCAAGTTCCTGCGCGCGGAGGCGGCGGGCGCCGAGGCGCTCTACATTCTCGGTGACCTGTTCGAAGTCTGGGTGGGCGATGACGATGCCGAGCCTGACAACGAGCGCGTCTGTGCCGCGCTGCGCACGCTCACCGCCTCAGGCGTCGCCTGCTTCGTACTGCACGGTAACCGCGATTTCCTGCTCGGCAGCGGCTTCTGCGAGCGCAGCGGCTGCCAGCTGCTGAGTGACCCGGTGATCGCCGAGTTCGGCGCTGAGGCGGTACTTTTGACCCACGGCGATGCCCTGTGCATCGACGATCACCCTTACCAGGAACTGCGCAGCATCGTGCGTGCGGCCGACTGGCAGCGCCGCTTCCTCGCGCTGCCGCGCCCGCAACGCGAGGCGCTGGCGCACGAGGTGCGCGCCGGCAGCCGACGTCATACCGCGCGCACCGTGCCTTACATCATGGACGTGAATGCCGGCGCGGTGACCGCGGCGTTCCGCGCCACGCGCGTGCGCCGCATGATCCACGGCCACACCCACCGACCCGGCGTACACGATCTGGAGGTGGACGGCCAGGCAGCGCAGCGCATCGTGCTGGGTGCCTGGTACGAGCAGGGCAGCTACCTGCACTGCGCCGACGGGCGCTTCCAGCTGCGCTCGCTGCCGCGCTAGCGCACGCCGCCGCGCAAAGAAAAAGCGCCGGCAGGAGTGCTCCTGCCGGCGCTTTCCGCGGGGGCTGTCAGCTTGCCGCAGGCGGCGTCGCGGAGCTGCCGTCGGTCTTGCGGCCGTGGTGGAAGTGCGGATGGTGCATGGTCATCAGCACCTGGAACTTCTTCAGCTGCAGCGCCGAGAGCACCGGGGTGAGTTTCTGCAGAGTTTCCTGCTCGACCTGCTGATGCAACGCTTTCATCTGCTGCCAGTCGGGCTTGCTACCCGAGGACTTGGCCTGATCGAAGGCGGCCTTCATCTGCGCGTGCTCGGCCTGCAGAATGGTCTGCACCTGCGTTTTCTGCTGATCGGTAAGGTCGAGCAGCACGCCGAGGTTATTCATGTGCTCGGCCTGCCGCGCGGCCTGCTGCGCGGCAGTCGGTGCCGCCGGGGGGCTCTGCGCAAACGCCGCGCCTGCACACATCAACGCAAGCGCTAAGACGGTGGCTTTCATTCAAAGTCTCCTTGCGGGGGTGGGTCCGGGGGCCCGCATTTGCACACTAGGGTAGGGTCGCCGCCCGCACCCGGGGGTGATCAATCGTTAACGAGTGTGAAGTGCTGAACGGCGCGTGAACCAGCTCACGTCACGCTCAGCGGCGCTGTCATATCAGGGCCGACGCGGCAGGCGCAGCGTCGCTTCCAGGCCGCCGCCTGCCACATTGGCGAGCGTCAGCGTGCCAGCGTGTGCCTGGGCAATGTCCCGCGCGATCGACAGCCCGAGCCCGGTGCCGCCACTGTCGCGGTTGCGTGAGCTCTCCAGGCGGTAGAACGGCTCGAACACCCGCTCCAGCTCTTCCGGCGGAATGCCCGGCCCGGCATCGCGCACGCGGATCAGGAGGTCCGCGCCGTCCTCCACGACGATGTCGGCACGACTGCCAAATTTGACCGCATTCGCCACCAGATTGGTCAGGCAGCGCCTCAGGGCCTGCGCGCGGCCGGTGAAGGCGCGCAGTGCATGACCGCTCAGCGTGACCTGCGCCCCCATGTCGGTGAACTCGTCACGGATCTTGGCCAGCAGCGCATTGATGTCGACACTGCTCGCGGGCTCGCCATCGTCCAGGCCGCGAAACAGCGACAGCGCCTCCTTTACCATCCCCTCCATCTCATCCAGCTCGCGGCCGATGCGCGCCTGCATCGGCGGGTTATCGAGCGTTTCGACCTGCAGCCGCAAGCGCGTGAGCGGCGTCTTCAGGTCGTGCGACATGGCCGCCAGCACCCGCGAACGACTGTCGAGGTAGCGCCGCAGGCGGTCCTGCATGGTGTTGAAGGCGCGCGCGGCATCCTGCAGCTCGCGCGCGCCACGTTCGGCCAGCTGCGCCGGGCGCAGATCGCGCCCGACGCTGTCCGCGGCGCGTGACAGTTCCGACAACGGCCGGGTGATATTGCGCGCAGTCAGATACAGCACAATGACCAGCAGCAGCACCAGCAGCGCCAGGTTCAAAAACAGGTTGCGCGGCAACGGCGCGCCGCCGGCCATGCGCGTGATGCGGTAAGTCACGATCTCGCCGTCGGCGAAGCGTACCTGGACGTCGTAGCGCTCGATGCTGCCCTCGTGGGCGGCCAGTTCGTGGGCCTCGTAGAACGGCACCGGCACTGCAATTGCCGCCGGCGGCGGGCTTGGCGTCGGGCTGACCTCGACGCCGTAGGCAGGCCCGAGTGCGGCGCGCAGCTGCTCGCGCAGCGTCTGCTCGAAGTCGGACAACAGCGGCAGCCGCACGAAACCGCGATCGGCCGGGCGCGGCAGGCGTGGCAGCGGTTCCGAGGCACCGCGCGGCGCGCGCGGTGGGCGCGCTGGGCGCATGAAGTCATTCACGCTCGACAGGTCGGCGACCGCTGCGGCGCGCTCCGCGGCGCCCATCGGCTGCAGCATCAGAGTGGTCTCGGCGATACGGCGCGTCCACTCGCGCACGCTCCCCTGCAGCACAAAGTGCTCGCGCTCCTGCGCGATGAGCCAGAGCGCGACCGCCTGCGCCACCAGCACTGCAGCCACCGAGGCCGCCAGCAGGCGGCCGAACAGCGAGCGGGGCCACAGCGACAGCCGCATCGGCAGCCGCCTTCAGTCGCTCACGACGTTGACGCCGATGACGTAGCCCTCGCCGTAAACGGTCTTGATGATCTGCGGCGCCCGCGCGTCGTCGCCGAGAATCTGCCGCAAGCGGCTGACTCGCACGTCGATGCTGCGATCGAACGGGTCGGCGTCGCGCCCGCGCAGCAGCTCCGTCAGCTGGGCGCGCGTCAGGACGCGGTTGGCAGAGCCCAGCAGCACCGCCAGCAGACGGTATTCGGCGCCGCTCAGGGGCACCTCCTTGCCGGTGGCATCGGTGAGCGCGCGCGTCACGGTATCCAGACGCCAGCCGCCAAAAGAAAACCCACGCACATTCTCCGGGCTCGGGTCGCGCGGCGCGTGCGCGGAGCGGCGCAACACCGCCTTGATGCGGCCAAGCAGTTCGCGCGGATTGAACGGCTTGGCGATGTAGTCATCGGCGCCGAGCTCAAGTCCGATGATGCGGTCCACGTCCTCGCCGCGCGCGGTGAGCATGATGATCGGCAGCTGCGAGCGACTGCGCAGTTCGCGGCACAGTGCCAGCCCGTCCTCGCCCGGCAGCATCAGGTCGAGCACCACCAGGTCGACGTGCGAGCGCTCCATGATGCGCCGCATCTCCTTGCCGTCGGCCACCGCTGTGGTACGAAACTCGTGCTTCTCCAGGTACTGCGCCAAGAGGCCGCGAATCTCGCGGTCATCGTCGACGATCAACAGGTGAGCTCGGTCGTTCATCTTGCCTCGCGTGGCCCTTTGCTAGAGATGAGGATACCGGGGCAAAAGACAGCTGACAGCTGATTTG